>OMOG01000567.1 GCA_900290305.1 Candidatus Sulfopaludibacter sp. SbA4
GGGGAGCGACAAGTTTTCGATCTACGCTCCCATCCGGCGGGCGCTCGGCAAACACCAGGCGGGCGTGCATCTCAAGACGGCCGGCACGACGTGGCTCGAGGAGTTGATCGGGCTGGCGGAGGCGGGCGGCGCGGGGCTGGACCTGGCCAAGGAAATCTACGGCAACGCGTTCGGGCACCGCGACGCTCTGTGCGAACCGTACGCGGCGGTGATCGACATCGACTATTCCCGGCTGCCTGCGCCGGCGGAGGTGGCGGGGTGGACGGCGGAACAGTACACGTCGGCGGTGCGGCACGATCGGAGCAATCCGGGGTTCAATCCGAATGTGCGGCAACTGTTGCACGTGGGATATAAGGAGGCTGCCAAGATGGGCGACCGGTACTTGAGCATGCTGGAGCGGTGCGAGGAGTCGATCTCGCGGAATGTGACGGAGAATTTGTTTGAACGGCATATCAAGCCGTTGTTTTTGGAGGGGTGAAGATGGGTGAGATTTGGGTGCCGCCGCCAAGCGTCGACACGAGTGTCGACGCGGCACGCAGGAGTGCGTGCGCCACGGTTTGGTGCGAGACAGTATTGAAGATTATCGTAGGTTGGTTAGTGGTGACAGGAGCCATGGCGCAGGACACGCGGAATGTCACGGAACCGGCGATTCCGCGGAGTTGCGCGGTGCTGAGCGCCAACCTGACGGCGGTGGACAGCAACAAGACGCTAGCCGCCGCCGACGAGGCCAAGCCGGACACCGGACGCATCCAGAAGGCGCTGGACGGCTGCGCGAAGGGCCAGAGCGTGGAACTGAAGCCGGATGGCGCGCACAATGCCTTCCTCTCGGGGCCGCTCAACCTGCGGGCGGGCGTCACGCTGCACATCAATACCAAGGCGATTCTGTTCGGCTCGCGCAATCCGAAGGACTACGAATTGCGTCCGGGCAGTTGCGGCATCGTGGACCAGCGGGGCCACGGATGCAGGGCGCTGATCAACGGCGACAACGCCCCCCATTCGGCGGTGATGGGGGATGGCACGATCGACGGCCGGGGGTGGGCGAAGATCACCGGGAAAGACGTCTCCTGGTGGGATCTGGCCGAGCAGGCGCGCGCCGGCGGAAGTCAGAATTGTCCGCGGCTGATCGTGGTGGCTCACTCCGACGATTTCACGCTGTACCGGGTGACGCTAAAGAATTCGGGCAATTTCCACGTGGTCTACTCGGCGGGGAGCGGATTTACGGCATGGGGGGTGATTATCGACACGCCCAAGACCGGGCGCAATACGGACGGCATCGACCCCTCGGCCGCCACCAACGTGACCATCACCCACTGCTTTATTTCCACGGGTGACGATAACGTCGCGATCAAGGCGGGCGGGCACTGCTCGCACATGACCATCGCGCACAACCATTTCTACGCGGGGCACGGGATGTCGATCGGCAGCGAGACCAACGGCGGGGCCGATACGATTCGCGTTTCGGACCTGTCGATTGACGGCGCCGACAACGGCATCCGCATCAAATCGAATTCCGGTAAGGGCGGGCTGGTGCACGACATTGAATACAGCGACGTGTGCATCCGCGACACGAAATATCCGATCTACATGGATTCCGACTACGCGCACTACGGCAAGAGCGGCGACAAGCTGCCGGAGTTTACGGGAATCGTGCTGCGCGACGTGCGGGTGCTGACGGGCGGCAGGATTACGCTGCAGGGATACGATGAAAAGCACCGATTGGGAATGACTTTCGACAACGTGTATTTCGACAAGCCGCAGGACACGAAGGTGCTGGCCGAACATGCGGCGCTGAACTTCGGCCCGGGTTTTGTGAATCTGCACCTGGCGGGCACGGACGTCACGGTGAAGGGGGCTCCGGTGACGGGGACGCCGAATGCGTGTGCGGAGAAGTTCGTTCCGTTACCGGTGCGGTAGGACCGCTTCCACGCTCGCCAAGGGCGAGTCACGGTCGCGGCTCTGAATGAGCCCAGGCGGCTAATTTCGATTGGGCCTCGGTCCGCTTCTGTTCCTCTTCGGCCAGCAGAGGGCGGCTGGAGGCGATTTCGTCGAAACGGGCGAGGGCGGTTTGGATCGCTTGGAGGGCGTCGCTCGACTCGCCGGTGGCGGCGCGGCAGTCCGCGAGCCGTTCATACAGGTCGGGCTGTTCGATGAGGTACGCTTCGTTCTTCGGATCGTGCTTGCGGAGGTCGTCGAACACGGCAATGGCGGCGGTAAGGGAGGCGGCCGCGTCTTTCCAATTCTTCTGGCTGGCGTAGAGCCTGGATTTTCCAGACAGGATTTCGGCTTTGCGCGTGCCGAGCCGCGGCACACCCGGGCTCTGTTTTCCCATGCGATCCAGATATTCCCCGGCCCTGGTGAAATGATCGAGCGCTTCCTCCGGCCGGCCGGCGGCGGTCAGAAACATTCCCAGACGGTGATGGGCCTCTACCAGGGCGTCGTTCTTGTCAAAAGTCGGCGGACCGATGGCGGCATGCCGTTCGGCTGCGTCGAGCGCCTTGCGCATATGGATCAACGCGGCCTCGGTTTCCCCGCGGCCGTGCAACCAATCGCCGAACACGGACTCGGCGCCCATCACGTCCAGCAGGGCGGTGTTGTTGTTGGGGTCGGCGGCCAGCATGCGATCGGCCAGGCCGGTGGCGACGGTCATGACCCGGCGCGCTTCGTCAGGTTCCACGAGCTGTTTTCCCGAGTGGGTGCTGAACAGGTATCCGAGCAGGACGTTGTCGATGTACACCTTGCGGCGGCGGGGATTGCTGTCGGGGTCTTCGGCGGCGAACTGTTCGTCGATGGCGAGCGCGGCGCGGAGATGCTGGAGCGCTTCCCGGCCCCGCTCGACGCGGATATAGTTGTCTCCCAGCTTGCTGTGAGCGAGGCTCAGGAGGCCCCGGTCGGCGACCCGGTTGCGATTCTCGCGGGCGAGCTGGGTCGCCAGATCGAGCAGTTTCAGGTCCTGCTCGATGGCTTGGTTTTCGTCCCCCATCCGGGCCAGGAGATCGGCGTGGGCGTCATAGGCGTGGGCGAGAGCATTGCGCACCACGTATTCCCCCGTGGCTGGACCTTGCTGGCCCATGCGCAAGGTCTCGCGCAAGGTGCGATCGGCGCCCGCCATGTCACCCTGCACCGTGAGGACCTGGGCGATGCGGATGTTGGCGTTGATTCCGTCCATCAGGAACCTGGGTGAAGGGTCGGAGATCTTCTGGCGCAGCGCGACGGCTTTTCGATAGCTGGCAAGCGCCCCGGAAATGTCGCCCAGATTGGCGTAGTACGGGTTGCCCTGCGCATCGCCAAGGCGGACGTACCCGCGCGCGACCTCCTCGATCAGATCGCGGTTGCCGTGCGCTTCCTCGACCAGAGTGTCGTAGTATTTCAGGCCGGTCTCGACGACCATCTTGCGGGCAGCCGTGGCGCCGGGCAGCTTGGCGATGGCATCGTGGAAATCGAGCAGAAACTTGCCGGAGAGTTGGCGCACCTGCTCGAAGCGGCGGTCGGCGATCTGGCGCTGGGTATCGGCGGCGATGCGCTCGAGGTCGGCCTGGCGGCTCTGGGCCTCGGCGAGGGCGCTCTGGCGCTGGGCCTCGGCGGCCTGGCGTTCAGCTTCCTGGCGGCTGGCCTGGGCGCGCGCTTCACTTTCCAACGCAAGCCGGCGCTGGATCTCGGCGCGGGCCTGTTCGCGGGCCGCGCGCCGGGCCTGGATGGTGGCGGCGGTGGTTCCACCGATCAACGCGCAGGCCAAGAGGGCGGCGGCGGCGATGGCCATGCGGTTCCGGCGCACGAACTTGCGGGCGCGGTAAGCGACGTTGCCCTGACGCGCGCTTACGGGCCACCCATTCAGGTAGCGCTCTACGTCCGCGGACAGTTGGTCCACGGTGGTGTAGCGCGATGCCGGCTCCTTGCGCATAGCCTTGGAGACGATGGCTTCTAGGTCGCCCTGAAGCTGCTGCCGACGGTGGGGCGCGGCCTCGGGCGCCGCCTCGCTCAGGCGCGGCGGATCGGTCTCGCAGATGACGCGCTCCACTTCGCGCAAGCCGTAGCTCGGGAAACGGTGGGCGCGCACCCCGGAGAGCAGCTCGTAGAGTATTGCGCCCAGCGAGTATACGTCGGTAGCGGTGGTGATGGGGTCTCCGCGGATCTGCTCGGGGCTGGCGTAGTCGGGGGTCATGGGACGGAGGGCGGCCATGGTGCGGCCGGCGCCTGTGTCGGCGTCAAGCAGCTTGGCCACGCCGAAGTCGAGCAGTTTCGGCGAACCGTCCAGGGTTACCAGGATATTCCCGGGCTTCAGGTCGCGATGCACCACCAGGCTGCGGTGGGCGTACGATACCGCTTCGCAGACCTTCAGAAAGAGGCGGCAGCGGGCGTGGATGTCCAGATCGCGATCGCGGCAGTAGACATCGAGCGGCTGGCCCTCGACGTAGTCCATTACCAGAAATGGCCGGCCATCCTGGGAAGTGCCTCCATCCAGAAGCCGCGCGATGAGGGGATGTTCGAGGTTGGCCAGGATCTGGCGTTCGTGGAGGAAGCGGGCGAGCATGTCGGCGGTGTCCATGCCGCGGCGGATGAGCTTGATGGCGACGCGCTTCTGGTACTGATCGTCATCGCGGACGGCCAGGTAGACGGCGCCCATGCCGCCGGAACCGACCTCGTCCACGATGCGGTAGGCGCCGATGCGCGAGCCGAGCACTCCTTCCATGGTGAACAGCGAGCGGGCCTCCGTCTCGATAGCGGAAATGATGGCCTCGCCGTTCTTGCCATCGGCGTCCAGCAGGCGTTCGAGTTCCTGGCGCAGGCGGGCGTCGCCGGCGCAAGCCTGGTCGAGAAAGCGGCCGCGCTCGGCCGGGGGAAGATCCGCCGCGGCCACGAAGAGTTCCTTTACCTGTTGCCAATGTTCCATGGAAGCACCATGCCGGTGAAAGCCGGCGCTACCAGTTAATGCGGAAACGGGAGGGTATTTCAGTCAAAAACCCTGCACCCGAAGACCACTCCCTGACCTGACGAAGCCGGAGCCAAAGGAAACCGTGTCTTTGACGCGGAGGCGCGGAGCACGCGGAAGAAGACGCGGAGAGAGAAACCAAAGAGTAAGTCAAAACCTGAGATTGCGGAGGAGGCGGAGAAGCGCTGAGAGCCGCGCTGTGGGCCGGACGGTCGTGCCGCCGAGCGGGTCGGCGCGGACCATATTTTTGCACTCAGGGAGCGGGGGCGCCGCCGCGATCCAGCTCGCATTGCAGCCAGGCCTGGGCCAGGCGGAGTTCGCGGCGTACCGTATGGACCGGCAATTGGAGGACCTCGGCGGACTCGTCCGCGGTCAATCCCCCGAAGAAGCGCAACTCGACCAATTGCGACTGGCGCGGGTCGAGGCGCTCCAGATCGCGCAGGGCATCGTCCACAGCGATGATTTCCACGGGGCGAGCGGCACCGGCGTCGAGCGCTTCGTCCAGAGCGAGTTTGGGTTGAAGGCCGCCGCGCTTGGCGGCGTACTTGGTGCGGGCGTGATCGACCAGGATCTGGCGCATGACGTTGGCTGCCACGGCCAGGAAATGCGTCCGGTTGCGGTAATCCGGCTGTTGCTGGCCGAGGATGCGGAGGTACAGCTCGTTAACCAGCGCGGTGGGTTGCAGGGTATGGCCCGGCCGTTCGTGGCGCAGGAATCCTTCCGCGATTTTGCGGAGTTCGGCGTAAAGGAGCGGGACGAGGCGGTCGAGCGCGCCCTTGTCGCCATTGGCCAAGTCCTGGAGAAGCAGTGTGATCGGCTGGTCTTGCACCGGATCGTCCTCATCAATCTATCACAGGGGTGCGGCGCCGCAGCGTAGGCTGGTCTTTTTGTAGTACTAGTGCGGCCGGCGGCAAGAACACCGGCGTTACCATGGAGAGTGCCCCCTTTTCGCTCGTATGTGCTGGTCTCGCGCGACCAGATCGCCCGCAACTACCGCAATGTCGTTTCGGTGGTAGGTCCGGATGTCGAGGTGGCCTCGGTGGTGAAGGCCGACGCCTACGGTCACGGCGCCCTGGAGGTTTCGCGGGTGCTGGTGGCGCAGGGCGCGAAATGGCTGGCCGTCAGCTCCGTGGACGAAGGCGCCGGTCTGCGGCGCGAAGGCATTCACGAGACGCGCATCCTGGTGATGGGCGGCTTCCTCCCTTACGAAAGCGATGCCGTGGTGGAGCACGATCTGACGCCGGTGGTGCATTCGCTCGATCAGATCCGCCAGGTGGACCGCCTGGCAGTCGCGTCGGGCAAAGCGATTCGTTACCATCTCAAGATCGATTCCGGCATGGGCAGATTGGGGACGCGCGCCAGCGCCGGCGAGATCCTGGCTACTCTCGCCGAGACACGGAAGGCGCAATTGGAAGGCCTGATGACTCACTTCGCCTCCGCCACCGACTACACCAGCACACAGACCAGCGATCAGCTCACGTATTTTCACGCGATCGGCGGGGAGTTGCAGAGGGCCGGAGTGAAGGCGTTGTGGCATACTTCGAGCACTAATGCGATCGGCTATGGGCGGACGGAGGGCTGGCACACCATGGTACGGGCCGGGCATGCGCTCTACGGGTACGTGTCGCCGGCGCGCGGCGATGCGCCGGCGCAACTGCTGGACGTGAAGCCGGCGCTCACCTGGAAGGCCAAGCTGCTGGCGGTGAAGGACCTGCCGGAAGGCGCGCTGGTGGGCTACGGGGGAACCTTCCGCACGCCCCGGCCCATGCGTATCGGGATTCTGGGAGCGGGATACGCCGACGGAATTTTTCACCGGCTCTCGAACCGCGGCAAGGTGATTGCGGACGGCAAACTCACGGCCATTCTGGGCACCATCTCCATGGATTTGACGACCATCGATCTGAGTCACACCACGGCTCTGGGGCCGGGCGACGAAGTGACGCTGCTGGGCTCGGAAGGCGATGCGCGGCTGGACGCGCAGCAGATTGCACGTACGGCGGGGACCATTTCGTACAACATTCTTTGCAGTATCAGCGCACGGGTGCGGAGGGTGTACGTGTAGGGGGAGNNAAAAGAGGAAGGCAAACCTGAGATAACGGAGGGAGCGGAGGTTCGCCCGCCCCGAAGCGGGGCTCTCTCAGCGCTCTCTGCTTCCTCTGAGTCCTCAGGTTTTGCCTCTGTTTTCTCCGCGTCTTACTCAGCGTGCGGAGTTTACCCGTTTCGGGCGCCTCCGCGTCGTGGACTCGGTTTCCTTTGGTTGCGGCTCGTGCGAGTTAGGGTGTGCCTGTAGCCCGCCTGCGCTACCATCTTGGGATGTACGTCATCCGCGTTTGCGCGTTTCTGGCGGCGGGGGCCGCGGCGCTGCTGGGCCAGGCGCCGGCACCGGGAAAGGCCAAGACCGCCAAGAAACCGTTCCAGGCACGATCCGCCTCCACCATTTCCTATAGTGTGAAGGATGACGAGGAGACTGTCGACATCACCAACGTCACGTATGACGTCACCGGCGACCCGGCGCCGGGCCGGCCTCCCGATTCCCACCTGGTGGTGCGCACCGCCACACACTCGAACTTGCTTCTGACCGGCAAGGGCGTCGATGGCACGGTGACCATCGAGGCCTGGCCCCTGGGGGCCGATCTCGAGAGTAGGCCGCGTTACACCGTGAAAGTCCCGGGCGTGGGAGCGCAGGCCGTGGAAGGCGAACTTTGGTTGGTGGATCGCAACATCGATTCCGACGCCGGTTGGTGGTCGGTCTATAAGATAGGTACCGGCCAGCATCTTCTGGACACGTATGTGGATCTGCTCCGGTTCTCGATCTTGCGCGAGTTCCTCACGATGCGCTACGCCGGCCTCGACGTGCCGCCGGACGATATAAGCGACGCCCGGCTGAAGGATCCTCACATTGTCGCGGTCCTTATATACGCCTCAGCGGAGAAGGTAGTTCGGGAAGCGCTGATCACTTGCGACAACCGGGAACGTGCGACCATTTTTCGCTCGTCCGCGGACGGCACGCGCGCGCTCGCCCTGGTGGAGAGGCCGGGAGGCCAGCAGGGGCTGCGAGTGTCTTTCAGCTACAATTACCCGTCACCGCCGAATACGGCCGTGGTTTCGATCCCGATCGCCAAGGACGATCTCGACCTGGCGCACGCCGAGTTGCCGCCAGGGTTTCATGTGGCGGCGTTTCGGCGATAGATCGCCGGCTGCGAACACCGCTCCCTTGCTCGCCAAGGCGAGGGACGGGGTGCCCTCTGGGCCCGGCTCCGATCAGAGCCACGACCGTAAGGGAGTGGAGGTGCTGAAGCAGGCTCAAAACAAGATGGACGGCAGCCAGGCGCCGGCGGGCTCGCTATAGAGACCCCCGCTCATGAGCGTCATGGGCTGGACGACGCGCAGCCCGTTGGCGAGACACCAGCGGAAGAGGGCGTTGTTCCGTGACGGCACCAGGATTCCAGGACCGCCGAAGGAATCGACGGACGCGATCATGGCCTGCAAGTCGGGGTTGGTTTCCGCCGTGGCATGGCCGAAAAACGCCAGGGCGGTGGCGTATCCGGTGATGCGGCCGTCGCGCTCCACGACGATGGCGGTGCCTTGCTGGATGGATTGCGCCAACTCGCCGCCGCGATGGAAGCCGTGTACCTGAAGGGAGAGGGCGTTGCAGGCTTCCAGGTCCGCCGCCTGCGCGGGCCGGACGGTGCAGCCGGACACGTCCCGTTGCCGGGTGCGGCCCTGCATGCAGGAGAGCGGCTCGCGAACGTCAAAACCCAGGCCTTCGTACAGAGACAGGGAGCGATTGTGAAACGCGGCTTGCACGAGCCGGATACCGGGCGCGCCGCGCTGGCGGGCACGATCCATGACGGCATGCATGAGGATTCGGCCAATGCGCCGGTTTTGCACGCTCGGGTCGACGGTGATGGGGCCGATGCCGGCGACAATCGAGCGCTCATCGAGGCAATTGCTGCCGGCGATGCGACCCCCGGTTTCGGCGACTACACAATAGAAACCCGGGTTGGAAAACATCCGGGAGAGCAGGCCGGCGGCGACCTCCGGCGAGGGGAAATCACAGGGGAACCCGTGCGCCTGATTGATCGTACTGAACGCGTCATAGCAGATCTGCCCGCAGGCGGGCGCGTCCGCTGCGGTGGCCGGACGCACCACCACTTCCGGCAGCGGCTTGGGTGACATGGGTAAGCCTCCTTGAAATCTATTGACGAAACGGGAACTTTGATATACGCTTTACAACACTGTAACAGGCCCAGGCATTTCTCGGAAGGGGGCACCACGTAGATGCGATCTTCGAGGGGATTGACGTTCGCAACTGTTTTCTCCGCCGTTGCACTCGCCCAGGTAGTCAATACCGGCGCCGTCATCGGAAACGTAACCGACGCTTCAGGGGCAGCCATGCCCGGAGTGGT
>OMOG01000565.1:0-7230 GCA_900290305.1 Candidatus Sulfopaludibacter sp. SbA4
TCCATCCAACAAGATTCTGCCCATCGCTGGGCACACTGGGGCAGGCGCTTTCGCCTGCCAACCGCAAACCTGCCCCAGGCCGGGAACACGTGATACCCTGTCCTTCGGAGCACTAATGTCCCTCACGCGCGAAAAAGCTCAGCTCATGAGCGCTTCGGAAATCGATCGGACGCTGGTCCGCCTGGCCCACGAGATCCTGGAGAAAACGAAGGATCTCGATCAACTGGCTTTCATCGGCATCCGCCGCCGCGGGGTTCCGCTCGCGCAGCGGCTGGCGAGGAAGATCGAAGCGCTGGAAAACCGCAAAATCCCCGTCGGAATTCTGGACATCAATCTGTACCGCGACGATCTCAGCACGGTGGACACCAAGCCCGTGGTGAGCGCCACCGACATCAAGTTCGAGGTCGCGGGGAAGGACATCATCCTGATGGACGATGTGCTGTACACGGGCCGCACGATCCGCGCGGCGCTGGATGCGCTGTTCGATCACGGGCGCCCGGCGCGCGTGCAACTGCTGGTTCTGATCGATCGCGGGCACCGCGAGCTGCCCATCGAGGCGAAGTTCATCGGGCGGGTGGTGCAGACGACCGATATCGAGATCATCGAAGTGAAGTTCCAGGAGGTCGATAGCGTGGAGAAAGTACTCCTGGTGGAAAAGGCCGCGAGCGCATAGCGATGCACGCCGGACTGCTCGGAATCGAGGAGATGGACCGCGCCGAGATTGAGACCATCCTGGCGCGCGCGAAGGATTTCCAGCCCATACAAAGCCAGTCGTTGAAGAAACTGGACACACTGCGCGGGAAGATGATCGTGAACCTGTTTTACGAGGCTTCCACGCGCACCCGGACGAGCTTTGAAATCGCGGCCAAACGGCTGGGCGCGGACGCGGTTTCCATCACCGCTTCCGGTTCGAGCGTTTCGAAGGGCGAATCCCTGGTGGACACGTTGAACACGCTGGCGGCGATGCGGCCCGATGCGATTGTGATGCGGCACGCCGCGTCGGGTGCGCCGCATTTTCTTGCGCGGCATCTGCCGGCGCCGATCATCAACGCGGGCGACGGAACGCACGAGCACCCCACGCAGGCACTGCTGGACGCGCGCACGATTCTCGACCGCCGCCCGGCGCTCGAAGGACTGCGGGTGGCGATCATCGGGGATATCGCGCACAGCCGCGTGGCGCGGTCGAACGTTCACCTGCTGGCGAAGTTCGGGGTGGAGATCGTGCTCTGCGGGCCGGCTTCGCTGTTGCCGGTGGAACTGGCGCAACTGGCGCCGGGAGTCCACCTCACCACGGACATCCGCGAAGCCATCCGCGAGGCCGACGTGATAATGATGCTGCGCGTGCAACTGGAGCGGCAGCACGAAGCGTCCTTCCCGGCGAGCGAGTACTTCCGGTTTTACGGCTTGCAACTGGAGCACCTGGACCTGGCCAAGCCGGACGCGATCGTGATGCATCCGGGACCCATCAACCGGGGCCGCGAGCTGTCTTCGGAGGTCGCGGATTTCCAGCGGTCGGTGATCCTGAACCAGGTGGAGAACGGCATCGCGGTGCGCATGGCGGTGCTGGAAAGAGTGATTGGGTAAGCATTGATTAGGTAAAGCATGCCGATCGTCATCAAGAATGGACGGGTGATCGACCCGGCTTCGCAGACCGACCGCGTGGCGGACGTTCTGATTGTGGATGGGCGGATTGCAGGAGTGGCTCCCAACCTGGCGTCGCCCAAGGCGGAGATCTTCGATGCCACCGGGATGATCGTGGCGCCGGGCTTCATCGACATGCACGTGCACCTGCGCGAGCCGGGGTTCGAGCACGCCGAGACCATCGAGAGCGGCTCGCGCGCGGCGGCGGCGGGCGGGTTCACTTCGGTTTGCTGCATGCCCAATACCAAGCCGGTGAACGACAGCGCCATGGTGACCAGCTATATTGTGGAGCGCGCGCGGCGGCTGGGAGTGGTGAACGTGTTTCCGATCGGCGCCATCACCAAGGGCAGCGGGGGCGAGGAGCTGTCGGCCATCGGGGCCATGAAGGCGGCGGGTGCGGTCGCGATTTCCGACGACGGATTGCCAGTGATGAACGCGCGGGTGATGCGGCGCGCCATGGAGTTCGCGCGCTCGTACGACCTGCCGGTGATTCAGCACTGCGAGGATCTCAACCTGAGCGCGGGCGGCGACATGCACGAGGGCGCGCAATCCGTGCGGTGGGGCCTGCGGGGAATTCCCGCGGCGTCGGAAGACGTGATGGTGGCGCGCGACCTGGTGCTGGCGCAGTTGACCGGCGCGCGATACCACGTGGCGCACATTTCGACGCGCAACGCGGTGGCCATGGTGGATTACGCGAGACGCGGCGGGCTGGCGGTGACGTGCGAGGCGACGCCGCACCACTTCGCGCTGAGTGACGACCGGATGGCGGCGTACGACAGCAATTACAAGATGAAGCCGCCGTTGCGCTCGGTGTGCGACCGCGGCGCGGTGGTGGACGGGATTGCGGCGGGGACGGTGAGCGCGATTGCGACGGACCACGCGCCGCATCCGGGCAGCGAGAAGATGCAGGAATTCGAGCGGTGCCCGTTCGGGATTATTGGCCTCGAGACGGCCATCGCGCTGGCGCTGGAGGAGCTGGTGGCGCCGGGCAGGATCACGTTGAATCGCATGGTGGAACTGTTCACGACGGGCCCCGACGCGGTGGTGCGGCTGGGCCGCGGCACGCTGTCGCCGGGGGCGCCGGGGGACGTGACGGTGTTCAGCACGGAAGTGAGCTGGACGTACGACGTGAATGAGTCGCACTCGCGGAGCCGGAATTCACCGTTCCATGGAAGGACGTTCCGGGGCGGGCCGGTGGCGACGGTGGTGAACGGCGAGTTTGTGTGGCGAAGGGACGGGGCGTGATCACGCATATCGAGATCAGCGGGTTCAAGAGTCTGGAGAAGGTGTCGCTGGATCTTGGGGGATTGAATATTCTTGTCGGGACGAATGCCAGCGGGAAGAGTAATTTTTTTGATGCGCTAAGGGTGCTGCAGGGGATTGGGTATGGGCTGACGATTGGGGAGATATTCGATGGGAAGCCCAAGGGGCCCGGTACCGAGGTATGGGAGGGGATCCGCGGGGGGATTGAAAACGCGGTTTTCAGGGAGTGGAGCGCTGAAGGGAACGCGTTCATTCGCCTTGCGGTACGGCTGCGGTGCCCGGCGCTCGAACCGGATCTGCGATATGAGATCGTCATTTTCCCGAAACGAGCATTGGTCCGAATGGAGACCCTGGGTTCTGGTGAGGCACCAATCTTCCACGTGAGTGCGCCCACCGCTGACTTCGATCTAGCCAGGCCGATCTTGCAGCAATTTGCGAAGAGCAAGCAATGCACCGAGCAGGATGCTGAATTAATCGAGACCTGCTCGCGGCTGATGAGTGACACTCAGTTGCTGGATCCCTCACCCGCGTTTCTCCGGGGCTATTCGACGTCCCAAACGGTGGGGAGAATGGGCGAGCGAGGCGAGAACTTTGCCGGCCTGGTCAAGTCGATCCTGGGTGACGAACGGAATCGCGCCGCCTACGAATCCTGGCTGAAGCAGCTTACTCCGGCCGAGTTGGATAAGGTTGTGGTAATGGAAGGAGCGCTACGGGAACCACTCTTTGCAGTTAAGAAAAATGGCCATCGTATTCCCGCCCCGCTGTTGTCCGACGGTACACTTCGCTTCGCCGCGCTCGCGGCGGCTTTCTTTCAGCCGGACATGCCACAGACTCTGCTGGTCGAGGAAATCGAGAACGGCATTCATCCTACGCGACTGCGGCTGCTGATCGAACTCTTGAAGTCTCGTACGGCGGGCGGACGTCCGCAAGTGATGGCGACGTCCCATTCACCTCTCGTTCTGGCGTGGTTGACCGAGGAGGACTACAAGACCACGTTCTATTGCAAGAAGGACGAGGAAACTGGGGCTTCCACGATCACTCCATTGTCCGAAATCCCCCGGTTCACGGAACTGGCACGCAAGCAGCCGGCGGCCGATCTGTTTGCGGAGGGGTGGTTGGAAACCGCAATTTGAGCTGCAAAGTGCTGGTCATTCCGGAAGACCCCACGTACAATGGGGCCATTCTCCAGCCACTGGTTGAGCGCATCCTGGAAGACTGCGGCAAAGCGAATGCCCGCGTAACCGTCCTGACAAATCCTAAAGTTTCGGGGTTCGAACACGCGTGTGACAGGATGGCGAATATCGTCGAGCGTTACGCGCACTTTGACGTACTCTTGTTTCTGCCTGACGCCGACGGTCACGACCGTTCCGACCTATTCAAACGACTCGAGTCGGAAGCCGCCCAACGGCGAGTGACCCTCCTGTGCTGCGCGGCAAGAGAAGAAGTGGAAGTATGGCTTCTGGCGGGCCACGTGGCGAAACTCGGCCGACCGTGGGGCGAGGTCAGGGCCGACACGTCNNGAGCCGTTCTTGAGCCAGTTCGGCGATTCTCGGCGCGCTAGCGGCGGGCGGGACCTTCTGATGAAGGAGACCCTGGCAAACTATCAGGGCCTCCTGGAGCGATGTCCCGAACTGGCCGGTCTTCGAGACCGGATATGCCGGGTCGTGGCGGGTGTGGATTGACATGCCGGAACGTTGTCTCTATAGTCGATAGAGAATGAGGTGATTGCTGATGACCGGGAGATTCCTTGTTGTCGCGCTGATCGGCAGCTCGTGCATGATGGCGCAATCGCTGGCGGGGCTGTGGGACGCAACCGTTCAAGTGAACGGCAGCGAGATTCCGTTCCGCATGGAGTTTTCAGGTGCGGGGGCGAAGATCGCGGGCTCCTTCTTCAATGGCGACGAGAAAGTCACCTCGACCGGCGGGCGGTTTGAAAACGGATCGCTCGTGTTGAATTTCGACTACTACGGCTCGAAACTGGAGGCCGCGTGGAAGGATGGAAGCCTCGATGGCGCGTATGTGCGCGACGGGCGCACGTACCCCTTCCATGCGAAGCGCTTTGCTCCAGCGACGCTGGGGGAGACGGACGTGCCGTCGATTGCCGGGCTGTGGGAGGTCGGGGTGGAGAGCTCGAAGGGCGAATCGGCGTGGCGATTGATCGTGCGGCAATCGGGGCCGGAAGTCTCGGCCGCGATCCTGCGGGTGGACGGGGACACGGGATCGCTGACCGGCACCTGGCGGGACGGCAAGTTCGTGCTGAGCCATTTCGACGGCGCCCGGCCATCCCTGTTCGAAGTGACGCCGCAGAAGGACGGAAGCCTGGAGGTGGTGCAGAACGGCCGCAAGATGACGGCGCTGCGGTCGGCCGACGCACGGGCCAAGGGGCTCCCGGAACCGACCGACCCCTCCCGGCACACGAGCGTCAAAGACCCGACCGAGCCGCTGCACTTCCGGTTTCGCGACTTGAACGGGCGCATGGTTTCCGACAGCGACGCGCGCTTTGCCGGCAAGGTGATCATCGTGGCGATCGGGGGGAGCTGGTGCCCGAACTGTCACGACGAGGCGCCGTTCCTGGTGGAACTGTACCGCCAGTACCACAGCCGGGGATTGGAGATCGTGGCGCTGGATTTCGAAGATGCCGAACAGTTGAAGGACCCCACGCGCGTGCGGGCGTTCATCCAGCGGTATGGAATCGAGTACCCGGTGCTGCTGGCCGGCGAGACCGGGGAGTTGAACGCCAAGATGCCCCAGGCGGTGAACCTGAACGCGTGGCCGACCACGTTTTTCCTGGGGCGCGACGGGCGGGTGCGCAGCGTCCACGCGGGGTTCGCGGGCCTGGCGAGCGGCGACTTCCATCGACAACTGAAGGACGACGTGACCCGGCTGGTGGAGCGGTTGCTGGCGGAGAATACGAGCGCTCCGGCTTCAGCGCGGCGCGAGCTGCGATGAGGTTTCGGGTGCCGTGATTCGCTCGACGGTGCGCAGCAACTGGGCGCGGCTGATGGGTTTATCGATGTAGCCGTCCATGCCTGCCTGCAGGCATTTTTCGCGATCACCTGCCATGGCGCAGGCGGTCATGGCGACGATCGGCACATGCCTCCCGGACGCCCGCTCGGCTTCGCGGATGCGTTGCGTGGCTTCGAACCCGTCCATTTCCGGCATGTGGACATCCATCAGGATGACGTCGAACGATCTGGCGGAGGCAAAGGAGACGGCTTCGCGTCCGTTGGCGGCGACGGTGACCCGATGGCCGCGATTCTCCAGGAGGCGCGCCGCCACTTTTTGGTTCACCGGGTTGTCTTCGGCCAGGAGGATCGCCAGATTGCAGCGGGGAGGCGAATCGGGCGGATCGGCTACCGCCCGCACCAGGCTGGCGACATTGTCTGCGGCGTCCCCGGAAACGGCCGGGCCGGGCTGGAACAGTGCCGTGAAGTGGAATGTACTGCCTTTGCCCACCTGGCTTTCCACCCAAATCCGGCCGGACATCAAGCCGACCAGGCGGGAGCAGATGGCCAGGCCGAGGCCGCTGCCTCCGTACTGCCTGGTGGTGGAGTTATCCGCCTGGCGGAAGGCCTCGAAGATGACGGATTGCTTCTCCGCCGGGATGCCGATCCCGGTGTCCGCAACCGCGAAATGCAGTTGCACGCCTTGGGGAGAAGGCGGGTCATCGAGCGAGACGCGGATGGTCACGCTTCCCTGGCTGGTGAATTTGATGGCGTTGCCCAGCAGGTTGAGGAGGATCTGGCGCAGCCGGATGGCATCGCCGACGAGAATCTGAGGGACTGCGTCGTCCACCTCGCACACGACGGCGACTTGCTTCTGGTTGGCCTGCAGCCGGATGAGGCGCACGTTTTCGGTGAGTAGCTGGCGCACGGACAACGGCGCCGGATCCAAATCCAGGCGGCCGGCCTCGATCTTCGACAGATCGAGGACGTCGTTGAGGATGCCCAGCAGCGTGCCCGCGGAATCCCGGGCGGTTTCCAGATACTCGCGCTGCTCTCCCGAGAGCTCGGTCGCGAGAACCAGCTCGGTCATTCCGAAGACGCCGTTGAGGGGTGTGCGGATCTCGTGGCTCATGTTCGCCAGGAAAGCGCTCTTGGCGCGGCTGGCTTCGTGCGCCTGGAGCAGAAGGATCTCGATCTCGCTGTTCTGCTTGTCCACGGTAGCCTTCTCGCGTACCAGCTCGCTGGTGCGGGCGGTGACCGCGGCCTCCAGGCGTTGCTGCCGGTCGAGCAGGCTGCGCACCCGGATTCGCCAGATTTGCCAGGCGGCGGCGAGTACCAGCAGCAGCACCGACAGTTTGAACCACCACGTTTGCCACCAGGG
>OMOG01000565.1:7240-20547 GCA_900290305.1 Candidatus Sulfopaludibacter sp. SbA4
GTCACCTCGAAGGTGTAGGGTCCGTAGGCGAGCCCGGGGTAGTCGACCTCCCGCTGGCTGGTTTCGGTCCAATCGTCACCCAGATTCAGCAGCCTGTACCGGAATCGGACCTCGCTTTCATTCAGGAAGGTGAGTGCCGTGAAATGCACCTGCATCGACCGGTCGCGGAAAGGGATCTGGAGAGCGCTGGATGGATCCCTGGACGTTCGTCCAAAGGTAACGCCGGTCACGAGCGCGGCGGGAGGCCGGCTGGGCGGAGATTCGCCGGGAGGACGAAAATGCGAGAGGCCGCGGCTGGTACCGATCCACACGCTGCCGTCCTGGTCGGCCAGGAACGAGTCGCCGTCGCAGTCCGCCCACACGAGGCCGTCACCCTGGCCGTAGTGGCGCCACGAGTGTCCGTCGAAGACATCCACGCCGTTGTCGGTGCCGGACCAGATCCACCCGCGCGCGTCGCTGCGGAGGAAGACCGCATGATGCGAGCGGATTCCGTCCTTGGTGGTGAGGTTCCAAACGCTGGGCCGGCTCCGCTGGGACGGACGGGCGTCCTGGAAGGACAGCCGGGAGATACCCTTGTCGTCGCGGTAAGCGATCCAGACGGCGCCATCGGGGGTTTCGGCCAGGTAGGAAATGCGGTTGCCCAGCAGTCCGTCCTGCGTGGTGAAACGGGTCCAGCGGCCGGATTCGAAGCGCGCCAGGCCGAGGTAGCCCGTGGCCCAAATGGCCCCGCCGGCGGCGCGCACCACGTGGGTGAAGCTCTCGCGTTTGCCGCCCTGGGGAGGGTATTGGCTTTCAAAGACCAAGGAAGAAGTCGGCCCGGCAGCGCGATACAGGCCGCCGCGGGTGGCAACCCACAGGCGGTCCTGGTCATCGAAAGTCATGCTCATGACTTTGTCGCCGGCCAGGCCGGCCTCCTTGCCATAGCGGTGGGTCTGGCCGGTCCGCGGGTTGAGGCAGGCCACCTCGCCGCGGCCGGTGCCCATCCAGATGGTCCCGTCCCGGGCCAGGGCCAGGGCCCGCACGGTGGTCCGATCGAGGCCGCCGGCCTTCCATTGGCGCCAGAAACGTTCCCCGCGAGGCTGGTAGTTCAAGCCGTAATCGGTGCCGGCCCAGAGAGTACCGGCGGAATCCCGCCGGATGCTCCAGATGGTCTCGTTGCTCAGCCCTTCGGCGCGCGTCCAGGCCTCCCACTGGCCCGCTCCGACCCAGCGGGCGAGCCCCCCGCCGGACATGCCGATCCAGTAGGAGCCTTCGCGATCCTGCAGGAAGGCGCCCACCGAGCTCATCGGTAAACCGCGGCTGGCATCGATCCGGTCCCAGCGATCGCCGTTTTGAATCGCCAGGCCGAGATCGGTAGGCGCAAACAGGCGCCCGGCAGCATCGAGCGCCAGCACGTTGTTATCGGAACCGCTGGGCGGAAGCCCCTGGTCCCTGTGGATGAAGCGGCCGGCTCCTTTGGGCAGCATGACGAGATGCTCCCGGCTGCGGGCCCAGATGTTGCCCCCGAAATCTCCCAGGATGGCGCTCCACGGTTCGTCGTCGAGCCCGTCCGCGGGCCCGAACGAAACCACCTTGGCGTTGACGAGGTCGGGTGACAGGCTCCCCCGGTCGATGCGGAGAATCCGGTTGCGGCAGGCGAGCCAGATGGACCCTCGGGCATCCACGTACACGCCGAGGATCGCTCCGGTGTCCGCCGCGACGCTCTGGAACGCAGGTTTCGGCTGGGACCCGGACGGCGGGGACGGTACCACCAGCAGGCCCTTGTTGGTTCCCACAAACAGCGTTCCCCGGGCGTCGGAGGCGAGGGCGGCACGGCCCTGGACCTCGTAGTCGCCCAAGTCCGGGAACGATTCAAAGCGGTCGCCGGCGCGCCGCACGATGCCGGCCCGGGTGGCTACCCAGAGAGTGCCGTCGGGGGTTTCGTGAAGGCTGCCAATCCAGGGCGAAGGGAGTCCGCTGTCGCCGAAATAGGCGCGAAACTTGAAGCCGTCGTAGCGGAACAGCCCGCCTTGTGTGCCGACCCACAGGAAGCCCGTGCGGTCTTGCAGCAGGCATTGTGCCACCAGGTTCAGCAGCCCCTGTGCCTGCCCGTACTGCTGCAGGCTAAGCTGCTGCGCTGCGAGCGCGCCTGAAAGCAGGAGCGCCAGCAGAGGCATACGAAATGGCCGTCCGGTATCGCGCCGGTGCACGTCTGTCCCTTCTCCCTTTATATCGGCCGAAGTGCTTGAATTCTTTAGTTGCAGGGGCTGACGGACTTTTTCGGCCGATTGCGCCGCTTCTATTGTGGGGGGATTCCGAGCGAACATCCCCCGGCAATTCCGCCTAAGGACGTGGTGACATGAATTTCCGCTTGACGATTTCGAAACGCGGGGCCGCTGGGAGTCTCGTAGCCGCGGGCATGGTGCTGCTTCTGGAGCCCGCGCACTCGGTCCGCGCGCAACAAAGCACCCCCAGGTAGCTAAACCAGAGTCATCTCCATGTACACGTCGGCCCTGGCGTATGGGGAGGGAACGATACGCTCCGGAGGCACGGGCTTAAATCCGACTGACTCATACAGGCGGATGGCGGGCGTGAGGATGTGATTCGTCTCCAGGTAGAGGCGCCGTCCACCGGCCGCACGGGCCGCTTCTATCGCGGCGTGAAGCAATTTGCGTCCAATGCCGCTCCCCTGGCAAGAAGCAGTGACCGCCATCTTCGCCACCTCGAACTCGTTTGCACCCGAACTAAGCAGGCAACAGCAGCCGACACAATAGTCCTCGATGTTCGCGAAGAAGATCCGGCCGCCGGACGCCAAAATGCTCGATTGGGGATCGGCCAGAGCCTGCTCGTCTTTTCCTTCGAGGCGGAAGTAGCGCGTAATCCATTCCTCATTGAGTTTGCGAAATGCCACCTCATCGCCGGGCTGGAACTCCCGGATGGTCACCCGGCCTGCGGAAGCGGAGAGGCCGCTAGACTGAGACACGATTCGGCTCCTTTCCGTTCGACGAGGCTTCAAACTCAATCCTCTGGCCGATGAGGCACATGGTTGCGTCGGCTTGCGCAAGCAGGGTAGCCTCCGGGCCGTCGACGCGAATTTCCGCATGCGCTTCGAACAGGCGGCGGCGTTGTTTCACCACCCATGCTTTCACAATCAGCCTGGCGCCGACGGCGATGGGCTTGTGGAACCGCGTTTCCACGCGCGCTGTCACCGCCGGGAGATCCTGATAATAGAGCGACCAGCCGAGGGCTTCATCCATCAACGCGAAAGTGACGCCGCCGTGCAGAATTCCGTTCCACCCCGCGTGCTCGGGGCGAGCCGTATACCGAGCCTGCCGTGCAGAATTCCGTTCCACCCCGCGTGCTCGGGGCGAGCCGTATACCGAGCCTGGCTTCCCTGTGCGCCATCCCGGGTGAACGGCACTCGAAGCCCGAGCGGATTGTTCGGGCCGCACACGTAACAACGCGAATCCTTGCTTCCGACCAGGCTTCCGGACAGCGGCATTGAGCCTCCACTACCAACCATAAGGCTCCGCGTGAGATATGTCCAATATCTGAATAGTCTATAATTAAGACGAATTCGATATGAATCGAGAGATCGAACTCCGGCATTTGCGCTACTTCCTCGCGGTCTGCGATACGCTGCATTTTGGAAAGGCCGCGGAGAAGTTGGGCATGGCGCAGCCGCCGTTGAGCCAACAGATCAAGAACCTGGAATGTAATCTCGGGTACGCCTTGTTTGACCGGACCACGCGCGGTGTAAGACTGACCAGAGTCGGCCAGTTCTTTTCGCAGAGAGCGCGCGTTACCCTGGCCCGGCTGGCCGACGATTCGGAAATGGCTCGCCGGTTGGGGAGCGGGCAGGAGGGCGTCCTCACGGTTGGCTTCAGCGGTTCCACCATGTTCACAGCGTTGCCGAAAGCCATTGAAGAATACAGGCGTATGAATCCTGACGTGGATTTGCGGTTGCGGGAGCTGGTGACAGCGGCGCAGATTCCCTCTCTTCTCGATGGGACCCTGGATCTTGGGTTTCTGCGCGACGGCGAGGCGCGAGAGGGGCTGACCATTCAACCAATCTTGCGCGAGCCGTTCGTTGCGGTGCTCCCGTCCCGGCATAAGTTGGGAAGGAAGGCCGCGATTTCTCCGGCCGAATTGAAGGATGAGCCATTCGTTCTCTTCTCCCGGGCAATGGGCACACTCGCTTATGACCGGACGGTTGCGTGCTGTGAGGCGGAAGGGTTCCGTCCAAATTTCGTTCAAGATGCGCCACAGTGGCCTACGGTGCTGCGATTGGTTGCGGCAGGGTTGGGCGTGTCTTTGGCTCCCGCCTGTGTGGCGAGCCTCGCGATGCCGGGAGTGGTTTTCAAGAGAGTGCGATCGCGGCATTGGACCTCGGTGGATATTGGAATGAAAGCCAAGCCGGACAATGCGGCGGCAACCGTCTTCCTGAAGATTGCGGGCAAGTACTTTTCGATGGCCGGTAGAGCATCGGTCAACGCAGCCGGCAAGCTTCCAGGATCATGAGCGGATCGCGGGGCTGTGCCTATCCGGGCTGTTCCGCCTGACGTATTGCGGCGCCGAGCCGGGTTCAGACGTTGTCACCGCCCCCGCTCGTTCGCTTGCATTTCCCGTCGGAGGACTTCGTTCATATACGTCTGATACTTCTTGCCTCGCCCCCGGAACCAATTGAGCACGTCGGCATCCACCCGAAGGCTCACCAACTGCTTGATTGGCCTATAAAAACGGCCGACCTGAATGTCGGACGCGCGCGGCCTTTGTTCAGCCGCATCGGTTAAAGTCAATCTGCGAATCGGGAAGATCGGCCAGTCGCCTCAGTTCCCGACGCTGTTTGTCACTGATGGGAGTAGTAGAGAGCACGCTCGCGGGGGCTCGCCTTTCTTGCCGGGATGATACGGATTTCTTCTTCACCATGTTGTTCCTCGCTGGTGTGAACTACGAGCATGATCGCGATACCGCCGGCGCTGCCGATTGTATGCCAGCGCTCCTCTTCGTCAACTACGCGATCGAGGGTACGAAACGATATTTGGATCTTCGAAGATCCGCGCCGCCGTCTCAAATGCGACGCCCGTGCTTCCGGCGGTTGACACCCAAACCATTTGTATATACGAAATTGTAGCACTTCGACCCGCGTCGCGGATTGGAATCGGCGACTCCCAGAAGGCCGTTTGCGGACCCCCAACCCGGTCGGTGGCGACAAGAGCGCGATCGACTTCTACAGGGTTCCGGAAGGGTGTGGCCCGGCCATTTTCCGGTAACCCCACTTAACCCGCCACGACTCCGGTAGTCCGCCATTATGATAAACTTTCCGCCAGTGAGGTAAACAGAGAATGCTTCGATCCTGCGTGACTGTCCTAGCGCTTTTGCCCATCATCAGTGCGCAGCCGCCATCCATAGATCCGGTCCCAATTGAGGTCACTGGAAAGGTTTCTGCAATCGATACTCAAGTGTGGCAGGGCTTCAGTGAGGGGCCTGGTCTTTTCATGACGGTGCAAAACGTCTCTGGTCGCGGCATCCAGGGTTATGCCTTTGAGACGACATTCACCGACCCCGCCAGCGGTGAGCGTGTCGGCCCGCACAGGTCCCATAGCACATATAAACAGCCGTCGCTCGGAGTAGCACTTGCGCCCGGAGCCAAACAAGAGGTGCCAAAACCCTATCCAGTGCCGATCACGGCGTATGGCGTGCCGGGCAACTACTCCTTCAATATCGATCTGGTGGTGTTTGAGGATGGCACAACGTGGGGACCGGGCAAATCACCATCTGCAAAACAACTACTATCGCGAATCCAAGGCGCGGCACCGAAGCGCTGAATCGACGACGCCCGCGCTGGTTCGTGGAATAAGAAGCAGCGTCCTTTCTGATAATGCCAGTAAAACGGCGCTTCTGGACTTCATCCCGGCGCGATCAGCTTTCTCCAGAAACGCCGCATACCAGGAAGTTGGCCGAGCGGGTGTCAGAAAAGCACCGCGCATTTGGTATCCTTTGGGAAGCGCCGCGCCCAGCATTCAGATCGTCAGGAGGTCCTTGTGTTCTGTGCGACTCGTCTACTGCCCTGTGGCGCAATACCATTGGGGCTGGCTCTCTGCATTCCGCTCTTCAGCCAGGTGAATGCAACTTTCTCGTTTGAAGACAACATGGAGGGCTGGGAGAGCGATGTCGCCAGGCCGCAGCTGCCCTGCACAACGAATCCGTTGGCGCATATCGCTGAGTTGTCTTTTTATCCCGAATGCTTCAGTAACCCGGGCATGGTGGTCGACAGGGCGGCCGCGATCCGAAGGACAAGTGAGAGGGCATTCGATGGGAGTCACTCCGTCAAGTTCACCATGGATGGAGGCGATGATGAGGGCACGGCTTGGATTATCCGGCCGTTTGCGGTAAGCCCAGGCGTCCGGTATCGGGTGGGCCTGCAATTCAACATCTACGGTGGCCCTTTGAGTAGAATTGCCTACCTTGGANNGAGGTCTCATGCCCTGTCTCCTATTCTTCCGGATGGGAGCAGTGTAACTACATCACCGAGGTCACCGCGGACGCAACCGGGACCATTTGGGCGGCAGCGGGATTATGGGCGACGTACGAGGTGACCGCCACTGCTTATGTCGACAATGTCACCGTGACGATCGATCTGGTATCGAGTCAAACAACGACAACGGTGTTGGGGATGGCCCCCAATTCCGGCAGCGGTCAGCCTCCGTATCTTATTTTTACGTTCGTGTTCAGCGACACCAAAGGGTGGCAGGATTTGGGTGTAGTAAACATACTTGTGAACGATTCTTTGAATCCCACTAACGCGTGCTGCCTGGCCTATGTGCCCTCGATTGACATCCTCTACCTCGTTAATGATGCCGGTACGGCTTTACTCGCCGGAACGAGCGCCCAAAGAAACCCTGCAACGTTGGTCAACAGCCAGTGCACAATCCAATCGGTCGGCGTTGGGTACTCGGCAGATGGCGAAACGTTATCGCTGCTACTCAATACCACGTTCAGCTCCACGTTCTCAGGAAACCGGACATTCTTCCTCGCAGCTCGTGATATCAACGGCAGCAACAACACCGGGTGGCAATCATCTGGTACGTGGATGGCTCCTTGAGCGAGGGGTCCGCGGGCGTCAGCTTAGTAAACCACTGCCCAGAATGGCCATTTTGAGCAGTGCCGAAGGCGTGCACCTCGCTGGCGTTAGCGATATTTCTTTTGGTTTCCGAACGCCGTAATTGGCAGAAGGACCGAACATGCTCGGTAAACGGCGTTTCTGGAAACTGGCCCTGGACGGCTTGTGGGAGGCGTGATCAAGTCGGCCAGGCGATAGCTGGCGGTAATCCCCTTCTCGCCAGCCAGATTCCCAGGAAGTCGGTTGGGGAAGCGTGGGCGTGGCCGGTGGTGGGAGAGGCCGATCTCCGAGAACACCGTTCGACCAGCGCCGTGAGAAAACACTGTCGCAGGTATCGACTGCGGAATCGGTTGCACCTGCCGCGGCTTCGCGCGTCAGAACATCAACTTCAAAGCGAACTGCATGATCCGAGGGTTCCCCGTGATGCTCTTGATCACCCCAAACCCCGACGAGGTAATCGCCCCGCTCGGATTCGCGAAGTTCACCATGTTCATGGCATTGAACAGCTCGCCGCGAAACTCCGCCCGCAATCGATCGCCCATCGGAATTGCCTTGCTCAACGCCAGGTCCACGTTTCGCTGCCGCGGACCGCGCAGGATGTTACGCCCCGCATTCCCGAAGAAGTTGCCGGCTTTCACGAAGGCCGCCGGATTGAAATACTCGTTCAGCCGGCTTTCCACGGACCCGGAAAGCTCCGCGGTTTCGAGCGTGGCCCCCGGGGCGAAGCTGGCGGTGCTGCCGGTCACTCCGTAAAACGCCGCGCCCGAGCTGTCGGTAATCGAAAACGGCGTGCCGGATTGCACAATCCCCACTCCCGAAATCTCCCAGCCGCCGAAGAACTTCTTGCCGAACGCCGTATGGTTCCACCCAAAGCCCCAGCGCGGAATCTCGTAGCCGGCATTCACTACCAGCCGGTGCGTGCGGTCGAAATCCGAGGGGGATTTGTTGACCCACAGGTGATCTTCGTCGCCGCTGACTTCGCTGAAGATGGTGGTGCTGCCTCCGGACGTATCGTCCATGGCCTTGGAAAATGTGTACGAAACCAGGAATCGCAGCCCGTGACTGAAGCGCCGCGCGACGCTCGCCTGCAGGGAGTTGTAGCGCGAATCCGACGCCGTCTCTTCCGCCAGCAACCCCTCCGGCGAAAAGCCTTCGTAAGGCACGCGCAGCCCCGCGTTGGCCGCGGTGTTGGTAGTGATCCCATTCACCGGGTTCGACGGGCTCGCCAGCACTGCCTGGTCGATGGCGCGCCGGTCCGGCAGGGCCACCCCCTTGGTGCCTACGTAGCCCACTTCCACCAGCGTGTCCTTGGCCGCCTCCCATTGCACATTTAGCGCCCATTGCTGGATGTACGGCGTGCGCAGATTGGGATCCACCGAATTCAGGCCCAGCGCCGGATGGTCGTTGGTGTAGGGTGGCGCGTACAGCAGCGGCAGGACGGGAAACTGGGTGCTGAGCGGAAGATTGGGAAACGGATCTTGCAGCGTGGATGCCGCATTCGACGTGCCGGAAAGCGACGATCGCAGATAGTTGGGAGCGGATTGCGAAGTCAGCAGGCCCAACTGATTCGAAAGCTGATCGTAGAAAATGCCGTAGCCGCCGCGCAGCGCCAGTTTATTCGAGAGCTTGTAGGCGAAGCCCACCCGCGGCGCGAAATTCTTGTCCGGCGAATGGTCGATCAGGGTCGGACTGACTTGCGGCAAACCGGGCAGCGGATGGGCCGCCGTGTTGCTCTGCACGAACCCGGCGCTGGTCGACCCGCCGTCCGGAGGCGGCTGATACAAATGATAATCGAAATTCCCCCGCCGCCCGAAGGCATCCACCGGCCATCCCAGGTATTCCCACCGCAGCCCCAGATTCAATGTCAGGCGGCCGCTGACTTTCCAATCGTCTTCGACGAACAGCGCCAGGTCGGTGATGCGATCGGCGCCGTCGGGGATTCCACTGGCCACGTCCGCGGAATTGATGTTGCTCGAGGTGCTGCCGTTGCCGCCCTGCGCCACCGGCGTGCCCGCCAGTCCCAGCAGGAAGTCCGCCATGCTCTGAATGCTCAGCGACCCGCGGTAGCGATTGCGGCTGTAATAGTTGTCGTCGTACCGCCGCGCCTCAAACCCGCCGCGAATCTGGTGCCGCCCCTTCACCCAAGAGACGGTGTCGCGCCAGGTATACGCGGTGGGATGCACCGATTGATCGCCGTTGGTGTCGTACCCCAGGGCGAACGCGCCGGTCACGGTGATCAGCGGCAGATCGTTATATTCCGAGGAGTTGAAGCGCTGCATGCCGATGGAGCTGATGGGGATCTGGTCCTGCGGAACAACCGTCCCGATGGTGCGCGAAACGCCGAAGCGGGCGTCGTTCACCAGTGCCGGCGAAAAGATGTGAGTATCGGCCAGGGTGTAGATCTCCTCTTTGAAATCCTGCGTCGAGCCGAAGCCGGGAATGTTGGCGCTGCCGAACGGCTTATAGGTGGGATCGGTCCCGATCATCAGTTTGAAAGTCAGGCGGTTCTTCTCGCTCACCTGGTGGTCGATATTGGCGATGCCCTGGTCTTCGGTGAATCGCGCCGCCTGCGAGTTGGTGTAGTTCACCCCCGCCCCGGCAATCTGCGGCGAAGGAATCACGTAGCTGCCGTCCGCGCCCTTGAGGTTCAGGAGCGCCAGCGCCACCGGGTTAATACTCGATCCGTCGGCCGCGATGGTCACCGTGCCGTGCTGCGGCTTGGCGCCGGCGAAGGCCTTGCCCAGCGATGCCGCCGAACGGTCCAGCGGGATGGCCGGCAGCGCCAGTGAGGTCGAACCCGAATACCCGTTGACCTGCCGGGTGCCCTGGTAGGAGAGAAAGAAAAACGTCTTGTCGCGCTTCACCGGCCCGCCCAGCGTCCCGCCGAACTGGTTCTGGTTGAGCACCGGCCGCGCCGTCCCCGTGCTGTTGAAGAAGAAACTGTTGGCGTTCAGCGCCGTGTTGCGGAAGAACTCGAAGGCCGATCCGTGCAATTGATCGGTCCCCGATTTGGTCACCAGCGCAATGTTCGCGCCCCCGCTCCTCCCCGATTGAGCATCGTACAGGCTGGTCTGCACCTTGAATTCCTGGATGGCTTCGGGCGATGGCACCAGGATTCCATTCGACCCCACGCCGTTGTCACTGGCGCTGTTGGTGTGGATGTTCAACGCGTCGATGCCGTCGATCTGAACGGCGTTGGAGGTGGTGCGCGTTCCCCCCGACGAGATGATCTGGGTGCCGCGGCCCAGCGCGGTGGCATCGTTCAGCGCGCCCGAAGTGCCCGGCGAAAGCGAGAGCAACTGGGTGAAGTTGCGGCTGGAAAGCGGCAGTTGATTGATGGCGCGGCCATCCACCGCGCGCCCCAGCGCGGCCGTCTCGGTTTGCAGGACGTCCCCCGCGGCCGAGACTTCCACGCGCTCGCTCACCGACGATGGTTGGAGCGTGGCATTCACGGCGATGCGCTCGGTCACGTGCAAGGTCGCCTTTTCCATCACAGTGGCGAACCCATCGTGGCTGAACTCGATTTCGTAATCGCCCGGCGGCAGGAAGGGAAGGGCATAATCTCCGCTGCCGTTGGTGGTGCTTTCCCGCTGCACGTCCACGGTTTTGCCGCGAGCCAGCACGCGCACCCCGGGCATTACGGCCTTGCTGGAGTCGGTGACCGTACCGGTGATGGTTCCGGTGGTCTGCGCGGCGGCTCCCGCCGCCAGGAGACTCATCAACAAAAGTGAGCGGGCTAGTTGTTTCATCGAAGTCCTTCCTCGTCGCCGCTGCCACTGTATCAGAACCGCGGCGTTCCTATCGTTTCCTCACTGGGAACTCTTCTCCGGCCATGCCGCCGGCCTCAGATATTGCCGCAGAAACGTGTAGATCTCGGCGCGCGAATCCCGTGCCAGCCGGGTATCGATGCGATTGAAATGGTGGCCCCCGGGCGCGGCGTTGTAGATCTTGTACTGAAACTGCCGGCCCGCCGCCTGCAGCGCTGCGACCAGGTGCTGAACCTCCACCACATGCACCGTCTCATCGTTGGTATTGCCGTGCACCAACAGCGGTTTTTCGAGCTTCCCCGCCCAGGCCACGGGCGACCGGCGCCGGTATTCTTCGTCATCCTTCGCGGCCGCGTCCCCGGCGCTTTCGGCCATGGTGCCAACCATGGACTTGAGGTATTTCCGCCGCTCCAGAAGGTCGGCCACCGGCTCCCCGGCATAAGCGCAGGCGTATGCTTCCGGGTGCAGGAAGATGTTGAACAGCGCGATCATCCCCCCGTGGCTCCAGCCCACCAGGCCCACCCGCGCCGCATCCAGAAACGGATAGCGTTCCAGCATCCAATCGCGTGCTCCGAGGATGTCGTCGTTTTCCTTGCCGCCGTAATCGATAGCCTTGGCGTAGGCCGCCCCATACCCGGTGCTGCCCCGATAGTCGGGCGCCACCACCGCATATCCCTGGCCGATCAGTTCCCGCACGATGGTGGCGGCGTTGGCCTCGCCGCCGGTCATATGATTGCTGTGCACGCCGCCGTGGATCAGCACGATCAGCGGCGCTTTTTGTTTGCGGTCGAGGGCTTTGGGGATATAGCTGTAGCCGTACAGGATCATGGGATTCCCCTGGGCGGAAGCGCGGAGGAGCCCGGTGTAGCGGAAGGTGCGGACTTCGGCGATGTCGTCCAGTTCCAGATGCCACAGAATATCGTCGGACACTTTAACGGCATGCTCCGGATCGTTCCCGGAGTTGTCCGGCGCGCCGCCCTGCTGAGCGTTGGCAGTGGCCCATAACACGAGCCCGATCACGACAGGAAACCGGAGTCTCAACGCGGACCCTCCTCTACGTGGTTTGAGAGTATCCGCGATCCACCGGATTTTGCAAGGCTCCCGGTGTTTGCAGCGGTTAGCAAGCCGGTAGCACCTTTAATGCATTGAAAAATAAGGCCGCGCGCACTCCGGCAGCAAAGCAGCCCGGGCTACTGGCAGGTGCTATCATGACAATCAAGTGACCAGGGGAAGCGACACAATTCAGAATTGCGTGGAGCGCGTCCTGCAAAGTAAGACGTTCCGCAACGCCCCCTCCTCACGCCGGCTCCTGAAATACCTCTCCGGCCATTCGCTCGCCGGCGATTCCGAGCAACTCAAGGAATACACCATCGGAGTGGACGCCTTCGCCAAGCCGCCCGGCTACGATCCCCGCGTCGATTCCACCGTCCGCATCCAGATCGGACGACTGCGCCAGAAGCTCTCCGAATATTATCGGGAGGAGGGGCGCGACGATTCCCTCGTCGTCGATCTGCCGAAAGGACGCTTCAGTCTGATCTGCGAACCGCGTACGGCAGCCGTGTTCCCTGCGGCGGAGGAGGTTCCGGAAACTGTACCCGATGCCGAACCCCGAACGTCCCGAAACCCCTGGCGCGCGGCGGCGCTGACCCTGGCGGTTTTGCTGGTGCTCGTGCTGGCGCTGGGGGCGTTCTATTTCAAGTCGCCCAACGCGCAGACCGCGCGCCGCACGCCCGCCACGGCCTGGACTCCCGAACTCGCGGAGCTCTGGGGACCCTTCCTGAACACCGGCCGTCCACTGATCATCGCGGTCGGAAATCCGCTCTTCCTGGAGTTCGAGAACAAGGTGCTGTACCGCGAGCTTTCCATCGAAAAGCCGGACGACCTGTTGCGTTCGCCGCAGTTTGCCGCCGTCCGCAAATCCCTGGGCAACCTAGAAAGCCGCCCGGTGCATTACTACGCAGCCGTGGGAGACGTGACCGCCGCGTTCCAGTTGGGACAGCGGCTCGGCCCGCAACAATCGAACATTTCGGTGGTGCGCAGCAGTCACCAGTCAGTTGCAGTGGCAGCAGTTGGCCGATGCCAACGTGCTGTTCCTGGGCCCCCCGCGGTTCTTTGGCGACAAACTCGCCAGCCTGCCGGCGTCGCTGGAGGTGACGGAAACGGCCGACGGGTTTCTGGTGGTCCATCCCCAGGCGGGCGAGCCCAGTCTCTTCAAGTTTCGCGACCCGCCGGGGTTTCTGGCCGAGGACGGAGAAGCCTGCGTGCTGGTGACGCATACGGCCGGTCCCGTGGGCAATACCGACGTCGTGACCTTTGCCAGCAACAGCACCTTCGGCCGCGCCGGAGCCATCAATGCCTTCACCGATGCGGGCTTCGCCAAGACCCTGGTCGCCAGGATGAGAGGCGTCTCCGGTCACATCCCCCGGTATTTCCAGGTG
>OMOG01000564.1:0-841 GCA_900290305.1 Candidatus Sulfopaludibacter sp. SbA4
GTGCTGCCATTGGTTCAATTGGGGGTTATACGTTGGCAGTAACGTGAAGGCATTCACGTTGCCGGATGGGAAATATCCGTAAGACCAGTTATTAGCTCCTTGTGTACCGGAGAAGTCGTTGGTCGAATCGGCTAAGGCAGAGACATAGGCGACCCCTTCCACGGTTACGCCCGGCGCCGCTTCGACGAAGGTCGTATTGAACGGTCCCAACTGCGAGGCCGTGTTGCCCTGGAATTGGACAGCGCTGGACTTCGTTACGAACACCAACGTTCCCGGAGTAACATTCTGGCCATAATTGGCGAGGGCGACAGGAGCCGAGTCTTGTAAGTTTACGAAGCTGTTATTACTGACGGTTACTCCGCCGGCGGAGCTGAGGAACAGGGCCGTGATGTCAAAGTTCTCGAACAGGTTTCCGTCGATCAGGATATTCTGAAAACTTCCCACCGGCGTCAATCCCTGATCCGGGGCGGCCACAAGCGCTCCCGTGGAGTCCCAGTATCCCACGTTGGCGATGGTGTTGTTGCGGATGGTCAGATTGCGGCTGAAACCGGCTTCGCCCCAGTAGAATTCGGGGCCAACCCGGATTCCGGTCACGGTGCTACCGTCGATGACGTTGCCTTCGACCGTGCCATTGTCTGCTTTCAGATTCATCCCGCGTTCCCGGTGGTTTTTGATGGTGTTATTGAGCAGCAGGAATCCGGCTCCGCTCGCGTTGGGATTGCTGGCCAGGTAATCGAAACCGGCCGTCAACGCGCGATCCAGCGTGATCTGGTAGTACGGCCCGACGGTGAAGTCGCGCACCGTTTGGCGAGCGCTCTTGCGGGTGTTCTGATAATTGGGA
>OMOG01000564.1:851-8149 GCA_900290305.1 Candidatus Sulfopaludibacter sp. SbA4
ACACCGTTTGGCGAGCGCTCTTGCGGGTGTTCTGATAATTGGGAAGCGGTGACACCGCGGTGACAACCGCTTCTCCGGCAGGCTGGTCGTTCGCGTCAATCAGGCGGAAGGGATCCCCCACGGCAAAATTGGTCCCAATCCATGGATAGGGGTTGCTCACAATCAGTGTGTTGCCGGACGACTCCATGACCCAGGAAAAATAGCCATGAACGGCAATCCCGTCGTCCGGCATGGATTCGAAGTAACAGTTTTCCACGTCGGGTCCGTGGCGGGTCTCCAGGCTATGGAACGCGTCCGCGTTAGTGGAAAACAAGGGATCGGTAACAGCGCCTGCCGGCCGGTTGCCGCGTTTCACTGTGATGGAAATGTAGTGGTTAGGGCCAAGGTCGCCTCCCAGGTTTTCCGACACCGCAAATTCCGACGAGTTCAAGATGGTCAGGTTCATGAGGGTCATGCGGGACGAGGAAGTCACGCGCACCATGTGGTCTCCGATGCCGCTGCGAAATCCAATCAGGTCGCCTACCGCGGCCGCGCCGGCTGAGTTTGTGAACACCCGGAAGCTATTCGGACTCAGACGCTGAGTTTTGGTAGCCACGACGTCCCCGCTGATGACATTCCGCTTCCACCAACGGGTTGTACTGTCAAAGAGGTGGCCGATGAGTTGGGCGGAGTAATATTTGGGATCGTCGAGGTTGGTTGGATACCCTGGTTCGATCTGCACATCGAAGGAAGAGCCATCCGCGGCGATGGCTTGAATCACGCCCGGCTGAAAGGAGTAGTTGCGTAATACAAGGTAGCGCCCTGAAAAGTGACCTTGTCGCAGTTGACAAAGTTGACGCCCAAGGCCGTCACATCCTGAAACACAAACGTGGCGCCGGTGGCGTCGATCTCGAAATTGGTCAGGTTCTCCAGATCCAGGTGGGGTCCGTTCGCCTGCCGCGGAACCTGGTAAACGCCGGCCGGAACGACCACCGATCTCTGTCCGGCCTCATAGGCCGCCAGTATCCCCTGCTGCAGCAGCTCGGCATGGCCGGGGGAGATGGCCACCGCGGCGCCGGGGCTGGACGCCAGAAGGAAGCACACCGCCCGGCAGACGTGAACCAGGATCGCTAACCTCGGCGGGATTTCCATGTCGACTTCGCCCTGAAATTATACCCTGCCGCGCGTTCTTCGTCTGAAAGGGGTCGCCGGGCAAACTAAGAGCCCGGCCGGGGGCCGGTTGCCAGTCGGATGCCAGCCTGTCCCACAAAGATTGGCTGAACCGCCCCACCGGCGGTAGAAAAAATAGAAACTCCAGGAGCCGCCTAAAGGCGGCTGCAGGCAAGATTGCCTGCCCCACAGGGCAGGCTACAACCGTCTGACCTCATTGCACCATCGACGTTCCCACCGACTGCCAGCCGGTGTTGTTGGCCCCCGCGGCATCGCGCCCCGCCACGAATAGAATGCGGTTGCCGGCGAACGCGGACTTGAATGTGATGTTCAGTGTCAAAGTCAGGCTGGTTCCGGTCGGAATATTGCCACTGGGGGTAGTTATCTCGGAAAAGCCGAACGCTGCCGATGAACCCGCCGCACTCACCACGCATTGGCTATTTTGAATCGCCCCGGTACTCCCAGGCAGCACCATGCCGCCTGCAAACGGTCCTCCCGCATCGCCGCCATCGTCCACCAAGTACAGAGTACCCGTCAATGAGCCAGATGGCACGAAAGCCAGGTAGCAGGCATTCCGCCCATCGATGAAATTATTGACCAGAACGTTGACAACGCCAATACTGCTGGTGGTGCTGGTGTCGGTCCAGGTGAATGTGAACGACTCTGCGGTCCCTGCCGGCGCCGCCCCGCGTCCCGGTGATGCGCTCGCTACTGCGATGGCGCCCGTAGGAGTAGAAGGCGGTTGCCACACGCCCACCGCCTGCCATCCCGTGTTCGCGCCGGACACGTCGCCCGCCGCCGCATATTGAATCTTGTTCCCTCCGAATCCCGTCGTGAACGCAACGTTCAATACCAGGTTTAGGGCGGTACCGGTGACGTTGGCCGATACCAGGTTGACGGCGCACTGGCTGTTCTGGATGGTGGTATTGGGATTTCCCAGGGTCACTGAGCCGGCATACGGCCCGCTCGCTACTCCCGTGTCGCCGACCAGCAAAAGCGTCGAGGATGACATCACGTACGCCAGGTAACAGGCCTGCCGCCCATCCAGCGCGTTATTAATCAGCACATTCATCACCGAGAGGTCTTGGGCCCCTGCCGAGTCCGAGAACTGGAATGTGAAACTCTGGCTGGCGCCGCTTCCCGACGCCGGCTGGGCACTCACCACGGAGGGAGTGCCGCTGGCCGGCGGACTTCCCGCGAAATTCGCGGTGACATTGTGCGGACCGTTCATGGTGATCGGCTGGGAAACGGTAGAGCCCGCCAGATCGCCGCTCCAGTTACTGAATTGGAAGCCTGGGCTGGGCGCCGGAGTCAGTTGCACCCGGGTCCCGGCATTGTAGTAGCCGCCGGTTCCGGGGGCGGGGCTGAGTGTAATGCTCCCGCCGGCCGAAGGGGATACCCCCGTCGTGAGCTGATACTGAGTGGTGAAAGCGGCGATGTAAGTGCCGCCGGCCTGGGGAATGGTGACGCTATGCGGCGCCACTATCCCATCGCTCCAGCCACCAAAAATGTAATTGACGCCGGGCGCGCCAGTTTGCGTCGCGGCGGAAATCGGCACCTGCGTTCCGGGGGCGTAACTGAGGTTGCACGGGGTGGTGCAGGCCGAGCCATTGACCGACACCGTGAGACCGGTAGGCGCCGAAGTGACAACCACCGGGACGGTGTTGGGAGTCGTCGGAGAGAAATTGGCAGTGACCGTGTGGGCGCCGTTCATCGTCAGTAGCAGTGAACTGCTGGCGTTGGGGGATCCATCAACGGTCCAGCCGGTGAATTGAAAGCCGGTCCTTGCCGTCGCGGTCAATGTCACACCCGAGCCGCTGTTAAAATAGCCGCTTCCGTCGGATGAAGCCGGCGCCGGAGTCACGGTACCGCCGTTGGCGGGCAAAGGCGAGGCGTTGAGCAGGTACTGAATGGTAAAGGTCGCCGCATAGCTGGTGCTGGACGAAACGACGACCTGGAGAGGGGTGGAGAAGGAGTCGCCATTCCAGTTGTTGAATACGGCGCGCTCTACCGGGGAGATCGTCTGGATGTTCTGCGGCACGCCGATGGTATGAGTCTCTCCGGCATTCCAATTGCAAACTTGGGGGGCAGGACCCGAGGTGGTGTCGCAGGTCACCTGTAACCCCATTCCCGTGGGGAACGCATCCAGTTCGATGGTTACCGGGAGAGGAGTCTGTGCGCCGGCGCCCTGCGGATCCGCAGGTGGCGAACTGCCGCCGAGGCCGGAGTTCAAGCTCCCCGGGGTGGATGAATACGGGCACGTATAGGTGACTTGAGTACTTTGACCGGGAGGCGGCGGCGTGAAGCTCGCCGTTGTGCACGGACCGCTGGGGTCGTTTCCCCCGACTGTTCCCTGGGAGCCCCCCGACGAGCCGCCGCCGGTGTTAGCGCCACTCGGGGCATTATTGCCAACGGTGGCCTGCGCCAGGAAATAAAGATTGCCCTGGCTATCACGCTCGACCATCACGACCACGTTGGTGATCTGCAGATAAGACAGCCCCTGCGGAACCGAGAAATCGCGATAGCGTGGGATCGGCGCTGTGGGGTCCGCCACGGCGACGGTGCTTACGGGCGCGAGGGAGCCCGCGATCTGGATGGCGCTCAGGTCTGAGGAACTGGCCGTGGTCACGAACATCGGGAATGTATACTGCATGGCGACAGTCGCGTCCCCTCTGTTCACCACCCATGTTGCGATGGCCGTTCCTCCGGTCACGCTTAATTGCGCGCAACTGCAAGGCGCTCCCGGGCTTACTCCCAGCGCCGATCCGCCCAGCCCATTGTCATCGGCCGAGACCAACGACGCCAACGATTGACCCTCATGGGGGCCGAGGGGCGCGTATACTCTGACCGTTCCCGGTATGTTGGTTAGTACGGCCCGCAGCCGTGTGGCCGTCCCGCCGGCGGCGCCGTTACTGAACAGTCCGGCTGCCGCTTCCTGAAAGATTGCCGGGATCTGCGACTGCACGCCACCCTGGGACGCGGTCTGCCCTTTCTGGAAGACCAGCGTTGGCACGGCGCACGCCATGGTCAAGGAGTTCGCGGGCGCCAACCCGCAGGCGCCGGCGGCGGGCTGCGCCGTGTAAGTCAGTGGCGCCGGCCCCGCTATGTTGACGCTCACCTGGCCGGTCACCGCCATGGGCTGCAGATTCCCTCCGGCAGCGAGCAGGCTGGCATCCGCCCGCACGTTGGTAATCCGCACGCTGCCCGGCCCGATTGTCACTCCCGTCCAGACGATGTTGGTGTAACCCAAGATCTGGCCGTTCAGGGTGTTGCCTCCGGTGACCAGTTGCGCGTCGATCGTGCTGGTCCCGATGAGTAAGTTGGTGACATCGGTGTTCAGAGTCAGGTTGATATTGGCGGTGGTAGGGCTGCTCAAGCCGGTGCAGGTCACTACCAGATCTCCCAGCAACTCCGTGCGCCCCTCCAGGGCGGCTTGCGTCGGCGCGGCCGCATTGGCGGCGCAGGTCACATTGTTACCCGGCGCCGATTGAGTCACGAGGAAGGGCTGTCCGGCAATTTTCAACGTGCCCGACCGGGCTGCTGCGGTCGGGGGCACGGTGAAGTTCACGCTGCCGTTGCCCGATCCGGGGCTGCCGGAGGTGATGGTCACGAAGGGCGCGCCGGTGTTGTCCACACTCCAGGTGCATCCGGGCGGCGCGACTACCGCGAACGTGCCGCTACCCCCGCTGGAGAGAAACGACTCGCTGGCCTGCGGCAGGGAGTAGGTGCAGACGTTTCCCGCTTGGGTGATGGTGAACGTGACCTGGTCGCCCGCCGCTGCCGTAATGGTGATGGTGCCGGTGCGCGGCACGCTGGACGACTGATTGCCGAACACCTGGTAGTTGATCGTGCCGTTGCCGGTACCGCTGCCGCCGGCGGTGATGTTGGCCCACGAGGCGTTGCTCACCGCGCTCCAGGCGCAATCGGCGCCCAGCGTCACGCTCAGGCTGAAGTTGCCGCCGTTCACGCCCACTGAGTTGCTCGCCGGATTGAAGCTGAGTTGGCAGCCCACGCCGGCCTGGGTGACGTTGAAGGTCTGGCCGGCAATCGTCAAGGTGGTGGAGCGCGATCCGCTGTTGGGATTGGCCAGGACGTTGTAGGTTACGTTGCCGTTGCCGTTGCCGACGAGGCCGCTGACGATCACGACCCAGGGCACCGGGCTCGAAGCGCTCCAACCGCAAACGAAAGCAGTGGTGACTGCAATGGTGTTGCCGTTGGAAGCCGCGGCGCCGAAGTTGGCACTGCTTGTAGTGAGGCTGTAGTTGCAGGTGGTGGTGAAGTTGGCGGTGACGCTGTGTGGCGCGTTCATGGTCAGTTGCTGCGAACTGTTGCTGCCGGCCAGGTCTCCGCTCCAGTGGTCGAACTGATAGCCGGAATTCGCCGTGGCGGTCAGTTGGACGGGAGTGCCGCCATCGTAGAAACCATCCACGGATGAAGGGTTGGCGGTAACGGTGCCGGCGCCCGGCGGCGAGACCGACGTGTTGAGGGGGCTGAGCTGATACTGAGTTTTGAAGTTCGCAGAGTAGGTGGTGGTGAACGAGAAGGGAACGGTGATACCGTGGCTCAGCGCGCCGCTGTCGCTCCAGTTCATGAACGCCGACCGTGAAGTGCCGCTGCCTTGCGGAGAAGGTACGGCAATGGTGTGCATGCTGCCGGCGGCCCAGGGAAACGTTTGGGGAGCAGTGAAGGTATTGTTATCGACGGTAATCTGCAGTCCCGCCGGACTGGTGGTGACGGTGACTGCCGGGGTTATCGTCAGATTGACCAGCACCGTGACCGACGCAAAATCCCCGTGGCTGCCAGGAACGTGGACCCGCACACTACCGGTATATGGGCCGGGATTCAGTCCCGAAACATTGATGGACACCACCGGACTGCCCGGGGTATATCCGGCGTCACCGTTGGGAGTCACTATGAGCCAGCTACCACCGCTGTTGGTTTGCGCTACAGTGAAAAAATCGACCGGTCCATTCCCACCTAATACCGTCAGCGACTGCGACGCCGGGTTCACACCATAAGCGGTGGTGAATGACAAAGAGGGCTGCACAACCGAGAGCGCCGTCGGGAGAACATTCAACATGACAGGCACGGAGATCGGACTGTTGGTCGCCGAGGACGCCGTCAGAGAAATGGTTTTGTTGAGGATAGTAGGAGTGGAGACTGTTGTTAGTTGTGCACCGCTAGCCCAGACAGTAACACTTGAGGGAGCGGACACGGAAGTTTCAAAGGGGTTTATCGTGAGCCAGTCGCAGGCTCCATTGCAGACTTGCGTATCGGGAGTGAAACTCAGGCCCGCCGGGTTGCTGCCGACGGAAAGCGATTGAGAAGGCGGATCGGGGCCGCCCTGGACGAGGCTAAACGTCAAAGAAGGCGGATTCACCGAAATGGTAGACGGGTTGATGGTGAAGCCGTGGAACAGGGCGCAATCGAAAAACGCATTTTCCACCACCGCAATGAAGCCCGTCCCCGCGGTGGTGAGCAGATTGGCGGGAATCGTAGCGGTCAATTGTGTGCTATTGACGAAGGTGGTGGGGACAATCGTAGTCGACCCGCTTAGCGACCCGAACTTCCACGCCAGGCTCAGGCCGCTCGTGAAACCCCTGCCGTTCAGCGTAATCGGTACCCCGCTCGATCCGGCATACGCCGATGTGGGAGAGAAATTGAACGAACCCGCGCTGTACGATACGAAAAGCTCTTGGGGAGCCTGGGAGCCGACCTCGACGTAATAGCAGTTCGAGCTCGAAAGCAGGCTGCTGGTTACCGATCCATCCAACTCGCCCGAATTGACAAACGTGGTGGTGAGTTGATTCGTGATGTTGTCAAGCTGTCCAACCAGGTTTACTTTCATGCCTGAGCTGAAGCCGCTGCCGAACGTGTTGAGCGAAAACGGGGAATCGCCGGGAACGGCGTAGAGGGGACTGAAGCCGGTGACTGTCTGCGCGGCGGCAGATCCCAACGCCGCCAAAAAGAACAGGCACGAGGGAACGCGCCCGCGCAGGCCCCGGAAATGCGGGTGCAAAAGCGCACGGCGTTTCGCGCCCAGGAACGAAGAGTTCATCTGTTTGGCTGGACCCTGTACACGGCTCAGTGCTGAAGTATTGGGATATTTTACAGAGCCCACGCCGGGAAGGCAAGAGGATTCTCGGCGC
>OMOG01000562.1 GCA_900290305.1 Candidatus Sulfopaludibacter sp. SbA4
CGTCTGGGGGAGCCTGGCGTCGGTGGTGGTCGCCGTGTGCGTGTTGGTGGTCGCGGCGGGAGGCTTCGCGCAGGTGGTCCCGGCCCTCAAGCTCTCGATCAACCCGGGACCACGAGCCATCGCCTACATGTCGGAGTACAGTTCCTGTCCGTGGTATACGTTCGTCTACCTGCTGTGGATCACCGGTCCCATTCCGCTGGTGTTAGCCGCTGCCGGCGCGGCCGTCGTCGTGTTTCGCGACCGCCGGAACGCCGCCGTGTGCGCCCTGCTGGTCACCGCCGCCTTCGTCTTCTTCGCGAGCGGCTATCCGCTTATGCAAAACCTCCGCTACCTCAGCCCGGCAAACGGCGCCTTCTGTCTTCTGGCGGGCATTGGATTCTGGTATCTCATGAACCTCGCGCAGCAACGGCTCCAGAAGACGGCCTACCAGAGGGTTCTCGTAGTATCGATCGTGGTGGTCCTGATCGGCCTGTTCCACGACTACGCCACGTTCAATTCCACCGTGGTCCAGCCCGGAATATTGGACCTGTCAGTGAAGCTGCTGCAGCATGCGTAATCCCGACCCCCTCTGTGCCGCGCTGCTGGCCAAGATCGAGGAGCAGATCGAGCGCACCGATCACCTGGTCGCGGCCGTTCCCGAAAATCGCCTGGACTGGGCTCCGGACTTCCCAGGCGCCTGGCCGGTGGGCGTGCTGCTGGGACACCTGCTCGAATGTCTCGCCGGAATCTGCGCGGTGCTGTGGTCCGCGGCGCCGGAGCGTCTCTCCCACTTCACCGAATTGCGAAACCTGCCCGTGAATCACCACTCCGCGCCCGGCGAAGCCCGCCGGCGAATCGGAATTTACGCCGCCCGCATCGGCGAAGGCTTTGCGGCCATCGGAGACCACGATCTCGGCCGGCTCCTGCCCACCGTTTTCGTGAGCGCGGGCGAGTCCGTGGCGACGCTACTGCTCGGCAATCTGGAGCACCTGATCAACCACAAGCATCAGCTCTTCACGTACCTGAAGCTCATGGGTGAGAGCGTGAGCAGCCGCGATCTCTACCGGTTTCGCGGCGAGTAGGTGGCCCTAAAACCGCTCCCTCACGGGGTGCCCTCTGGGCCCGGCTCTGACCTACATCACCTCTTCCGACCAGTCCTGCAGCACCTGCTTCACCTTGCTCATGAACTGATCCGCCAGCGCGCCATCGATCAGACGGTGGTCGAAGCTCAGCGACAGATGGCAGATGGAGCGGATGGCAATGGCGTCGTCGATCGCCACCGGAGTCTTGTCCACCGTGCCGACCCCCATGATGGCCACCTGCGGCTGATTGATCACGGGCGTGCCCATCAGGCTGCCGAAGCTGCCGAAATTGGTGATGGAGAACGTCCCGCCCTGCACCTCGTCGGGCTTGAGCTGGCGCGAGCGGGCGCGCGTGGCCAGGTCCACGATGGAGCGCTGCAACCCGAGCACGTTCTTCTCGTCGGCGGCGCGGATCACCGGCACGATCAGTCCGTTCTCCAGGGCCACCGCAATCCCTATATTGACATCGCTGTGGTGGATGATGTTGTTGCCGTCAAGCGAGGCATTCAGCAGCGGATACTGGCGCAGCGCCACTACCGCGGCCCGCGCGATGAACGGCAAATACGTCAGTGAGAAGCCGTAGTTCTGCTGGAATGTGTCTTTGTGGCGTTCCCGCATCTTCGCGACCTTGGTCATATCCACGCGGTGAACGGTGGTGACGTGCGGCGAAGTGCGCTTGGACATCACCATGTGCTCGGCGATCTTGATCCGCATGGTGCTCATCGGCTCGATGCGCGTTTTCGCCGGACCCCCGGGTGGCTGCAGAGGCGCCGGCGGCAGCGGTGCCGGCGGCGGGAGCGGCGCGGGAGCCTGTGCCGCGGGCTGTGGCGGCGGAGGTGGTGGAGACGGTGGAGGCGGCGGGGGCGGAGGTGGCGGCGGCGCCGCGGCCGGCTTCGGCGCGGGCGCGGGGGGAGCAGCCGGGACGCCCTGCTGCGCCCCCTGTTGAGCGATGTAAGCCTCCAAGTCCTGCTTGGTGATGCGGCCGCCGGCGCCGGTGCCTTTCACGCGGCCCAGTTCGATGTTGTGCTCGCGCGCCATCCGGCGCACCAGCGGCGATAGCGGGCCGGTGGGTTCGGGAGCGGGCTCTTCTGCGGGTTCGGGAGCGGGCTCTTCTGCCTGCGCCACGGGAGCCGGCGGGGGCGGCGGTTCGGGCGCCGGTTCCGCGGCGGCGGGTTCCGCGGCGGCTTCCGCCTTGGGCTTCGCAGCCGGCGCCCCACCGCCTTCATCGATGCGCGCCACCACGGTGTTGATCCCCACCGTCTGCCCTTCCTCCACCAGCACCTCGGAGAGCGTCCCGGCCGCGGGCGACGGAATCTCGGTATCCACCTTGTCCGTCGAAATCTCGAATAGAGGTTCGTCCCTCTCCACCCGCTCACCGGCCTTTTTGAGCCACTTGGTCAAGGTGCCTTCGACAATACTTTCGCCCATCTGGGGCATCACTACGTCGGTCATGTCAGTTCTCCGTTTCCACACCAAAAATGCGGCCGAAATGCACAGCCAGCGTCGCGGAAACCTCCGCCAAAGTCGCACGGGCGCCCAGCCGTTCCATGGAGGTCACCGGCCTGGTCAATCCACACGGCACGATGTACTGGAAATAGCTCAAATCGGTCGAGACGTTCAACGCGAATCCGTGCGAAGTCACCCAACGGCTGATGTGCACTCCGATAGCCGCGATCTTGCGCTCCTCCACCCACACGCCGGTCAGCTTGGGAATGCGCCCGGCGGCGATTCCGTAATCCGCCAGCGTATCGATGATCACCTGCTCGATCGCGCGCACATAAGCGCCGACGTCGCGTTTCCATTCTCGCAGGTCGAGGATCGGATAGCCCACCAGTTGGCCGGGTCCATGGTACGTGATGTCACCGCCGCGATCGGTGGGATGGAAGGCGATGCCCGCGCGGCCCAGGACCTGGTCGTTGGCCAGCAGGTTCTCCAGGTGCCCGTTGCGTCCCAGCGTGATGACGTGGGGATGCTCCAGCAGCAGGAGCTGATCGGGGATGAGCCCTTGCTTGCGCTCCGCGACCAACTGCTGTTGCAGCTCGAGCGCCCGGCCGTAGTCCATACGCCCCANNGCGCCACCACAGAGGTGGGGCAGGCGGTTCCGCCTGCCTCGCCCGCTTGCGGGCGATTCTTTCTCGGCTCAGGCATTGATCGACAGCCCGTAAACGGCGTTGAAAGCCTCGCCCATGGCCTCGTAGAGCGTGGGGTGCGCGTGAATGGTCTGCATCATGACGTCCACGGTGGCCTCCGCTTCCATGGCGGCGACGGCCTCGCCGATCAGCTCGAAGGCCTCCGGACCGATGATGTGCACCCCCAGGATTTCGCCGTACTCTGCGTCCGCCACCACCTTGATGAATCCTTCGTGGTGTCCCAAGATAGTCGCGCGGCTGTCTCCGGCGAACGGAAACCGTCCGATCTTCACCTTGCGTCCCTGGGCGCGCGCCTGCGTTTCGGTGAGCCCCACGCTGCCGATCCCCGGCTCCGTGTAGGTGCAGCCGGGGATGCGATTCTTGTTGATGGGGGTCGCGGACTTGCCTGCCATGTGGGCCACCGCGATCATGCCCTCCCGCGTGGCCACGTGCGCCAATTGCGGAGTGCCCGCCACCACGTCGCCGATGGCGTAGACGCCCGGCTCGCCGGTCTGCTGGAACTGGTCCACCACGATGAACCCGCGGTCCAGCGCGACCTTCGTATTCTCCAGGCCGATCCTCTCCGTATTCGGCTTGCGGCCCACCGCCACCAGCAGCTTTTCGACTTCGAGCGTCTCCTGCTTACCCTCTTTGGTGGTGAGGCTGAGCTGGACGCCCTTGCCGGTCTTCCGGATGTTCTCGGCGCGCGCGCCCGTCTCCACGCGAATCTTCTGCTTGCGGAAATTGCGTTCCAGCTCCTTCGACACGTCCTCGTCTTCCACGGGCACGATGCGCGGCAGCATCTCGATCACCGTGACGTCGGTCCCGAAGCGGCGGAAGATGGACGCGAACTCCACCCCCACGGCGCCCGCTCCGATGATCGCCAGGCTCTGCGGCACAGCCGTCAGGTTCAGGATCTCGATGTTGGTGAGGATGAACTCGGGGTCGGGCTCCAGGCCCGGCAGCATGCGCGCCTCCGAGCCGGTGGCGATGATGATGTTCTTGGCCTCGAGCGTCTGGACGCCGGCATCGGACTGCACTTCGACCTTGCCGCCGCCCTTCAGCGTGGCGTAGCCCTCGATGCGCTCGACCTTCGCGCGCTTCAGCAGCATGGCGACGCCGTTGGAATGCTTGGTGACGATGCCGTCCTTGCGGTCCTTCACTTTGGGATAGTCCAGGCGGGGGTTCTCGCAGAGGATGCCTTCCTGCTCCGAGTGGACAAAGCGCTGCCAGACGTCCGCCGTCTGGAGCAGGCTCTTGGTGGGGATGCATCCCACGAGCAGGCACGTGCCGCCGAGGCGGGCCTGCTTTTCGACGAGCGCGGTCTTCAATCCGTACTGGCCGGCGCGGATGGCTGCGGAGTAGCCGCCGGGACCACTCCCGATGACAACGAGATCGTAGGGCACTTTTTTCATTCTACCTGTGTCACCGGCGGGACTGCCGGTGCGTCTTACCATAAGACTATGAAATGGCTGCTGATTACTCTGATGCTGGCGTCCGCGTGCGGATTCGCGCAGGCGGGGTACCCTCAGAGTCCGGCACAGAAGAAGCCGCCCGCAAAGAGCCCGGCGGCCGTTGCGCCCGCCGGCCGCTGGCCGATCGAAAGCATCGTAATGGAAGGCATTCGCATCTACACGCGCGAGCAGGTGCTGTCAGTGGTGCGATTGAAGCCCGGGCAGGTGGCGGGACACCCGGAATTCGATGCGGCGCGCGACCGTCTGGTAGCCACCGGCGCATTCGAAACCGTGAGCTACAAGTTCGAGCCGGGATCGAAACGCGAGGGCTACGTCCTGACGTTTCAGTTGACCGAGATCCAGCAGGTCTACCCGGTGGATTTCGAGGATCTGCACGTTTCGTCTATAGACCTGGAAGCCGCCTTGCGCGTCAGGGACCCGATCTTTTCGATGGAGAAACTGCCCGCGACACAGCCGGTTCTGCAGCGGTACGCCCGGTGGATCGAGGAATACCTGGCATCCAAGGGTGTGCCCGAGAAGATCGCGGGCAGCGTGACTCCCGCGGATCCGGGAGATTACAAGATCGTATTCGCCCCTTCGCGGCCCCTGCCGGCCGTGGCGCAGGTCATTTTCGAGGGCAACAAGATCGTCTCGCAGGAGGTGCTGTGGCAGGCGGTGTGGGGCGCGGCGATCGGCCTGCCGTACACCGAGGACGCGTTCCGCCAGGTGCTGCGCGCGTCGGTGCGGCCCATTTACGAGGCGCGCGGCCGAGTGCGCGTCGCGTTCCCCAAGATCCGTACCGAGCCGGACAAAGACGTCAAGGGCGTGAATGTTCTTGTGACGGTGGACGAAGGCGTGAGCTACGAGTTGGGAAAGGTGGCGATCGATGGGCCGACTCCGCTGCCGCCGGATTCTTTGCTGAAGGCCGGCGACTTCAAGAGCGGCGATGTTGCCAACCTGGACCGCGTGAACGAAGGCGTCGAGAGAATCCGCAAAGCCTTGCTGCATGCCGGGTATATGGACGCGAAAGTCACATCGGAGCGGAAGATCGACGACGAAAAGAAGGCGGTCGACGTGACCGTGAAGATGGACGCCGGGCCGCAATACCTCATGGGGAAGCTGACCATCGTGGGGTTGGATCTGGATGGCGAAGCGGAGATGAACCGCATCTGGACGATGAAAGAGGGCAAGCCGTTCAACCCCGATTATCCGGATCTGTTTTTGAAGCGCGTGAAGGAAGAGGGGATCTTCGACAATCTCGGGCCGACGAAAGCCGAACCCAAACTCAATGAGAAGACCCACATTGCCGATGTGATGCTGCGGTTCACCGGGACGAATCCGCAGAAGGGCCAACCCGGGCGGCGTGGCCGGGGCCGCGGCGGGGCATGACAGGCGCCGCCTTACAGCTCGTTCGAAAAGTCGTCTAGTGGGAACGTCGCGCTGCCACCCGCGGACACGGGCTGGGCGGGAGATGGCGCAGCGGCCTTGTGCGACACGTCGCTACGGCTTGATTGCCGCCCCGTTGCTCTCCCTGACTGTCCCACCAAAGCGGTCAGTTGAACCGCGACATCTCTCAAGGCCTTGGACTGCGCGCTCAGTTCCTCGGACGCAGCCGCACTCTCCTCGGCGTTGGCGGCCGCTGTCTGCGTCACTCTCTCCATCTGCGTGGCCGCCTTCGCGACCTGCTCGATCCCCCTGGCCTGTTCTTCGCTGCCCAGTTTGACCTCGTCTACCAGCGTCTTCACATTCCCCGCCATCTGGGCGAGCGTGAGGATCTCCTCCGCCACGTGATCCACCTTGGCTTTGCCGCCGTTCGACTTGGTAACCGATTCCTCGATCAATACCGTGGTATCTCCGGCCGCCTGGGCGCAGCGTTGGGCGAGGTTGCGGACTTCGTCGGCCACCACGGCGAATCCCATTCCGGCTTCGCCCGCGCGGGCCGCTTCAACGGCTGCGTTCAGCGCCAGGATGTTGGTCTGGAACGCGATCTCATCGATGACCTTAATGATCTTCGAGACCTTCTGGCTGGACTCGGTAATCTCGCCCATGGCCGACACCATCTGCTGCAGCGCCTGTTCGGCCAAACCGAATTTCTGCTGGGATTGCGACACCAGATCCGCGGCGCTTCGCAGGTTCTCGCTATTCCTCCGCGCCATGGAGGCGATCTCCTCGCTGGACGCGGAGGTCTCTTCCAGGGATGCCGCCTGCTCGGAAGCCCCCTGTGCCAGCGACTGGCTGGATCCGGAAACCTGCGAGGCTGCACCGGCGATCTGGTCGGCGCCCTCAGCCAGCTCTGCGGCCGCTTTCTGCAGTGCGCCGCTGGTTCGCCGCACCACGAACAAAACCGCGGCCCCGACGCCCAGGGACAGGCCAATCAGCCCGAAGGCGATCCAGCGGCTCATCATCGTCAAATCCGCAGCCGCCTGCTTGTCCTTCTCCAGCGTTTCTTTTTGTTGCTCCTGTATGCGCTGCGTGTCCCTTCCGGCGGCATCGTAGATGGGCACACCCTTATCTACCGCGATGGTGATCGCGGCATCGGGGTTCCCCGCCGCCGTAAGCTGCCCGATCTCGGCGAACGCGGAGCGCCATGAAGCCAGACCGGTTTCCAGTTGGTTCGTAAGCCGCTTTGCTTCATCCGTCACCAGCAAGGGTCGAATGTCCGACAAAACGCCGGCCCATCGCTGGGCTGCCGTTTCGAACAGCCGCTTCGCCTTCTCGATCCCTTCCGGCGATTTGCCAAAGGTGAAAATGA
>OMOG01000561.1 GCA_900290305.1 Candidatus Sulfopaludibacter sp. SbA4
GGCGGGAATCAGGCGCGAGCCGCGGAAACTGGTGGGCCAGTCCTGCGGCCCCTGGCCCTTCAGCGTGCGGACGCGGCCGTCGCGCGTGATGTCGTCGAAGGCCGCGGCGGCCTCGGCCTCCAGCAGGAATCGGATGCCGGTGAGGTCTTCCGTATATTCCACGGGGGTCATGGGGACGCCGGCGTTTTTCAGGTCGGCGAGCGCCTGGTCGTAGATCTTTTTCTGATCGCCCTGGACGCGGTCGAAATCCTTCTGCAGGACGCCCACCCGCAGGCTCTTGAGCGGCTTCTTGGGCTCCCAGTGAAACGGGTCGGCGCCGACGGTGCGGTCGTGGCCGTCGGGACCGTAGACGGCGTTCAGCACCAGGGCGCAATCTTCGACGCCGCGGCAGATGGGGCCGATCTTGTCCATGGTCCAGCTCAGCGCCATGGCGCCGTGGCGGCTGATGCGGCCATAGGTGGGACGCAAACCGACGGTGCCGCAGGCGGTCGAGGGCGAGACGATGGAGCCCAGCGTCTCGGTGCCCAGGGAGAAGCCCACGAGGCCAGCCGCGGTGGAGGCTGCGGAGCCGGCCGAGGAGCCGCTCGATCCGCGGTCGTATTCGCCTTTTTCCTTGCCCGCGGCAGTGGGCCAGGGACTGTTGGTGCGCCCGCGGAACCAGAGGTCGCCCTGGGCGAGCGCGCCCATCGAGAGCTTGCCGATGAGCACGGCGCCGGCTTTGTACAGGCGCTCCACGCAGGTGGCGTCGGACTCGGGGACGCGATGCTCGAACGGCTCCGCGCCCCAGGTGGTGGGAATGCCCTTGGTATCGAACAGGTCTTTCACGCCGAAGGGAATGCCGTGCAGCGGTCCGCGATAGTGCCCGGCCTTGATTTCGGCATCGGCGGCGGCGGCCTTTTCGAGCGCCTGCTCTTCGGTGAGGGTCACGAGGCAGAGCAGCTTGGGCGAGTACCGCTTCATGCGCGCCAGGTACATTTTGGCGAGGTCGGTGGAGGACACGGCGCGGGAACGTACCAGGGGCGCCAGCTCGCTGACCGGCCAGAAGGCAAGATCTTCGAGATTCTGCGGGGCTTTGGCGGTTTTGGTTTGGGCGCCCTTGGGCTGGACGAAAGTCGGCTCGAAGCGCGCGGGTCCCTTGGCGGGTGCGCGGTCGGGAAGGCCGGGATGAAACGCGAATGCGGGCTCGGTATCGAGGGGCACGTCGATTTTGCGCAGCGCTTCGTAGCTGCCCAGCGAGCCGTTGACGCGCCGCA
>OMOG01000558.1 GCA_900290305.1 Candidatus Sulfopaludibacter sp. SbA4
GGTGATCGGCGCCGATACCTTCTCCAAAGTCACGGACTGGAAACACCGCAACTGTGTCTTTTTCGGGGATGGCGCCGGCGCCGTCGTACTCGAAAGGAAGGACCGGGAAAATGGGCTCTTTCGAAGCATTCTCTGGGCCCAGGGCGAGGGAATGGATCATTTCACGATCTTCCCGGGGGACGCCTTCTTCACCATGAACGGGAAAGCGGTTTACGAGACGGCTACCACCGTGCTTCCCGAGTGTATCCGGCAGATTCTCTGCCTGAACCAACTCGGACTCGAAGAAGTCTCGATGATCATTCCGCACCAGGCCTCGGCGCGAATCCTCAAGCGTGCCGCCGAGGCGCTCAATGTCCCTTATTCCCGAATGCAGACGAACCTGGAGTGGTACGCCAACACCGCGGGAGCTTCGGTCCCGTTGGTCCTGGACCAGGCAAACCGGTGCGGTCTCATCCACGAAGGCGATCTTCTCCTGTTCGCGGCCATCGGCGCCGGCTGGACCTGGGGCGCAAGCTTATATCGATGGTGACCGGTCCTGGCAAGCGTCAAACGGGCTCGGGTAATCGTCCGTCTTGGAGACGACTTTCGGCTTCTGCCACGGGGTAGCGCAGAGAGCCTTAGCCGCTCTCCGCAGATCGGGCGCTTCGACCCACAGCATGCCGCCGTAGCGGCCGGAGCCCGCGCAGAAGACCTGCGCCGAAATAATATGGATGTTCGCTTCGGCCAATCTGTTGGCAGCGTCGGCCACCGCGCCCGGCCGATCCTCGCCTTGGATCAGAAAACCGGTCTTCTTCCTGCTCAGCTTGAATCCCGCGGTCTTGGCCGCCCTCCTGAAGGCGCCGCTATCCTCCGGGATGAGGTCCAATTGGAATTTGCGCGCACCATGCGGGAAAGCCGAGATGCCGAGCAACTTAACCCCGGCGGCCTGCAATGCCGCCCAGGCGCGTGCCCCCTCGCCGGGCTTATCCGGCACAGACAAGTAAAAATAGTCGATTCGCCTGATTTGGTCCGGCACGATATCTCCTTTTGACTCGTCTTGCGACCGCCGCGCGCCTTCGCGGCTCAAGCGTAGTTAATGGGATTCCTCTCCAACCAGCGCGCGTCGCGGACGGCATTGAACTTTTGGATGGCGCTTCGCCCTATGGCGCCGGTGAAACCCCGGGACGCCCATGCGACGCCGCCGCCAAATCCGACGGCGCCCCCGACCAGGCCGCCCAAAGCCGTGCCATATCCAGACCTGCGCCGTCCGGCCATAAGGGCGGTCAATACCCCTACAGTGCCGCCGATGGCGGTGGTCATCCAAACCGGGTTACTCGCAACCGGCGCAAAGGACTCGATCCGCTGAAGGGTCTTCATAGGTGCCTCGTGTATATAATACTCCGGATATTCAGATTTTAAACACTGTTTCTAAAAAAACGATTGGGGTGGATTCGCCCGCCAGCGCTCGATGGGGTACTATTGGCGTGATGCCCATGAAAGTGCGCGAGGTGATTCGTTTGATCGAGAAGGAGGGATGGGTGGAGATGCGATCAAGGGGCAGCCATCGCCACTTCAAGCATCCCGGCCAGGCCTTCGTGATCACTGTGCCCGGCAACGACGGAAAGGAACTCGCGCCAGGCACGTTAAACGCTATACTCAAGAAGGCAGGGCTGAAATGATCGCCAGACGTTATCCAATCGTCATCGAACAAACCGGGACAGGTTACTCCGCGTATTCGCCCGATGTCATGGGATGCGTGGCCGTTGGCGACACCGAGGAAGAGACGCGCCGAAACTTTCAGGACGCCCTGATTGCGCACTTTGACGCCATGCGCGAGGTGGGTGAGCCGATTCCGGAACCACACACTTCTGTCGACTACGTGGAAGTGGCCGCGTAGTCGCCGAGTACCGACGGCGTTACCGCAGCAACTCCTCCAGCAGCGCCGGGGTGTTGTAGAGCTTCTTCAACACTTCCGTCATGGCCGCGGTATGCACCGCAACCGTGCGATTGGTTTCGACCTCGTAGACGAAATCGCCGACCAGCGATTCGATGTTGCCATCGAAGACCAACCCCACGATGTCCCCGTTGCGATTGATTACCGGGGAGCCGGAGTTGCCGCCGATGATGTCGTTGGTGGTGACGAGGTCCAGGGGCGTCGAGAGGTCCAGCTTGTCACGGCCTTCCTTGTACCGCGAGGGCAGGTACCACGGACCTTGAAAATCGAAGCTCTGGGCTCGGTCGTACAGGCCGTAGAACGTCGTCTTGTATGGCGCCTGGGTGCCGTTCATGGGATAGCCCTTCACCTGGCCGTAGGAAAGACGCAGAGTGAATGTGGCATCCGGGTAGGTGGTCTTGCCGTACACGTCGAACCGCGCCTTGCCGATTTGCTCGCCGCCGCGCTGCTCCACGCTCTCGACGTTATCCTCCATCCATTTGATCAGCTCCCGCCGCAGGGGATCGAGCTTGCGCGTCAGTACGATCATGGGATCGTCGGAGGCCGTCACCGCCGCCTCGCCGCCCTCTACCAGCTTCTTGCGGACCGCGGGGTCGTACAGCTTGGTGCCCTTGGTCAAAGCGTCGGCGGTTTCCTTCGGGCTGCGTCCGCTCAGAATGATCTTGAGGAACGGATCGTTCGGCCCCATCTCGGCGATGTCCTGCTCCAGTTGCCCCGCGATACGCGCGGCCTCCATCCCGGGATAGATCGGAGCCGGCGAGAACATCTCGTAGCGCAACGATTCGAGCTGCGCCTCGTGGAAGCCGGGGAGGCGCTGGGCATCCGGCTTTTTGACCTCCGCGACGTATTGCACGATGTTGCTGGCAAGGCCGGAGAGCTGGGAATCGGTGGAGTGGAACCAACGCTCCCGCAGGCGCGTGGCGGCCTTCTTCTCGGCCCGGGCGATATCGTCCCAGGCGGCGCCGTAGGCATCCTTCCAGCGGGTGTTGGCCATCACCGCGGCGCGGAATGCCTCTTCCTCCTTGCGCTTCTTATCCATCACGTTTTTGTCGAGCAGTCCCTTGAGGCGGCCGTCGAAAGCCTTGACGCTGTTCTCCAGATCGAAGATTTCGCTTTCCGCCTGGCGCGCCTGCTCGGCGCCCTGGGCGGAGTATTTCCGCAGAACGTCGACACGGTGCTTCAGGATCTTGAGCACATTGGGCTCGACCATGTCGCGCTCGAGCTCCAGTTGCGCCAGCGTGTCGAGCCGCGAGCTGCTGCCCGGGTGGCCGGCCACGAAGACCAGCTCGTCGTTTTTGGCGCCTTGCGGATTCCATTTCAGGTAGTCCTTCGTCTCGATCGGCTTTCCATTCTCGTAAACGCGGAACAGGGCCATGTCGATATCGTGGCGCGGGTAGGTGAAGTTATCGGGGTCGCCGCCGAAGAAGGCGGCCTGCGCCTCGGGCGCGAAGACCAGCCGCACGTCGGTGTATTTCTTGTAGCGGTAGAGCCAGTATTCCCCGCCCTGGTAGAGCGTGACTACGTCGGAGCGCAGGCCGGTCTTCTGCAGGCTCTCGCGTTCGATTTCGGCGATCGCCGCCTTGCGCTTGGCGAATTCGTCCTCCGGCGTTTTGGCCCCCTGGAGCGAGGCCACCACGCGCGGCGTCACGTTCTCCATCGATTCGAGGACGTTGACTTCGAGGTCCGGCGACTTCATCTCCTCGGCGGACGTGGCCGCATAGAAGCCGTCGCGGATGTAGTCGTGCTCCTGCGTCGAGTTCTTCTGTAGCTGGCCGCGCGCCACGTGATGGTTGGTGAGCAGCAGCCCGCGCGGGCTGACGAACGATCCCGAGCCGCCGTCATTTAGCCGCACGCAGGACAGGCGGATGTGATCGAGCCACGCCTGCGTGGGTGTGAATCCGTACTTTTGCTGGAGCAGCTTGAGGGGCGGGTTGTCGAAGGTCCACATGCCTTCGTCGGAGCGGGCTGCCCAGAATGCGCCCAAAGAGGCGAGCGCGATGGTGAAGCGGAGAGTCTTTTGGCCCATGACCCCTTTATACCGAATTCCCGCGTCCAGAAAGGGTGGGGCAGGCCATCGCCTTCTGTGGGGCAGGCGTCCAGGAAGAGTGGGGCAGGCCATCGCCGTTTGTGGCCTGCCTTTTTCCGGTTGCCGAACAAGCGCACGACAAGAAACTAGAATGTGCGCAGCTTTAATCCGGGGATGTCGCGGAAATCCGCCGGATTCAGCGTCCAAACCTGTGCCTCGCGATTCAGCGCGCAGGCGCTGATTGCGATGCCGATCTCGCGTCCGCGGGGGCGCCGCAACTCGCGATAGAGCCGGGCGCTCAGGACCGCTTCCGGCGTCGAGAAGGGAATGGCAGCTTCGCTCGGGAACAGCGTTTCCTGGATCGCGATCTCGCTGGGAGTACGCGGGCCGCGCAGCCATTCATAGAGGACCAGGGCCGGCATGAGGATGCGCTCGCCCTCATCGATCAGCGAGTAGAGCAAGGCCGCGGATCGCCGGGGTCCCGCCAGACTGTCGATGAGGGCGGAGGTATCGATCACAATCAAGGATTCCTCCGCTTGCCCGGCGTCTTTCCGCCGGATCTTCGCCCGCCCGACCGGCGTGCTTCGCGCAACTGCCGGAGTTCACGGTCCACGGCACTGGAATCGGCGGAAGCGGGCCGCGCGAAAAACTCATCCAGAGCGCGCAGCTTGGAGAGTCGCTCGCGCGCGCTCAGTTTTCCGATTCGTTCATAGAACGCAAGAATCGCCTCGCGCACGATCTGACTCTTCGGCAAGGCCAGCCGGGCCGACGCCTCGTCCAGACGAGCCACCGTCGCCTCATCCACGGTGAAGGTGACCTTGGTTGCCATATCATTACCATATTACCATATCGAACGGCCCGCGCTTGGTACAGGGCCGGTGTCCCGACGGTTCGTCAGCCGGAGGAAATGGGAAGTGCGCCCGCCGCGGCGTCCGTCACCAGATCGTGACGAAGCAAGCGGCACTCATAAAGGAAATCGGGGCTGGAATATCAAGGTTACGGGCAGGCCCTTTATACCGAATTCGGGAGGATTTGATAAATCGGGGCCTGAGCGACTATCCTAAGTTAGGAGCCAGTTGCGTGATGAGCCGGACCATTGAACTGCCGGACGAACTCTATCGAAACCTGGAACGCACGGCCCGGGAGGGAGGCCTTACGCCCGAGGGCTGGATCGCCGCAACTCTGGCAGGCAACTCCAGATCGATGGAGAATCGTCCGCTATACGAGTCCCTCCAGGATCTTCTCGGTGTTATCGATAGCGCGGAAGAGCCGAGGAGCAGCCGCGCCCGAACGCCACTGGACGAGCTGATCGCCGCGAAACTCGAGAGTCAAGGACTTCGGAGACCGTGAACACCCTGGTCGACGCGGGCCCTCTGATTGCGTTGATCGATCGCGGCCAAGGAGATCTGCACCGTGTGTGCGTCACCGCCTCGAGTGCCATTTCCGGTCCCCTCTTGACGACGTGGCCCTGCTTGACCGAGGCCATGCACTTTCTCGGCAACCTCAGAGGCTGGACTGGCCAAGAAGCTCTCTGGCGGTTCGTTGACCGAGGCGCATTGCGAATTCACGCGCCGACCGAATCCGAGGCCTTACGGATGAGGGCGCTCATGCAAACGTATGCCGATACCCCGATGGATCTTGCGGATGCTTCGCTGGTCGCCGTAGCCGAAGCTCTACGACTCTACCGCATTTTTACTCTGGACCGTGACTTTCGCGTATACCGGATCAACGGCGTCACGCCATTTGAGGTAGTGCCCTAAACCGAATTAACCCGAAACTTTACGCCCTTATTTTTCGTCGAATCCATATGTTAAGCCGCCCTTTTGCCATGCCGCGATACATCCTTTTGTCCCTCCTGTTGTGGAGCCTGCCTGCTTTCAGCCAGCGCATTTCCGACCGTGGTTTGATTCCCAACCGTTATACGGTGATTCTCGAAGACGCCCCGGTGTCCGGACGGTTTGTCAGCCGCGAGGAAATGGGAGGTGCACCCGCCGCGGCGTACCGCCAGCAGATCGAGACGAAGCAGTTGGCCCTCGTGAAGGAAATGGAGTCCCGGAATATCAAGGTGACCGGTAGGGAATCCACGCTGATCAACGCCCTCTTCGTGACCGTTACGCCGGACCGGCTGGCGGAATTGCAGGGCCTTCCCGGCGTCCTGGGAGTCCGGCCGATGCGCCGTGCCAAGCCGACGATGAACAAAGCCGTGCAAGTGATGAACGCGCCGGCGGCCTGGAATCTGGTCGGCGGACAAAGCAACGCGGGGAAGGGGATCAAGATCGCGATACTCGACACCGGCATCGACCAGACGCATCCGGCGTTTCAGGATTCTTCGCTGACCGCCCCGGCGGGCTTCCCGAAGTGCACCACGGGCCACCCGGAGGACTGCGCGTACACCAACAGCAAGGTGATCGTGGCGCGCAGCTATGTTCGCGCTCTGGCCCTGTCGCAAGTCACCGACCCGAAGAATCCGGCTGCCCAGTCGGTGCCCGACGACTATTCGCCGCGCGATCGTGTCGGCCATGGCACGGCAGTCGCGTCGGTAGCCGCGGGGAATACCAATACCGGCGCCGTGACCTTTACCGGTATGGCGCCCAAGGCCTGGCTGGGCAGCTACAAGATTTATGGATCGCCGGCAGTGAATGACAGTACCGACGACCAAGTGATGATTGAAGCGTTGAGCGACGCGGTTGCCGATGGCATGGATGTGGTGAACCTGTCCACCAGCGTTACCGCGCTCACCGGTGCGCTGGATATCGGGGCGATCTGTGGCAATCCCGCCGGCGTCCCCTGCGATCCTTTGGCGGCAGCCTACGAGGCGGCAGCCAAGGCGGGGACGATCATCGTCGTGGCGGCGGGAAACTTCGGCGACGACGCCTATTTCGCCGGCGCCCAGTATCCGAACTTCGACTCCATTTCGTCGCCCGCTACCGCGCCCTCGGTCATTTCGGCGGGCGCCAGCACCAACTCGCACGTGATGACTCCCGGCGTCAGCGTGAACGCGGCCAATGCACCCTCGAACCTCAAGGGAATTGCGGCGGAAATCTCGGATGCCACCTTCGCGCCCTCCCAGATTGGCGCCAACTCAGCGCCGCTGGTGGACATTACCAAGCTGGGCAACGACGGGCTGGCCTGCGCGGCGCTCCCGGCTTTCTCCTTGATCGGCTCCTACGCACTGATCGAGCGCGGGACGTGCGATTTCTTCACCAAGGCGACCAACGCACAGTCCGCCGGCGCCGTCGGCGTGGTCTTCTACATGGCGGATTCCTCCACCCTGATCAGCCCCTCGGGGCTGTCGTTCACGGGGCCCGCGGTCATGATTTCGAACAGCGACGGCCTGGCGCTCAAGAATTACATCGATGCCAACCCGGGCCAGCCGGTCACTATCGATTTGGCCGCGATCGACACCGACCTCAACACCTACAGCCAGGCGAATGCCCTCAGCCCCGCTGGACCCAATCAGTTGGCCAGCTATTCTTCGGTTGGTCCCACTCCGGACGGCGCCATCAAGCCCGACCTGGTAGCGGTGGGAGGGTTTGACTCGGCCCTCGCGGCAGGGATCTCGTCCGGCCTGTATGCGGCTACCCAGAGCTACGATCCGACCCTCGATTCCGGCGGCAGCACGCTCTACAGCGTGAATCGTTATTTGGCGGCGGATGGCACCAGCTTCTCGGCGCCGATGGCGGCGGGGGCGGCTGCGTTGGTCAAACAGGCCCATCCGGGCTACACCGCGGCCCAGGTCAAGTCGGCCCTGGTGAACGTGGCGTCCCAGGTCGTGACGACGGACGACATCGGCGATCCCGTGGATGTGCAGTGGTTGGGCGCTGGAATGCTGGATGCGGGAGCAGCCGCGGCGGCTACCGTGACCGCCGAACCGGCCACCGTCTCGCTGGGGTTCGTCAAGTCGGGCGTGTTGCCGGTCACCAAAACGATTACCATCACGAACAAGGGAACGGCTTCTGTGACTCTGGCGGCAGCCGTGGCGGCGAACACCACGGCTAAGGGCGCCACCGTAGCTGTCGACAAACCGAGCATTACCCTGGCGGCGGGCGCCAACACTACCCTCACGGTCACTCTGTCGGGCACTGTGCCGGCCGCTGGAGAATACTCCGGAGCGGTCACCTTGACGGCCACCGGCGTTTCCTTGCGGCTGCCTTACATGTTCCTTGTGGGCGACGGGGTGGCATTCAACGCTAATCCCATTTTCGGGGCTGCCGGCGGCGTACCCGGGTCGGATGGGGGTACCCTCGCGGTCCTGGTCACGGATCAGTTTGGAGTCCCGGTTGTGGGAAGCCCGGTATCGTTCTCCATTGCTCCCAGGGGCTCGGTGACGCTCGAAAGCGTCTCGGGAGAGCCGGCATGCTCTCCCGCCAGTTCGCCGGTTTCCACGACGTGCAATACCGACAACTACGGCATTGCGTACACCGAAGCCATACTCGGACAAAACATCAGCACGCCCACGATTACCGCCCGGGCAGCGGGCATCACCTTCCAGTTGGGAGCGTTTATTCTGGCTGCGCCGCAGATCAACGCGGCGAACGGGGTGGTCAATGCGGCGAATTTCCAGAGCCCCGTGGCTCCCGGATCGTACATCACGATCTTCGGATCGAACCTGGTGGACTCGACGATTCTCACCAACGCCACCGGGGATTCGGAGACTACCACAATTCTGCCCTTGTCGTTGGACTTTGTAACCGTGAGCTTCGACGTGCCTTCAGCCGGTATCAGCGTGCCCGGGCACTTGAACTTCGTGAGTTCCGGGCAGATCAATCTTCAGGTGCCGTGGGAGTTGCAGGGGCAGTCCTCCGTGCAGGTGAAGGTGACCATGGATGGAGTTTTCGGGAACGTCGTCACGGTGCCGCTGGCCGCCTATACGCCGGGGTTCTTCGAGGGGAACGGCATTGCTGCGGCGATCAACGCCACGCAGGGCAACATCGTCACGGCGAGCACGCCGGTGCATGCCGGAGACGTAGTGGAACTCTTCGCCAACGGATTGGGCCCGGTGAACAACCAGCCGGCGAGCGGCGATCCGGCGCCGTCCAGTCCCCTGGCCACCACCACGACGCAACCCGTGGTGACGATCGGCGGTCAGCAGGCGCCGGTTTCGTTCAGCGGATTGGCGCCGGGATTCCCCGCGCTGTACCAGGTCAACGTCACGGTGCCCTCCGGGGTGGCGGCCGGTGCTCCGGCGATTACCATGGCGATCGGCGGCACAACGTCCAAGGCTTCGACCCTCCCGCTGAAGTAGAGCGTAAGGCGCCTGAGACCAGCGGGTGCTCTTGGTCGGGCAGGCGCTTTCGGCCAATGCCACTTACTTTGCGATTCTGCACCTTAATTGTGGGGCGGACCCCCTGGTCCGCGCGGGACGCCCTCGTCCCGCTTTCGCCAATAGAATCAAGATTCGGCAGAAAGCGAAGAAGGCCGACGAGGGCGCTCCCCCGAGGGGACCCCGGCGAACAAGGGGGTCCGCCCCACAGCCAAAGTAAGTGGCATTGGGCGGAAGCGCCTGCCAACCGATTTCCTCAGCTCCTGACGGCCGCGGCTCAGATCAGAAGCCAAAAGTTCCAAAAAGAATCAGATCAACGCGGATGAGATTTGTTTTATCGGTGTTCGTCTGTGACCCCTGAACCGAATTAGCGCGAAACCTCGTGCACCTGTTTTTCGTCGAATTGAGCATGTTTGGCCGGACTCTTATCATGCCACGATACATCCTTCTGTCTCTTATTATTTTGTGGAGTTTCCCTGCATTCGCCCAAAGATACTCCAACCACTATGCGCTGATCCTCGCCGACCCTCCGGTGCTGGAGCGCTTTCCCGCCAGAGAGGCTGCCCGATCGGCGGCCGGCGAGAGTTACCGCCGTGAGATCGAGGCCAAACAACAGAGCCTCAAAGCTGCCCTGGAGGCACGCAATTTCCACGTGGTCGGCTCGGTGTCGATGTCCTCGAACTCGGTCTTCGTGATCGCGGCTCCCGAGCGGGTTGCGGAGTTGCAATCGCTTCCGGGAGTGACCGCCGTCATCCGCATGCGGATGCACAAGGCCAACCTGAATCGCGCCACGCAGCTCATGAATGCCCCCACCGCCTGGAACCTCTTGGGCGGCGTCTCCAACGCGGGAAGCGGCATCAAGATTGCCATCCTCGATTCGGGAATCGACCAGACTCACCCCGCTTTTCAGGACCCTTCCTTGCAGATGCCGGCGGGCTTCCCCATCTGCACCGCCAGCCATCCCGAAGACTGCGCCTACACTAATAACAAAGTGATCGTGGCGCGCAGCTATGTGCGCCTGATCGCGGCGCCCAGCGATCCCGCGAACCCCGCCGTGGACTCCAGTCCGGACGATTATTCGCCGCGCGACCGCGACGGCCACGGCACGGCGGTGGCATCGGTGGCGGCAGCCAATCAGAACAGCTTCGCGGTGACTTTTACCGGCATGGCGCCCAAGGCCTGGCTCGGGAGCTACAAAATACAAGGCACGGTGAACGGCAGCCCCGAAGACATCGGCGTGATGGCGCTCAACGATGCGTTTAACGACGGCATGGACATTGCGAACTATTCGCTGGGCGCGTTGGCCACCACCGCCCCTCTGGACACCGGCGCGGCTTGCGGCCTGCCGGCCGGTACGCCGTGCGACTTCTCGGCCTTCAATTTCGAAAAAATAGCGCAGGCCGGCATGGTCATCGCCGTCTCGGTGGGTAATGACGGCTTTTCCGGCAGCCAGCAATTCCCGACATTCAACCTGGTCTCTTCTCCATCCAATGCGCCTTCGGTGATCGCAGCGGGCGCGACCATGAACTCACACGTATTCGAGCCGGGCGTCAGCGTGCCGGGCGGCCCCTCGAACCTGCAGTTCATTGCCGCCCAGTCGAGCGATGGCTTTTCGGGCTTTACGAGCGCCGTGACCTTGCCGTTGATCGACGTGACCACAGTGGGCAACGACGGCTATGCCTGCACGAGCCTGCCCGCCAACTCGCTGAACGGGGCGATTGCGCTGATCCAGCGCGGCCCGGCGACCAATGCATGTACATTCGTCGCGAAGGCGACCAACGCGGCCAACGCCGGGGCGCTCGGTGTCATCTTCTACATGTACGATTCCACAGCTCCGCTCCCCGTCGAATTGCAGGACTCGGTGGGCGACCCACCGCCGTTGTTTGCAGTGATGATTGCGCTCAGTGACGGCCAAAATTTGAAGAGCTACGCCGCCCAAAACCCCGGCCTGACCGTAACGGTTGATCCTGCGGGAACCGAGATGGATATCGCGGCATTCAGCACTCTGTTTGGCTACGACCCCCCGCTGGCCGGGAACGAGTTTCTGGGGTTCTCTTCGCCGGGTCCGGACGCCGGCGACCTGTCCATCAAACCCGACCTGGTGGCCACCGGCGGAACCGATCCCAATTATGGCCCCGACCCCAACGACACCTATTTCTTTGGCCCCGGCGGCATGTACGTGGCCGCCCAGAGCTACGACCCGAGCGGCGCAGTCTACAGTCCCACCGGCTACGCGGCGGCCGATGGAACCAGCTTTGCCGCGCCCATGGTGGCGGGCGCCGCGGCACTGCTGAAGCAACTGAATCCCAATTTAAAAGCACCGCAAATTAAAGCCATCCTGATGACTTCCGCCGCACACAATACCACCGTGGATGAATTCGGCGATCCCGTGGACGTCATCCAGACCGGCGCAGGCCGGCTCGACGCCGGGGCAGCCGCCAACGCGACCTTTGCGGCGAACGTGGTCACCACCGACGGCACCAACCCCGTCTCGCTGTCCTTCGGGGCACTCAAGAGCGGATCGCTGCCGATTACCAAACAGATCCAGCTCACCAACTTCGGTTCCAGCCCGGTGACACTGGCGGTCTCGACCGCCGCCAACATTCCCGCCACGGGGATTTCGATCGCGGTCGATAAGACCAGCGTGACGGTGGGTACCGGATCGAACAATACGGCGGCGGTCAACGTCACGCTTTCCGGGTCGATTCCGAGCACGGCGGGCGAATATTCCGGCAGCATCACGTTTCAAGGCGGCGGCGTTTCGGCGGCAGTGCCCTATATGTTCCTGGTGAGCGATGGGGCCGCCTTCGACCTGATTCCCATCCTGTTTGGACAAGCGGCTACCAACAATTCCTGCACGGAAGGGCTGCCGGGCCAGGATATCGGCCCTCTGGCGGTGAAGCTCTTCGACAGCGCCGGCGTGCCGTTGGTAGGCACTTCCGTCACCTTCAGCCTTTCCCCCCGCGGCAGCGCCACGCTGGGGAGCAGCACGGTCAACTCCGTCGGCTATAAGGCGCCCGCGTGCACTCCGGCCAGTTCGAGTACCTCGGTCGTCTGCAAGACGGATCAGTACGGAATCGCCTATGCGGAACTGACGTTGAGCAAAAACGTGGGTGCGACACCCGGCATTACGGCTGGAGCCACCGGCGTGTCATTCATCTTCGGCGGCGCCAGCGTGTGCCCTCCGGCGGTCATCCCCCCGCCTGATATCACTTCCGTTACCGATCCGGCTTCGGGCGGCACTACCATCGTGCCGGGCTCCTATATGCTCATCACCGGCGCGAACGTGGTGAACGCAAACAATATTACGGCAGCCGACGGAGTCGGCGACTATGCCAACTTTCCTCCCCTGCCTTTCAGCCTGGATGGCGTCACGGTCAGCTTTGACGTTCCTGGAAGCTATGACGGCAAACCGCAGGACTACAACGGGCAGCCCGGGCACGTCACGTTCGTCTCGGCGGATGCCAGCCAGGTGATCGTGCAGGTGCCGTGGGAATTGCAGGGCGCCACCTCGGCCCAGGTTAAAGTGACGATGGACGGGTTCGCCCCCAGCAACGTCGTGACCGTGCCGCTGGCGCCATACGCCCCGGCCGTGTTTCCCAATCCCAATAACACCGCCATCGCTTATGCGTACGATGTCACCAGCCAGTCCGAGGTCTCGTCCACCAGTCCGGCGCATGCCGGCGACACGGTCCAGTTGTTCGCCAACGGGCTGGGACCGGTGAACAACCAGCCGGTTAGCGGCGGCGATATTCCGGCGGCGCCGAACCAGGCCACCACCATGTCCACGCCGGCCGTCACCATCGGCGGCCAGCCGGCTGCCGTCTCGTTCAGCGGGCTCACCTACGCGCTGGCGGATTCCCCCCTGTGGTTCCAGTACACGGTCACGGTCACCATACCGGCCGGGCTCCCGGCGGGGAATCAACCGGTGGTGCTGTCGATCGGCGGGGCGAATGCGACCGCCCTGCCGATTCCGATCAAGTGAAACCTGCTCCACCAGGTTCCTGATATACTCGTCATTCTCCCTATGGCGAACCCGAAATATGCGGTCTCCGACAAGCCGGTCCCGGTGGCCGAACTGGTGGCCACCCTCAGCGACGGCACCAAGGTCAAGCGGCGCACCCCGCGCATGCGGGCGTGCAACGAGAAGGACGAAAAGGGCAAGCTCTGCGCCGGCCATCTGAAGCGCTGGTATTTTTTCGGCGACGAGGTCAAGCAGAAGTTCGGGGCGGACGCCGAGGTGTACCGCTGCGAGCACTGCAAGACCCTATATTTGCCGAATGCGGAAGAAGAGCCGCGAACCGGTACGTTGAGTTACTGAACGCCCGTCGAGTCAGATTCTTGCTGGTTTTCTCTGCGTCCTCGGCTGCCTCAGCGCTCCCGGGTTTTTTGGTCTCTGTTTTTCTCCGCGCTTGTCTCCGTTCCTCCGCGTCTCCGCGGTGAACTGGTCGGCAGGCAAGAAAAAACCGCATCGGATTCGCCCCATGACCTTCGGGACTGAATCCGATGCGGCTCGCCCAAGTTGGGCTTGGATCCGGCGTCGGGCTATCTGATGATCAGCTTAAACCGACCCATTCCTGGTCAGGTCCGCGTCCAATTATTCTCCTTACCAAAAATGCCAGACAACTACCGCTACCTGTGATCC
>OMOG01000557.1:0-221 GCA_900290305.1 Candidatus Sulfopaludibacter sp. SbA4
GCTGAACCCCTGCACGTCAAAGTGAATTGACCGCATTGAGCCAAGAAGCGTATCAACTCCCCATGTGGGATCGGACTGGCGAAAACCAAGTGTATGTCCGACGGCAAAAAGCAGCAGAAGAACGGCTGCGATTCGATAAAACAGAGAAGCCTTCATGTCTTGTCTCCAAAGATAACGGCGGCAGTGCAACTTACTGAGTCTCGCACAATACAGTGACGACA
>OMOG01000557.1:231-6851 GCA_900290305.1 Candidatus Sulfopaludibacter sp. SbA4
CCGCTCCCTGACGGTCGCGGCTCTGCGTGCTGCGGCGCGCTCAACTCGAGCCGCGACCGTCACTCGCCCTTTGGCGAGCAAGGGAGCGGTTGTTGACGCGCCCGATTCTATAGCCACCTCGTCTTGCACACGAGGAAACTCGCGGGTCGAGGGTGACAGACCACAGAAAACGATGGCCTGTCCCACCAAGCAGCTCTGACGGACATACTGCTCAATCCTTTCTCACGACCGGCGTGTCAGCGGGCAGCGCGAAGGCGACATAGGCTCCCTGGATTTTCTCCTGTGTCGACGGCGTCAGGCCCGCCTGGGCCGCGGCGCAGAAGACGATGAATTCGCGGCCTCCGATCTGGTAGACGGCGGGAATGCCCTCCATCGCCGCATCCACGGGCCGCTCCCAAAGCAGCTTGCCGTTGTCCGCGTCGAGCGCGCGCACCTTGCGGTCGCGCGTTCCGGTGAAGATCAGGCCTCCGGCAGTCACCACCGGTCCGACCTTCGGGTAATGCGTGCCGGTATCTTTGTCGCCCTTCGCCGCGAGGTCGGGCACCTCGCCCAGTGGAATCTTCCAGCGGATGGTCCCTTCGTTCAAATCGTAGGCCGTGAGCGAAGACCAGGGTGGCCCGATCAGAGAGAGGCCGTTGCGCGCCGTGATGAGGCCGAAGCCGCTGGTGTAGCGGACCACGTCCGCGGGCGCGGTGTTGTCGCGCACCAGTTGGAGGATCGCAGGGAGATCCTTCGACACCACGTAGAGCAGGCCGTGGTCCGGATCGGCCGCGGCGCCGCCCCAGTTGGCTCCCCCGTTGTTGCCCGGCATCTCGACGGTGCCGCGCAGGGCAGGCGGCGTGAAGAGGCGTGAAGAGCCCTTCGTTGCGGGCGCTGAGGATCTGGTCGCGGAAGCGGGAGCGCTCCTGGGGATCGGTGATGAATTGGTTGAGATCGTCGGCGGTGAATTTCTGGCGCGCAAAGGGCGGCGGCTTCAGGGGGAACGGTTGGGTGGGCCAGGTCTCTTCGCCGGGCACGTCGGTACGCGGCACGGGTCGCTCTTCGATGGGAAAGAGCGGCTCGCCGGTCACGCGGTTGAAGACCCAGACGAATCCCTGCTTGCTCAACTGCGCGACGGCGTCCACGCGCTTGCCCTCGTGCACCACGGTGAGAAGCTTCGGGGCGGTGGCGTCGTCGTAATCCCAGATGTCGTGGTGCACCATCTGGAAGTGCCAGAGGCGCTTGCCGGTGCGGGCGTCGAGCGCCAGCAGGCAATCGCCGAAGAGATTGGCGCCGGTGCGGTCGGCGCCGAAGAAGTTGTATTTCGGGCTGGCGGTGGGGGCGTAGAGGATGCCGCGCTTTTCGTCGAGCGAGAATTCGCCCCAGACGTTGGCGCCGCCCACGGTCTTCCACGCATCATTGGGCCAGGTGTCGTAGCCGAACTCGCCGGGATGGGGAATGGTGTGGAAGGTCCAGACCAGCTTGCCGGTGCGCACGTCGAAAGCGCGCAGATCGCCGGGCGCGGAGCCGTATCCCTCGTTGGTCGCCGAACCGAGGATCAGCAGGTTCTCGAAGACGCGGCCGGGGGTGGTGGATTGAACGAGCCGGAGGGCCTTGGGATCGCGGCCCAGTCCTTCTTTCAATTCGACGCTGCCGCCGCTGCCGAACGAAGGGATGGGCTTGCCGGTGCGCGCGTCGATGGCGCGCAGGGCGTGGTTGGCGGAAAACAACAGGCGGCGCTCGCTGCGGTCGGGGCTCTCCCAGTAGTTGATGCCGCGGTAAGTGATGATGCTGGGCGGCGGATCGGGCGCGTAGGTCCAGACCTCTTTTCCGGTGGCGGCGTTGAGGGCCACGATGGAGTTGTTCTTCGCCAGCACGTACATGACGCCATCGACCACGACGGGGTTGAAGGAATATTTGCGGCCGTCGCCGATGGGGTAGGTCCAGGCGACTTCGAGTTTGCTCACGTTGGCGCGTTTGACCTGGTCGAGCGCCGAATACTGCGCGGAATCGGCGGCGCCGGCGTAGTCGCTCCAGGTGAGGTGACTTTGCGCGAAAGCGGTGAGGGCGGCGCAGACGAGAAGAAGGATCCTCATTTTCCATCCACCGAGAAGGCCAGCAGCACGTTGCCGGGCTGTCCGGGCATGCGGCCGTAGCCCGAGTTCACGAAGAGCATGCCGCCTGCGACGGTGGGTCCGCCGCCATCGAGTACGCCGCCGCGCGCCGCGATGCCGTTGACGGTGTCCCAAAGTTTCGCGGCGGTATCGAAGTCCCAGAGTACCGCGCCGTCTTCGGAGGCGTAGGCGCGCAGGTGGCCATCCGTGGCGCCGGAGAAGACCACGCCGGGGATCGCGGTGATGGCGGCGGATTGCGCATGGTTGCAGGTGCGCGGGCTCCAACTGCACGGCGGCTCGGGCGCGGGGACGTGCCACAGTTTCTTGCCCGTCGCGATCTGGAGCGCGGTGAGGCCGGGCTGCGGATCGGTCTTCACGTTGACGTCGGACATGGGGACGTAGACGTTCTGCCCGTCGGCGGCGATGCCGAATTCGATGCCGCCGAGCGAGCCTCCCTGGCCGACCTTGGCCTGCCACAAGACGCGGCCACGGCTTTGCGGGTCGAGCGCCATGATAACGCCGGATTTCTGGCCGGCGAGCAGCACGGGCTGTCCGCCAGCGGGCCTACGAAGAATGAGCGAGCTGCCGAAATCGAAATCGGGGCCCATGTTCTGCGGGCAGTTTCCTTCGCCGGGCTTCTGGCAGACCACCCAATTATCGTTGGGGGTGATCTGGTTGAACCACTGGACGGCTCCCTTGTCGAGATCGAAGGCCACGATGGCATCGGTCATCTTGGTCGAGGCATCGGTGTAGGAATCGCCGGTGCCGGCGTACACGATTTTGCGCGCCGGGTCGATGGTGGGGGCGGACCAGATGCCGCCGCCAGCGGGTCCGTACATTTGTGTGCCGCTCGAATTCTTGCGCAGGGGTTGGGGGGCGTCGGGGATCACCCAGGTCTTCCAGATGACCTTGCCCGCGGCGGCGTCGATGGCCACCAGGCTGCCGCGGAAGGTGCAGCACTCGTACGTTAGCTTGGCGGCGGAGACTTCCTCGAGGGATGCGACCGGCACGTAGAGGCGGTCGCGGTAGAAGACCGGCGAGCCGGTGATGCGCGCGATGGGATGCGGGTCGACCTGCGTGGTCCAAAGTTGGCGGCCGGTGAGGGCGTCGAGGGCACAGACGGAGGCGTGCTCGTCGCCGAAGTAGGCGGCGAATTTCGCCGGCCCGCCGTGCGGCACTTGCGCGATGGTGACGGCGGTGCGGGCGGGCGCGGGGGATTCGAAGGTCCAGTAAGTGCAGCCGGTCTGCGCGTTGAGGGCGTAGACGTGGCCCGACTCGCTGGTGACGAAGACGCGGCTGCCGATGACGGTGGGCGGTCCGTTGGCCTTGCCGCCGGAGTAGGCGAAGGCCCACTTGAGCTTGAGCTTGGAGACGTCGGCGAGCTGGATTCCGGGATGGGGCTGGTAGTGCGAGTTGTCGAGGTCGCGTCCCCAGCCGTTCCAGTCGGAGGCGGTGAGAGCGATGGGGGCGCCGGGGTCGGGGCAGGGATTGGGATGGGGTTGGCAGAGTGCGGAGGCGGCGAAGATGAGGGCGGGCAGGGCCCGACGGAAGGGCATAGGGAGATCTTCTCACATTGGCGGGGTGGGGCCTGAGCGGGGTTCAACCCAGGAGATCGACGAGGTGGGATTGCATCTGGTTGGCGATCTTCATGACGCTGATGTTCATCTCGAAGGCGTTTTTTGCGGAGAGAAGGGAGACGGTCTGCGCGGAGAGGTCGACCGTGTCGACGGAGGCAGCACCGGGGGAAGGCGACCCGAGGGAGGCCAGGCGGCCGGCGGCCTGGTCGAATTGGGCCTGGGAGGTCTCTAGACCTTGAAGGGCGATGGCAGAGATGTCCACGGGAGACTTATCGGCCGGGGGGCGATTTTCTTGAGGCCGATTGCGGGACAATGATTGCCATGAAAAGGAGCGAGTTTCTTGTATCCCTGGCGGGCGGCGCGTTGGCGGCTCCCGCGATCACGATGGCGGACGAAGGTCCGTTCGCGAGCACCAATATCGAGGTGGAACGGGCCCAGCCGGGGAGGCCGCACGCGGGGAAGGTGCTGGCTGCCATTCAACCGCATGCCGACGACCTGCCGATCTTTGCCGGCGGGCTGGTGCTGAAACTGATCAAGGAGGGCTACACGGGCTACCTGATCCGCACGACCAACGACGACCACACGGGTCCCGGGACCGTAGGTGAGGGCGTGCTGGCCAATGAGCGCGACAACCTGGCGGTGGCGCGGGGGTTCGGGCTGGAGAAGGTGTACGACCTTTACTACCGCAACCACATGTTGGATGCGGTTTCGCCACTGGAATTGCGGTTGCGGCTGATCTTCCTGTTCCGGCTGCTGAAGGTGGACACGGTGATCTGCTACGACCCGTGGGGACACTACGAGGAGAATCCGGACCACTACGTGACGGCGCGCGCGGTGGAGGCGGCGTGCTGGATGGCGGGCATGGGGAAGGACTATCCGGAGCATTTCGACGCGGGGCTGAAGCCGCACTCGGTGCGGGAGAAGTATTACTTCTCGCGCGGCCCGGAGTATGTCAACCGCGTGGTGGATATCGGCGACCAGGTGGAGGGCAAGATCGCCGTCAACATTTTGAATGGCGCGCAGGGGCCCGGCGGGCAGAGCGGCGCGCAACTGCGGCGGCGGCTGAGCGCGCAGGGACTGCGCCTCGCTCTGTTGGGCGACGATGACGAGACGGCGAACCGCGAGTATGTCCGCAAGTTCGTGCTGGACCGGGATGCGGAGGTCGGGAAGCGGTTCGGGTTGAGCTACGCGGAGGCGTATCACTATATAGGGCCGGAGCCGGACAAGGTCAGCGATTACGTGCGGGCGAATGCGGTGAAGGTGTGACTGCCCCACGGGCGTGGTAGGCTGGGTTTCTTATGAGGTGTGCTGCCGCGTTGTTGTTGATCCCCCTGGCTGCCGGGATGGCCCAGGTTCCGACACCGGAATCGGTGCTGGGGCATAAGCCGGGAGACGATTTTTACCTCGCCAGTTATGACGAAGCGTTGGGCTATCTGCAGAAGCTGGCGCAGGCCACGAACAAGCTGAAACTGGTGCGCGTGGGGAAGACCACGCAAGGCCGCGACTGGTACATCGCGGTCATCTCGTCGCCGGCAAACCTGGCGGGGCTGGACAAATATAAAGATACGGCGCGGCGGCTGGCGCTGGTGAAGGGACTGACGGACGCGCAGGCGCACGACCTGGCGCAAAACGGGAAGGTCATCGTCCACATCGATGGCGGGCTGCATGCGACCGAGGTGGCGTGCGCGCAGCACACTATTCAGCTCGCCTACAACCTGGTGACCGCGACCGATCCGGCTACCACGGCCATCCTCGACAACGTGATCCTGCTGCTATGGTTTTCGATCAACCCGGACGGGCAGAACATGACGGTGAACTGGTACCGCAGCAATGTGGGCACGCCGTACGAGGTGAGCGGCATGCCGGCGCTGTGGCAGGAGTACATCGGGCACGACAACAGGGCACGACAACAACCGCGACGGGTACATGAACAACATGATCGAGTCGCAGGTGATCACGCGCGCGGTGCTGGAGTATTACCCGGAGGTTTTCTACAACCATCACCAGACGGCGCCCTTTCCGGCGCGCATCTGGATTCCGCCGTTCGGGGACCCGGTGTCGTTGAATCCGCACCCGCTGATGTACCGGTGGGTGAACGTGTTCGGGGCGGCGATGGCGGCGTGGCTGGACGAGCACAACATGCCGGGCGCGATGCATCGCGGGCGGTTCGACGATTGGTATCCGGGCTTTGTGGACCATGTGAACAATTTCCGGAATACGGTTTCGTTCCTGACGGAGACGGCGCTCTACCGCTACGCGACGCCGCATTTTTATACCACCGACGATTTTCCACGGGAGAAGCAGGATCTGCGGACAGAGGTGTTTTATTCGAGCCCGTGGACCGGGGGCTGGTGGCGGCTGGGCGATGCGGTGCGGTACATGCTGGGCGCGTCGATGGCGGTGCTGGATACGGCGGCCAAGAATCGGGAAGAGCTGCTGTACGACCGGTATCGCGCGGGGCGCGACGTGGTGGCGCGGTTCACCAAGGATCCGCCCTATGCGTACATCATCCCGCGCGAGCAGAGGGATCGGCCGACGGCGGCGTTGCTGGTGGAAAAGCTGATGATCGACGGGATCGAGGTGCACCAGGCGACGCACGAGTTCACGGCCAATCGCGCCACGTACAAGGAAGGCGATTGGGTGGTGCTGATGGACCAGCCGTTCGCGGCGCTGGTGAAGGAGCTGTTCGATGTCCAGAAGTATCCGGAGTTGCCGCATCCGCCTCCGGTGACGGCTGCTGGTGCGGGCGGTGGCGGAGGAGGCGGTGGCGGACGTGGTGCGGGCGGTGGACGTGGAGCGGCGCCGGCGGGTGAGGCTGCGGCTCCTGCGGCGGCCGCTCCGGTTACCGAGGCTGCTGCTCCCGCGGCGGCTCCGGCGGCGGGTGGTGGTGGTCGCGGTGCTGCGGGTGGCGGAGGTCGCGGCGCGGCGGGCGGCGGGGGCGGCGGCGGGC
>OMOG01000556.1 GCA_900290305.1 Candidatus Sulfopaludibacter sp. SbA4
GCGCCTTCGAGGATGGCGCGCAGGATGGGCTTGCCCAGGCCGAAATTGCGGTGGATGTTTTCGATTTCCACGGTGGCATCGTCCACCAGGATGCCGACAGCCAGCGCCAGGCCGCCGAGGGTCATCACGTTGATGGTCTCGCCGAGCAGGTTGAGGATGGCGAGCGAGGTGAGGATGGAGAGCGGGATGGAAATGCAGACGATGATGGTCGAGCGCCAGCTTCCGAGGAACAGCAGGATCATGAGGCCGGTGAGCATGGCGGCGACGATGGCTTCGCGGAGAACGCCCGAGATGGCGGCGCGCACGAAGATGGACTGATCGAACATCAGCCGGAGATTGAGCGACGGGGGCAGCGTGGATTGGATGCGCGGGAGCATCTGCTTCAGCTCGCGCACGATATCGAGGGTGGAAGAGCCGCCGTTCTTGAGGACGGTGAGCAGGGCGGCGCGCGAGCCGTTGTGACGCACGATGTTGGTCTGCACGGCGTACCCGTCGCGCACGTGGGCCACGTCGCCGACGTAGACCGTGGTCCCGTGGCTCTGGCGCACCGGCAGGCGGTTGAAGGCGGCGGCCAGCTCAGGCGCGCTGTTCAGCTTGACGGTGTATTCCTGCGCGCCGATCTTGACGGTTCCCGAAGGCAGGATCAGGCTCTGGGAGTTGATGGCGTCGGTGACTTCGGCGGCGGAGATGCCCTGCGCGTAGAGTGCCTGGGGATTCAGGTCGACCGAGATCTGGCGGGGCTTGCCGCCGTAGGGGAGCGGAAAGCTGGCGCCTTGCACGTTGGCCATCTGGGTACGGATGAAGTTGTAACCCAGATCGTAGAGTTGCTGCTCGGGCAGTGAGTCACTGGAAATGCCCAGTTGCAGGATGGGGACGGCGGAGGCGTTAAAGCGGATGACGTTGGGCGGGGTAATGCCGGTGGGGAGTGACTTGAGCACTGACTGTGAGGCCGCGGCGAGCTGGCCGACGGCGGCATCCACCGAGGCCTTGGGATGGAAGAAGACGCGGATGACGGCGAGGCCCGGGAGGGATTGCGACTCCATGTGCTCGATATCGTTCACCATGGTGGTGAAGGCGCGCTCGCAGCGGACGGTGATGACTTCGGCCATTTCCTCGGGGGAGACGCCGGCGTAGGTCCAGATGACGCTGACGACGGGGATGTCGATTTCGGGGAAGATGTCGGTGGGCATCCGGACGATGGCCAGCCCGCCGAGGATGACGATGAGCATCGCCATGATGACGAATGTATACGGCCGTCGGAGCGCGAGTTGGACAATCCACATGCTGGGCTACCTTTTAATTGTAAGCGCGGGCGGCCGGGAGCGAGGTCCCGGGCCGGCGCGGTCAAAACCGTTCCAATTGAACGGTTAATTGAAGAGGCGGCATTGAATCCGCTGGAGTTACGCGAAATCGGCCGTTCCATATTGAACGGTTTTGCGCGGGATTGGGCGGCTGGATGGCTCGCCGGGGGCGCAAATATTCCGGGTATGTCAGTTTATTTTTCACGGTGTTGTAAGTTCCTCTGTTTCTGTTGGTTGCGGAGAGGCGTCGAAATCGGGGGGCGCAGATTTGAGGGTGGTTTTTACAATTTGCGCCCCCGCTCGGGCGCCAGGTCTGCCGGGCGGCGAGTTGGGGGCCATTTTGGCCGAAATCGATTGAGACATAGAAGCTCCGTTTTGGCGGCGATGCAAGATGCATCGCCGCGGACGTACCGAACGTTGAAAAGATGGGGGTTAGCGAATTTTGGCGATGCAGATCTGCATCGCCACCCCCAAATGGGGGCACAAACAAGAACAGCTCCCGACGACGGGGAGCTGGCGCTCCGTGCAACGGAGGGTGAAGCGCTAATCCTCTTCCTGATTTCAATCTAGCATGCAAGCCATGGCGGGGACGGGGAGAAACGGGTGGCGGCGCGGGGTTACGTAGCTTGTAAATGGTTTGGAATCAGGCTGTAAGAGTGGAAAGAGTGGATTGAAAATTTATTTCCAAAATCGGTGACTGAGGTTTTGGGGAGGGGTGGATTTTGAGGGTTNNGATGACGTGGCGAACTCCGTTCGCTGCGAACCCAGAGCGCAGGGAGGCCGCGGCGGACGCTCCACGCATTCAACCCGCTGCGCCCAGCGATCCTCTTGATAGGTGGCGATAAGACCGGGACGGCCGCTGGTATGAGAAATTTGTGCCGATCGCGGATCGGCTCTTTGAACGACACCTGCTTGAGCTCAGGAAGGAGGGACGCATGTAATGCCCACTCGTAATCTTCGTCAATTGCTGGAGGCAACGCCGGCTGACCGGCAGCGGAGAATTGAGAAGAGGTTCCAGAAGAGCCTGGCCGCCATGCCGCTCGATCAATTGCGAAAGGCGCAGGAAATGACGCAGTTGCAACGGCGGAAATCCTCGGCGTCAATCAGGGAGAGGTCTCGAAGATTGAGCACCGGTCCGACATCTGTGTCAGTACCCTGGCCGAAGACATCGAGGCCATGGGCGGCCGGCTCGAGATCCGCGCGGTGTTCCAGGATCGAGAAGTGCGGATCACGCAGTTTGAGAAGTTGGCGAGCTAGCAGGCGTCCCGGGAACGGGACTGCTTGCGCCGAGTATTGTCGCGCCCTGGGTGGGAAAGACTGGGACCGCACAGTATGCCTTGTTTGACGGTCACTTCCAGGAGCCCGCCACACGGCCGTTTCACGCCCTGTTGATGTGCACGGCAGCGGGATGTCTGTGGCGGAGGGACGCGCGGCCACAGTCGCATAGAGCCATTGTGTCTGCCGGCCGCATTGGTAACGTTCCGACGTAAGGGCTCTCCGGCAACCACCTGCTCCAAGAAGCGTATAATGCATTCATAGCTACCACGAGCTATCTGGACCGCTTGCTGGAGCCGCTGACCGAGGCTTTCACACCGAAGATGGCTTCAGTCCTCCTGGAACTCCGCGCCGACTCAGAAGTGGAGGCCCGCATCGGGGAGTTGCGGCGGAAGGCGAATGAGGGAACACTCACACCAGCGGAAGATGCAGAGTACAAGGATTTCGTTGAGGCCCTCGATCTGATTTCGATCATGCAGGCAAAGGCGCGCCGTTTCCTCGCCAAGCAATCTGCTTAGCATGGACCCAAGTTTACGGGAGATTGTTCGAAGCCGTGCCGGCAACGCGTGTGAGTATTGCCGCATGCCGCAGGAGGCGACGCCTCTTATTCCTTTCCATGTCGAACACATCGTATCGAGGCAGCACGGTGGTACCGACGATCCAAGGCCTCGCGCTCGCCTGCGACCGATCGAACGCGTACAAAGGACCGAACCTCACGAGCATCGATCCCGATACGCGCACCGTGGCGGCATTGTTCAATCCGCGTGGAGAGGACTGGAGCGATCACTTTGTCGTCCGAGGCGGACGGGTTCTCGGCCTGACGCCCAAAGGCCGGGCGGCGGTCCGCCTGCTCAACATGAACGCCCCACGGCGCGTGGAACTCCGCGAAGAATGTCTACGGG
>OMOG01000781.1:0-3170 GCA_900290305.1 Candidatus Sulfopaludibacter sp. SbA4
TTTGATGTTGCAGTTCCAGTCGGGAGAAATCGATCTGCAAGGCACCGTAAACTCATCGGGCACCGCACAGGGCTTGGTCACTCGAGGGACAAACATGTTCGCAGCCGCCACCGGAACCATCACGTTTACTTACAATGTCGCAGGTCAGCCAGGCGACCCAATTTTTGCAGTCTCACTCACCGGTTCCGGAAGTCTATTCACGTACAGCATTCCCGCCATCTGCGGCAACGCCAATCTACCCGCCAGTTCGGACGCCAACAACTGCAAGATTCTTATTTGCCAGCGTATTGTGCAACGCTCCGCCTTCGGTGCGTTTTACGAATGCGTCGAAATATTAGGTAAGAATGGTTCGTACCAGGCCCTGTTTTACCACTCTTACTCCCCAGGACAAGTGATCGATACTGGACAGCTTGGGCTTTCGGTTACCAGTATCGTGGAATTTAATGGCCCCGGCGCCCCTTCGCAAATCATCCCTGCACCGCCGCCGGGTGCGCACAGCGTCTGCCAGGATTGCCCGGAAGCCAAGGCGGTGGCCAATACCGTCAGCCAGTTTGAAATTGTGACACCACTCGAAGCCACGGCCGCCAACTACAGCGCCACGGCCAGTTGTTTCGATCCCACCATCGCCTGTTGGCTGACGGTTCCCTCTCCCACCGGGGCGATCCCGGCGGCCTCCGCTGCCGGCATCACCGTGCAGACGGATTCCGCGGGTCTGAATCCCGGCGCGTACTTCGGTAATGTTTCGGTGAGCCTGGACTCGGGCGCCGTGATGAACTCCCCGTTCGATATCCTGGTGGTGCCTTCCGGGCCGTTGCTTTCGCTTTCACAGACAGGTGTCGGGTTCCAGGCGGTGGCGGGCGCGGCCGCGCCGGCGGCGCACATCGTGACGGTCTCCAACGCCGGCACCGGTACGCTGGCGTTCTCGGCAGCGGCTGCCACATACAGCGGAAACTGGCTCGCGGTGACGTTGAGTGCGGGGGCCGCGCCGGCGCAACTGACCATCGGCGCCAACCCAGCGGGACTGGCGCCGGGCGTCTACAAAGGCCGCGTAGACTTCAGAGGCACCGGCGTCGCCAACCTGCCGCAATCGCTGCCGGTGACGCTGACGGTGCTTGCTTCGAACGCCGCCACGGGGCCCGTGATCGCGCCAACGGCCCTGGTGTTTGTGGCGACGGGGTCGAGCCCGGCGCCGCAAGTGGTGCAGATCACGAATCCTTCGAGCCAGACCCTCACCGTCACCAGCGGGACGACTTTGCCGCCGGGGACCAGCACGCCTCAAGGGAACGGCTGGCTCAGCGTATCGGGTTCCGGCACTTCCCTGACGGCATCGCAGCCGGTCACCGAAACGGTCACCGTGACGGCCGACGGTCTGGCCGCCGGCGTGTATACGGGCACCGTGGACATCCACATCGCGGAAACCGCCAGCGATTACGCCATCGCGGTGCTGTTGGTCGTCGCGGGCGGCGGCTGCCAACCGACGCAACTGTTGCCCGTGGTGACCAGCCTGGAGGGCAATTTCCAGAGGACTGCCGGCGTTCCCATCCCGTTGCAGGCGACGGTGGTCGACGATTGTGGAACGCCGCTCACCTCCGGCACCGTGACGGCGACCTTCTTCAGCGGCGACGACAACGTGTTGCTGACTGCGGCGGGACCGGGACAATGGACCGGAAGCTGGCTTCCGCGCACTCTCGCGGGCGGCCCGGCCGCGGCCGGAATCGCGGCGGAAAGCGCGGCGGGGTTGTTCGGTTCGGGGGGCGTGGAGGGAACGCTGGCGGCGGCGCCATCGCAGCCCGCGGCGGCGGCGCCCGTCGGGGTGGTGCCGGCATCGGGCTATGCCGCCAGCCAGACCTTCCAATTCACGTTCAATGACCCGCACGGATACCAGGACCTGGGCGTGCTCAACATCCTGGTGAACAATTTCCTCGACGGCCGGCAGGCGTGTTACCTGGCATACAGCCAGGCCTCCAACGTTCTGTTTCTGGTGGGGGACAATGGCGGCCTGCTGGGGGGCTTATCCGCCGCCACGGCGGGCAACATCGTGAACAGCCAGTGTACGGTCGAATGGAACAGCGCGGCCGTCAATGCCACGGGGAATAGTCTCTCGCTCACCCTCACCCTGCTCTTCAAGCCCGGCTTCGCGGGCCAAAAGGTGATTTACATGGCCGCGGGAGATGCGGCGGGGAATAACTCCGGCTGGCAGCCGCTGGGAGCGTGGGGAGTCCCCGGCGCGGCGCAGACCATCACCACCGCGGTGCTGGGGATGCTCTCCACGGGGCCCTATACCTTCGCCTTCAGCGACAGCGCGGGCTACCAGGATCTGGGAGTCGAAAACATCCTGGTCAACAATTCGCTCGACGGCCGCGCCGCCTGCTATCTGGCCTACGACCGGCGGTCGAGCCTGCTGTACCTGTTCACTGACAACGGCTCGGGACTGCTGACGCCGCAGAGCCTGAGCGTCCCCGGGTCCCTGCAAAACAACCAGTGCACGGTGAGTTGGGGAGACTCGGCGCTGATCGCCAGCGGCAACAATCTGACGTTGACGCTGAGCCTGGTGTTCAGTCCCAGCTTCGCCGGACCGCGCGTGTTCTACGTGGCGGCGCGCGACCACAACGATCTCAATAACACGGGATGGCAGTCGATGGCGGCTCGCGTCCTGGATTGACCCGTGTAAACTGGTTCGGTATGGACCCGTCAAAAGGCGCTGTGATTCCGGTGAGCCAGGGGCTCCAGCCGAAGTGGTCGCGCAGCAACACCATGATCTTCCCGCAGGCCCTGCGCGAAGCGATTCCGACGACGCCTGGGTGCTGGGGCCGCGCCCTGGAGCTGGCATCCATCGATGGCGACTGCTGCAACTCCGCGTTCTATGGCCGGCAGACGCGGCTGAAGTTTGTGGTGCGGGAGACCGGCAAACTCACGGGGGTGTTCGAGGTGCACGCGCAATTGAATCTGGAAGCGGCCAGGGCGCTCGCCAAGACGTTGTCGGACCTGGTGGAGCAGGCGGAGCGCATGCCGCAGACGCTGCCGTAACGAACCGTGGGACCGCTCGCTGACGCGCGCGGCTCTGGTCAGAGCCACGACCGTGAGGAGCTGAGAAAGATTCGCCCGCAAGCGGGCAAGGCAGGCGAAACCGCCTGCCCCACCTCTGAAAACGTGGCACTTGTTGTGGTGGG
>OMOG01000781.1:3180-35138 GCA_900290305.1 Candidatus Sulfopaludibacter sp. SbA4
CCGCCTGCCCCACCTCTGAAAACGTGGCACTTGTTGTGGTGGCGCAGGCGGTTTCGTCTGCGCAGCGGGATTTTTTCACGGCTTCTGAGCTGAGCTGAGTCTGAGGACTGAGGGAGTGGCCTGCACGGCTTTACGGTACCGGCTGAAACACCCGCTGCGCGAATTCGGCGAGCGCGTGCCTCCAGACTTTCCACTCGTGGACGCCCGGCGTCGGGTACCACACATATCGAACGCCGTGCTGCTTCAATAGGTCCATGAGGTCGAGCTGTCCCTCCACACATATCGAACGCCGTGCTGCTTCAATAGGTCCGTGAGGTCGAGCTGTCCCGGATACCGCGGGTCTTCCGTTCCGCAACTCAGGAACAATAGCTTGAGCTTGCGGTTGACGTCATCGGGACGATCCAGAAATCCCGGAAGGTGCTGGTCGAGGCGGAAATCCGTGTCGCTGACCAGCCCCGAGCTGAATTCGCCCACCCACGCGAATTGGTCCAGGTGCTTCAGCCCGATGGTGAACGCCTGCCCGCCGCCCATCGAAAGGCCGGTGATGGCGCGGTTCTCGCGGCCGGGCGACACGCGGTAGGTCTTGTCGATCATGGGGATGATGTCGGTCAGCAGCTCCTGGCCCAATATCTCGATCCCCGCAGGCGAGCTTCCACCCGCCCACGTGCCGTCCGTATCGCCGTTCGGCATGACGACGATCATGGGAACCGCTTTGCGCTGTGCGACCAGGTTGTCGAGAATCACGCCCGCGCGTCCGGTGTCGCTCCAGTTTTCCTCGGTGTCGCCGCTTCCGTGGCGCAAGTAGAGCACCGGGAAACGCCGGCCAGGCTCGGTGTCGTACTGGGGCGGCGTGTAGACATAGAGTTGCCGCGTTTTCTTGAGGGGAGTCGAATGGTACATGCGAATCTGCAGTGCGCCGTGCGGGACGTTCTGCACTTCATCGAAGCGCGGCGGGGAGCCCGGCACCTCCACGATACTGGCGTCGAGCGCGCGGCCATTCTTCAGGTGGGGATTCCCCGGGTCGAGAATGCGCACCCCGTCGACCACGAAGTTGTACTGGTAGATTTCGGGCGGGACCGGGCCGNNGGACCATACACCGTTCGCGTCTTTGGTCATCGGCTTGGCGCCCGCGAAAGACAAGCTGACCTGGCTGGCCTGGGGCGCGCGCAGGCGGAAGGTGATGGCGCCGTCGGGGTGGACCTCCGGCGAAATGAGGCGCTGCTGCGCGGACGCGCCTCCGCTCGAGTGATAGGTATTCTTGGGGCGCGGCGAATCCTGCGCGACAAGCACGCAGACCGCGGCGACCGCGGCGGGGAGCAGTTTCTTCATCAGGGACCTCGTTGATTGATGATAACGCTCCCTACTGCCCCGGGACTGCTTCGGCGCCGAGTGCTTGCCAGGCGCTGGTTTGCCCGCTCATGGTTGAGGCCGCCAGCCATACGCCCTTGAATCCGGCAAATCCGGTCTTGAAGGTGATGGGCAATGTGACGCTCAACGTGTTGCCGGTGGTATTGACGCTGGCGCCTTCAGCCGAGATCGTGCACTGGCTGTTGCTGACCGAATTGGCGCCGCTGAGTACTATGTTGATGGTCGCCGAGGCATCTCCGCTATCCGGCAAAAGTAACAGTTGATTTCCCGGCCGGTAATACGCCACATAGCAGGACCCACGCCCATCGAGTGCCGTATTGATCAACGCCCAGACCGTTTGTAAGTTGGTTGCGGCGCTCTGGTCCTGGAAGCTGAAGGTGACGGTTTGGGTCAGAGTGTTCCCGGAAGAAGGATTCATGCCGATCGGGTTAGGGAACGTCGAGGGCAGCGGCGGCACGCCCACTGCGCCCATAGTCTGCCAACCTGAATTCGTCCCGGAGAGATCGCTCGAGGCCGCGTAGACCACCTTGTTTCCACCGAACGAGGCCGAAAACTCGAGAGCCAGAGTCAAAGTGAAGGTATTGCCGTTGCCTGCGGCCAAAGATCCGGTGAGATCTACGGTACATTGACTGTTGCTCACGGCGCCTGTGCCGTCCATCACCTTGCCGGAGATCTGAGTAGGGTCGCCATCGTCTGCAACTACGTAGAGCACGTTGGAGCTTTGGGAATATGCCAGGTAGCAGGCCTGGCGGCCGTCCAGGAAACTGTTGATCAGGACGTTGAGTACGTTGAGGGTCTGGAGCCCGCTCGGGGCGTTGTAAGTCAGGGTGAGGACCTGGCTGCTGCCGCTGCTTACGGCGGGTGTGAGTGTCGCTGGAACAGGCGGCGCGGACGACGCAGCAGCGGAAATCTGGAAGCCATCCACCCACACCCAGGAGCCTCCCGACGCCGCATCGTGATTTCCGGTGGCCACAATGCTCAGGACATGGGTTCCGGGGGCCAATCCGGTCAAGCTGTAAGTGGTGGTTTGCGCCTTCGAGGGAGTCAGGTAGGTGTCCACCGTAGCCTGGAGTTGCCCATCGAGGAGGACTTGTGCCAACCCCGACCACTCGTCGCGGTAGCCTATCCAGGAGACGGCCGTGCCGTTGAAAGTCAGGTCTACACGTGCGCCCGCGTCGACTGCCGAGTCGATGCTGCCTCCGCTGTAGATTGCGCCTGTATTCTGGAACCAGTGTCCGGAGTAATTTGCCGCAACGTCGGTCTGTTGCACCAGGCCCGGACCGGCAGCCGGGGAGCCTCCGGCCAGCGAGCCATTGTCAATATCGAAAGCATCCACCCAGATCCACGACTGGTTAGTAGAGCCGTCATGAGAGTGGGTCACCTCGATAGTCATCCGGTGCAGACCGGGCGTAAGGGTATGGATACTGAACAACGGCTGCTGATAGAGCGTGGCCGCGGAGGAGTTGGACGTATCCACTGACGTTGGCAGACCATCCAGCGTGAGATAGCACTCTCCAGAGTAATAATCGGAGGCGCCGATCCAAGTAATACCCGTTCCGTTAAAGATGACGATGGCCTGCGAGCCCTTCAGGTTTGCCAATCGGGCGGTGCCTCCGCTCTCCAGTGGGTTAGAGTTCGGGTACCAGGTTCCGGTGTAGGTGATCCTGGGATCGTCCTGTTCGAAGCGCGTGACCGTTTGCGCCAGAACGGGAAAGGGCAGCATTCCAACGAGACAAGCGAGCAGGTTGTGTTTGAGCATTAGGGCCTCGAACGATTGCGTGGCTCTTCCCACGCGCACCGCCCCTGGTCCTCTAAGCAATCGGCCTTCCAGTGTATGGCGCAGCACGGAAGCCGGGCTGGACCGTTTTTGCCGCCCTTGGGGCTCAACCCGTGGTTAACGGAGCTTTTCGCGACTTGCCGCGTCTAATCCGGACATATGAAAAACACGACCGCTCTTCTGGCCGCGGCAGCCATCCTGTGGCTCAATCCCGCCCGCGGCCAAACCCTGGACAAGCTCAAGCTCCACAACGTCCGCGCGGAGTCCGCCACCTACCGCGGAAAGCAGGCAATCCACATTTCCGAGATGCCCGGCGGCGGCCAGGGCGAGAGCCTCGCCATCGTGGACGGGCCCGGATTCCAGGACGGCGCCATCGAGGCAGATCTTGCCGGCGCCCCGGGCGCGGGCGCCATTGAGGCGGCGCGAGGATTTATCGGGATCGCTTTTCGCGTCCAGCCCGAGGCCCGCAAGTTCGAGCTGTTCTACCTGCGGCCCACCAACGGCCGCGCGGAAGATCAACTCCGGCGCAACCACTCCACGCAGTACGTGTCGTTCCCCGATTGGCCGTGGGAGCGCACGCGGAAGGAAACGCCGGGCCTGTACGAGTCGTATGCCGACCTCGAATCGGGCGCGTGGACCAAGGTGAAAATCACCGTCTCCGGCGCGAAGGCGCGGCTCTTTGTCAACAACGCCGAGCAGCCGTGCCTGATGGTCAACGATCTGAAGCTGGCTCCCGCGCCGGGCACGATCGCCCTGTGGATCGGCCCAGGCACGGAGGGCTACTTCGCGAATTTACACGTTCTGCCGCAGCGGTGAGGTTGACTCCACGGGTCCGCCGGAGTATTGTAAATAACTTAGGTATCGCCCTATGCGCTGGATGGACCGATGGCGGCAGCATTTCCGATCGCTCTTCCGCAGGGCGCGGGTAGAAGACGAGCTGGATCGCGAGTTTCGCTTTCACCTGGAGCAACAGATCGAGGAGAACCGCGCGGCGGGCATGGCGCCAGACGAGGCGCGCCGCTCCGCGCTGGCCACCTTGGGCGGCGTGACGCAATTGCAGGAGGCGTGCCGGGACATGCGCGGCGTCCAGTGGATCGAGACACTGGTGCAAGATCTGCGCTACGGCTTGCGCACCATGGGCCGCAACCCCGGATTCACCACGGTCGCGGTGCTCACGCTGGCGCTGGGGATCGGAGCCAACACCGCGATCTTCAGCCTGCTGGATGCGGTAGAGCTGCGGCGGCTTCCGGTGCGCCATCCCGAGCAGTTGGCCGAGATTCAGTGGACCACGGAGAAGCCCGCGAACTGGCAGGGCTACAGCAGCTACACTGGCTGCGACTCCCGCGTAGGACGCAAGGACGCCTGTTCCTTCCCGTACGCGATCTTCGATCAGTTTCGCTCCCAGTCGAAGTCTTTCGAAAGCGTCTTCGCGTTTGCCGGGCCCGCCGGAGTACAGGCGCTGATTCGCGGCGAAATCACGCCGGCCAGCGCGGAACTGGTGAGTGGAGAGTTCTTCGCGACGCTCGGCGTGCCGGCGCAATTGGGGCGGGTGCTGGATGCGAGTGACGATCGGCCTGGCGCGGACGCAACGGCGGTGCTCAGCTCGGCTTTCTGGCAGGCGCACTTCGGCAGCGACCCCGGGATTGTCGGGAAGACCATCGCGCTCGAAGGCGCGCCGTTCACCATCGTGGGAGTCGCGCCCCGGGAGTTCTTCGGCTTGCAGCCCATCCGGATTCCCAGCCTGTGGATCGCGATTCACGCCGGCCGGAAATTGGGGCCGGGGTGGTGGGACGCCCTGGACGACAAGAACGCCTGGCTGCCGTTGATAGGCCGCCTGGCGCCGGGCGTGACGCTCGAAGCGGCGCACGCCGAGCTCGAAGTTCTGTTCCGGCAAAGCCTGCCGCCCGACCCCGGTCACGCACCGGGAACGGCCGGGCAACCCGGCATCCGGCTGGTGAGCGCCGCGCGCGGCTTGGCCGGTATGCGCATGCGATATTCGCAGCCGCTCCAGGTGCTGATGGCAGTGGTCGGGCTGGTGATGTTGATCGCCTGCGCCAACATCGCCAACCTGCTGCTGGCGCGGTCGTCGGTGCGTCGCAAAGAGATGGCGATCCGGCTCGCGATCGGCGGCGGGCGCCGGCGGCTGTTCCGCCAGCTTCTGACCGAGAGCGCGCTGCTGGCGACGGCGGGCGGAGTGGCGGGCCTGCTGGTGGCGATGTGGGCGAGGCGCGTACTGGCGGCTCTGTTCACTCCCTCGGGGGAGAGAATGCTCTTCGACGTGCGCCTCAACACGACGGTATTCGGCTTTGCAGCGGCGGTGGCCACGCTGACGGCGGTTCTGTTCGGCCTGGCTCCCGCCTTGGCGGGTTCGCAAGTGGAGCCTGTGGTGGCACTGAAGTCGGGCACCGGCGCCGCCGGTCCGGTGGGCCGGCGGAGCCGGTTCGGCTGGTCGCTGGTGGCTGGTGAAATGGCGCTGGCGCTGTTGCTGTTGGTCGGCGCCGGGCTGTTTCTGCGCACCCTCATCAACCTCGAGACCCTCGACCCCGGTTTCCGGAGGGACCATCTGCTGACCTTCGTGGTTTCACGGAAACACGATGGCCGGCCGATCGAGAGCCGGCCGTTGCTGAATGCCGAGTTGCAGGCGCGGCTCGCGGCGCTGCCCGGCGTGGTGTCCGCCACGTGGTCGAGCGAGGTGCTGCTCGCGGGCAATCTGGAGACGGACCGGATTCGAATCGAGGGCAAGGGCGACAAGGACGCCAGCGTTCAGATTATGCGGGTTGGGCCGCGATACTTTGAGACTCTTGCGATTCCCATCCTATCGGGGCGCAACATTCGTCCGGAGGACTGCCGGCCGGACGCCGACGCGGTCTGGGTCAATCACGCCCTGGCGCAGCGTTACTTCGGCGGTGACGACCCGCTCGGCACGCGGATTGCACGAGGCACGCGGAAGTTCCAGATCGCGGGGGTGGTGGGCGACACCAAGTACGAAACGCTGCGCAGCGAGATCGCACCCACCGTCTACACTCCATCCAATGGCGGCGGGGTGTTTCAACTACGTACCGCCGCCGACCCAATGTCCGTCGCCGGCGCGGTGCCGCAGGCGGTCCACGAAGTGACTCCCGACCTGCTGGTCCTCGACGTCAAGAGCGAATCGGCACAGGTGGACGCGCAATTGTTCACCGAGCACGTGATGGCGCGCCTTTCGGCGGTGTTCGGGCTGCTGGCGCTGGTGCTGGCTTCGGTCGGGATTTACGGCGTCCTGGCGTATTCGGTGACGAGGCGCACGGGGGAGATCGCCATCCGCACGTCTTTGGGAGCGATGCCGCGAGAGATTGCGCGAATGATTCTGGCCGATGGGCTGCGCCCCGCCGCGGCAGGGGCGGCGGCCGGTCTCGCGGCGTCCTTCGCGGTGACGCGTTTCATCGGCGGATTCCTATTCGGAGTGGCGCCCGTGGATCTGCCTACTTACGCGGCGGCGACGCTGTTCCTGCTCGGCGTGGCCGCGCTGGCCTGCTACCTTCCGGCGCGCCGTGCGACGAAGGTCGATCCGATTGCCGCCCTGCGGGAGGAGTGAGCGTCGGCACCGGTGATAAAACAGCTCGTACATAAGTGTGCGATAACCCAGTCAGGTCAGGCTTGAACGGCCGGGCTAAGTACACCGTTTCGGAAGTTCACTAACGTATCACGGGACCGCTTGCTGACGGGGTGCCCTCTGGGCCCGGCTCTGGTCGGAGCCGCGACCGTAACTCGCCCTTGGCGAGCGAGGGAGCGGTCTTCGAAACGGCGTACCTGTAAAGGAGGTCGTATGCTTGCGTTCAGCTATCCAGCTACATTCCGAAAAGACCCAGCCGGCAGATTTCTGGTTCAGTTTACGGATTTTCCGCGCGCCGCCACGGATGGCGCAAGCTTGCCGGAGGCGATGGAAGAAGCCATCGACTGCCTGGGCAGTTCGATCGCTTTTCTGCTGGCGCATAAACAGGAAGTGCCTAAGCCCGCAGCCCTGAAGCGCGGACAGAAGCCGGTGCCGGTGCCTTTGTGGATTGGACCGAAGTTAGCCTTGTACTGGCGAATCCGCGAGCTTGGTTTGAACAACTCAGAACTTGCTCGCAGGCTCGGGGTGCGCGAAACGATCATCCGGCGGATGCTCGATCCGGATCACGCCACCAAGCCCGAAAAGCTGCAAGCCGCGCTGAAACTCCTGGGGCAAACGGTTGTACTGGCAGTTGAGGATGCTGCCTGAGGCTACTGCGGGAAATTGATTCGCCGCATCAGATCCTGGAATCGCGGGTCCGAACGCAAACTATCCATCTCCGGATCTACCTTCAGGTAAGTCACCCAGCAAGAGCGAGCCTGATACGCCTGCTCCAGTTGGGCCAAAGCCTGCTCCTTCCCCCCGATCCCCGCGTAGGCCTTGGCGATAAAATACTTGGATAGGTACTCGCGTTTAGCGCCTGCCAGCAGATCGGTCATCGCTTGGTGCCCCTCCTCCGCACGACCCGCCAGAGTGTAGTCGCGCGCCAATTCTGACAGCGCTTGCAGACCGCCGGGCTTCTCGCGGGCTTTTTGTTGCATGGCGATAGCTTCGGCAAAGCGGCCCTGCTGGGCGTAGATTTGTCCCAAAATAAAATAAGAGCTCCAGGATTCGGGCGTCAGATCCATAGCCCTACGAGTTTCCGCGACGGCATCGTCATAGCGGCGGGCGAAATACAAGTCCCACCCCAACAGCACGGCGCTCTCAAAGAAAACCGGATCGAGGGCTACAGAGCGCCGGTTATGATCCAACCCTTCCCCCGTCCGGCCCATCAACACCAGGAACCACCCCAAGATCTCCTGCGCGCGAGCATTGTTGGGATTCAGTTCGACCGCGCGCCGCAATTCGCGCTCCGCCGCGGGCCAGTCGTAGTCATACTGGAAGATCGCGGAGCCCAGCTCGACGTGCCCCTCGGCCAGCGTGTCATCCAGTTCCACTGCCTTGAGCGCCGCCTCCTTCGCCTTCGGCATGATTTCCCGCGGAGCCACGACCACGTCATCCATCAAGGCTAAGATGGCGGAGATTCCGCTGTACGCCAGCGCATAGTTCGGGTCGAGGGCGATGGCCTGGTGGTAGTAATCGAGTCCCTTCTCGATCCCTTCCGGCGTCAACTTGGCAGTGTAGAAGCGGCCCTGGAGGTAAAGCCGATACGCCTCCGGATTCTCGGTCTGGCGCTTGGCCAGCCGCGCCTTCTGCCCGCTGCTCAGCTTGAGCCGCAGCTTATCCGAGATTTGCGCGGCGATCTCATTCTGCACCGCCAGCGCGTCGGCCAGCTTGCGATTGTACTGTTCGCCCCACAGGTGGCTGTTGTCATCCACATCCACCAGCTCCGCGCTGATGAAAAGGTTGTCGCCGCGCTCGGTGACCCGGCCCTGCAACACGGCGCGCACGCCCAGCTCGCGTCCTACCGCGCGCGCATCGGTCTCTTTGCCTTTATAGCGGAACACCGCGTTGCGGGACATCACTTTCAGGTTGGGCAGCTCGGAGAGGCTGTTCATGAGGCTCTCCGCGATTCCGTCGCTCAAGTATTCCGTATCCGGACTGCCACCCGCATTGATGAACGGCAAAACCGCCAGGGAGTCGATGCTGCGGCCCGCGTGATTCCGCCAGAACCATCCCGCGCCGGCCAGAATCGCCAGCACCGCGCCGACCGCGACCGCCGTGCGAAGGCGCACGCGTGCCGGTGGCGCGGCCGGTGTTGGCTCCCCCGTGCCCCCGGAGATGCTCCGCAGCGCAAACGCCAGGTCGCGCGCCGAGTGAAATCGCTCGCCCGGATTCTTCGCCAGGCAGCGCCCGATCACGCGCTCCATTTCCAGCGGGACCTGCTTGCCCGATTCCGCCATGGCCGGCGGTTCCGCCAGGAGAATCGCGGCATTCGTGTCGCCCGGCGATTTTCCGGAAAACGCCCGCCGCCCGGCGACTATCTCATACAGCACGCAGCCCAGGGAAAAGATGTCGCTCGGCGCCTCCGCCTTCTCCCCGCGCACCTGTTCAGGAGACATGTAGCCGACGGTTCCCATCACCATCCCGGTGATCGTTTCCGTTTCCCCGTCCGCTGCATTGTCGGCCCGATCTTCCGGCCTGCGGGCGGCGAGGCCGAAGTCGAGAATCTTCACCCGGCCATCCGGCGTCAGGAAAATGTTGGCGGGTTTAAGATCGCGGTGGACGATCCCCCGGGCATGCGCGGCGGCCAATCCTTCGGCGATCGCCGATCCCATCTCCGCCGCTTTGCGCCACGGCAGGGACGACCGCCTCAAGCACTCCCGCAGCGTCTCGCCCTCCAGCAGCTCCGTGACCGCGTACGTGATTCCTTCCTGCGTGCCGACGTCGTACAGGACCAGAAGATTGGGATGCGACAGCGCAGCCACCGCCTTGGCCTCCCGCTCGAATCGCGACAGCGCTTGCGGGTCGGCGGACAGATGTCCGGGCAAGACTTTGATCGCCACATCGCGGCCCAGACGCGAGTCGCGCGCGCGATACACCTCGCCCATCCCGCCCGCGCCGATGGGCGCGAGGATTTCATAAGGGCCAAGGCGAGTTCCAGCGGACAGGGCCATGGGCGATGAACAATTCTACTCCCGCAGGCATGATTGCTGTACAATGTCTCTCGACCGCCTCGAGGGAGCCTGTCTGATGGCGAACATCCAATCCATCTCGCGCCGCATATGCCTGGCCGGGATCGCTCTTTTCTGCTCCACCGTCCTGTGGGGCCAATCCATATCCATCACCGAATTCTCGGTAACCACGGCCGGAAGCAAGCCCGCCAACATTGCCGTGGCTCCCAACGGCGACATTGCGTTTACCGAGAGCAACTCCAATAAGATCGGCCGGATCAGCACCGCCGGTAAGTTCACCGAGGCCCCGGTGCTTACCCAAAACAGCCAGCCCTACGGAATCGCGTTAGGCCCGTATGACGAGGCGCTCTGGTTCACCGAGTCGAATGCCAACAAGATCGGCCGCCTTCTGCCGGACGGGACGATTAACGAGTACCCGATCCCTACCGCCAACAGCGGTCCCTACCTCATCACCGGCGGGCCCGATGGAGCGCTGTATTTCACGGAGCTGACTGCCAACCAGATCGGCCGGATCGTGGCCTCCGGGAGTAACATCGGCAAAGTCACTGAATTTCCGATCCCTACCGCCAACAGCCAGCCCTCTGGCATCGCCATGGGGCCGGATGGGGCGCTGTGGTTCACCGAGGCCGCTGCCAACAAGATCGGGCGCGTCACCACTACCGGAACCTTCGCCGAGGTAGCGACTCCCACGGCTAACAGCCAGCCGACCGGCATCACTCTCGGGCCGGATGGCGAGATGTGGTTCACCGAGTTCAGCGGCAATAAAGTCGGCAAAATCACGACCGGGCTCTTCAAGCTCATCACCGAGTTCCCGGTTCCCACTTCCGTCAGCCAGCCCAACGGTATTACCCTGGGGCCCGATGGGGCCCTGTGGTTTCTCGAGTCGAATGGCAACAAGCTCGGGCGGGTCACGCCCCTCGGCACGGTCACTGAGTCTGCCATTCCTTCTGGCGCCAGCCAGCCCGCAGCCATTATTCTCGGTCCGGACGGTGCACTCTGGTACGCCGACCAGAACAGCAACAAGATCGGGCGCGCAAAACCCGCCCCCACCATTACCGAGATCCCGGTGCCCACGGCCGCCAGCAAGCCGGACAGCATCACGGCCGGACCCGATGGGAACGTGTGGTTCACCGAGCTGGCCAATGTCGGACGAATCAACCTGGCCGGGAAAATCACCGAGTTCCCGATACCCACAGCAAACAGCCTCCCGGCAGGTATCGTTTCCGGCCCCGATGGAAATCTCTGGTTCGCCGAAAGCGCCGGGAACAACATCGCGCAGGTCACTCCCGCCGGGGCGGTCACGGAGTTCCCGGTTACGACCGCCAACAGCTACCCCGGCTCTCTTGCCGTCGGGGCGGATGGGGCGCTGTGGTTCACCGAGGCCAACGGGAACAACATCGGACGGATCACCACTGTGGGGGCGGTCACCGAGTTCCCGCTTCTGACCGCCAAGAGCCTCCCCGGAGGCATCGCTGCCGGGCCGGATGGGGCGTTGTGGTTTGTCGAGATTAACGGGAACAACATCGGGCGGATCACTACTGCCGGCCACGTCACCGAATTTCCCTTGCCCACAGGGTATACCGCTCCTTTCGGCATCGCCTCGGCGCCCGATGGGGCGCTCTGGTTCACCAATAGCCACGCCATCGGGCGGATCACGACCAGCGGAACTGTCACCGAATACCCACTGCCGAACGGGATCAAGGCCATCTATATCGTCGTGGGGCAGGATGGGGCCCTGTGGTTCACCGACGGCAATAGCGGCACTCTGGGGCGGATCACCACCGCCGGCCTGATCGACGATTTCCTGACGCCCACGTCCACCAGCCAGCCCTTCGGCATCGCTTCGGGACCGGATGGGGCCATCTGGTTCACCGAGGAGACCGCCGGCCAGATCGGGCGCGCCGCATTGCCACTGTTCCGCAAGTCAGTGGTGCCCGCATCCGGCGCAACTGCCACCCAGACATTCGTCATGCGATTCTATGACCCTGACGGCACATCCGATCTCAACGTCCTCGACGTGCTGATCAACAACTTCCTGAATGGGCAGGGCGCCTGCTATCTCGCCTACCAGCTTTCGAGCAACACCTTGTTCCTGGTGGATGACAGGGGCGATGCCGGCGGTCCCTTCGCGGGCGGAATGGTATTGAACGGCAGCAGCGGCCAGATCCAGAACAGCCAATGCCAGGTTAATGGAAGCGGGTCTTCGGCGACGGTCTCCGGCAATGTCCTCCTGTTGACTCTCAACATCACCTTTCAGCCAAGCTTTTCCGGGAACAAGATCGTGCACCTGGCGCAGGTCAACCAGGCGCAATACACCGCCGGATGGGGTCGCCAGGGCGTGTGGCAGGTGCCTGGCGCGGCGGCCGCCCAGATCACGTTCCAGGGCGCCAGTCCCGCGCGCGGGGTTTCCACGGGAGGGATTACCCAACCCATCACCCTCAACGTGACCGACACCCTGAGCACCACCAACCTCGGCATCGTGAACCTGCTGATCAACGACTTCATCGATGGCCGTAATGCGTGCTACGTGGCCTATTCGGTGGGCAGCAACACGTTGTACCTGGTGGATGATAGCGGCGATGCCGGGGGGCCGTTCGCCGGCTCCATGATCTTGAACGGGTCGGGATTGATCGAGAACGCGCAGTGCCAGGTGATCGGCGCGGGCACTTCGGCCACGCAGAATGGCAACCTCCTCACCCTGACCTTGAACCTGCTGTTCAAGGAGGGGTTCGTGGGGAACCACGTATTCTACGGCGCCGCCCGCGACACCGCCAGCGCCAACAACACCGACTGGCAGGCCAGCGGAACCTGGTCCGTGCAATAGGTGGGGCTGGCCCGCCGTTGGCCCGCCCAGTCTGCCCACGATCCAAAAGCGCTGAATTGGCTACCCGCCACGCAATCGGCTATTATTAGGCTACTACCGATCATGATACGGACATGTTGACCCTGGACCCCCGCAGACTGGCCGGCCTGGCGATTCCGGTCGGAACCGGCTGGCTTCTCGGCGCGTGTATGGAAGCACGTGGCAAGCAGGACCTCTGGACCAGGCAGAAGCCCGAAGTCCTGAACGCGTTGCGGGAGCAGGCAATCGTCCAAAGCGCAGAATCGTCGAATCGCATCGAGGGCGTCACGGTGGCGGCGAACCGGCTGCNGGAGCAGGCAATCGTTCAAAGCGCAGAATCGTCGAATCGCATCGAGGGCGTCACGGTGGCGGCGAACCGGCTGCGGCCGCTGGTGATTGGAAGGGTCAGGCCGCGTGACCGTTCGGAAGAGGAACTGGCCGGATATCGGGCGGCGCTGGATTGGGTCTTCTCTCGAAAGAAACGCTTGGCGATTACTCCCGATGTGATCCGCCGCCTGCACGCCCTGGCCCAGGGCGGATCTTCGGGAAGTGCCGGCGAATGGAAGAAACGCGACAACGAGATCGTCGAAATCCTGCCGTCTGGCGAGCCCAGGCTTCGTTTCCTTCCAGTCCCGGCCAAGAAGAGTCCCGCCGCCGTGGAAATGCTGTGCCGCAGGTATCGCGACTTGATCGATGAAGAACGTGTTCCTTCTCTCTTGATCGTGGCAACGTTCGTTCTCGACCTCCTCTGTATCCACCCTTTTCGTGACGGCAACGGCCGCGTCTCGCGGCTCGCGACATCGCTGCTGCTCGAATCTCAAGGCTTTCAGGTGGCTCGATATATCAGCCTGGAGCGGCTGATCGAAGAGAGTAAGGTGGAGTACTACCGGGTTCTCGAGCAGTGCTCACAAGGATGGCACGAAGGCACGAACGAGATCGTGCCGTGGTGGAACTATTTCCTGAGCTTGCTGCGAAGCGCCTACAAAGAGTTCGAGCACCAGGTCGAATCGGCCGGGGCGCGGCCCGCTAAGAGCCACCTGGTCCGCCAGACCGTGCTTGGCCAAGTGGAGCCCTTCACACTCGCCGACATCGCGGCGCAATTGCGGGCGGCCAGTCCTCAGCTTATCAAGAAGGTCCTGGCGGAGATGAAGAGGGCTGGCCAAACTCGACTCTCAGGCCGCGGGCGCGGCGCGCGTTGGGAGGTTATCCGCTGACAACATTCAGCGTGGCGGCCGTCCCGCTCAGGAATATTGCCTCCTCCCCCGGACTCTCTATCGTATAGTTCGATAGGTGGATCGCATGAAGCTTCTCCTCATCTTCGCCGCAGCGGGCTGCGCGCTGGCGCAGACCCCCGATATCGACCAGATCATGTCTCGCGTGGCGCTCAACCAGGCCAAGTCCCAGGACAGCCGCCAGGACTGGGTCTACAGCCAGAAACAGGTGCTGCGCATGGTCCGCGGCAATGGCAAACTGGCGCGCGAGGAGCGCCGCGAATACCTGATCGTCCCTAAGCGGCGGCGCATTCAGAAGCAGTTGACCAAATTCGAGGGCAAATACCAGGACGGCCGCAAAGAGGGGTCCTACGACAAGCCCGGCTATCAGTACAAAAGTCTGGACATCGACGGCGAATTGCTCGACGACATGTCCAATGACATGACCGACAACAAGGACTCCCGCGACGGGATCGACCGCAGCCTGTTCCCCCTCACCTACCACCAGCAGTTGAAGTACAGCTTCCATCTCAAAGCCACCGAGAGCTATCGCGGCCATGAGGTCTACCGCGTTAGCTTCGAGCCCAAACCGCACGAACACGCCGACGACGAAGACGACTTTCTGTGGAAGGGCGAGGCGCTGATCGACGCCGCCGAGTATCAACCCGTGCTGGTGAATACCAGCATGGCGACCAAGATTCCGATGGCCGTCAAGATCCTGCTGGGCACCAATATCCGGGGACTGGGCTTTTCGGTGTCGTATCGGAAGTTCGCGGACGGAGTGTGGTTCCCGGTCAGCTATGGCGGCGAATTCGACGTGCGGGCGGTATTCTTCTATAAGCGGAAGATCTCCGTGTCGATGGTGAACAGCGATTTCCGCCGGGCGGATGTGACCAGCAACATAGCTTACGCCATTGAAGATAAGTGATCGAACTGGAGAGCGCGGAACAGACCGGATTCGACTTTGCCGGCCTGGTGCGGGAGCACCAGTCCATGGTCTTCAGTCTGTCTTATCACTTTCTGCATGATCGCGAGCTGGCGGAAGAGGTGTCGCAGGAAGTGTTCCTGACGCTGCACCGCCACCTGGCGGACATCAAGTCGGGGGCGCACGCGGTATTCTGGCTGCGCAAGGTGGCGGCGCAACGCGCCATCGATGCGGCGCGGCGCAGGAAACGGCGGCCGCAGGTGGCGTTGGATGAAGTGGCGGAGCCGGCGGCACGGGCGGTGGTCCACGACCCCATGCTGCGCGAGGTGCTGCGGCGCCTGGTCGCGACGCTGCCCGAGGCGCCCAGGATGGTGATGGTGATGCGGTATCAAGAGGATTTGGACCCGGCGGAGATCGCGGAGGTGCTGGAGATGCCCATCGGCACGGTGAAGAGCCACTTGCAACGCTCGCTGGCGCTGCTGCGCGAAAAGCTCGAGCGGCGCGGCGTGGGAGGTTACTGATGGATTGGCTGGAACAGGAACTGAAACAGGCGCTGGAGCGGAAGGAGCCCTCGCCGGACTTCGCCGCGCGTGTCACCGCGGCCGCAGCCGGCAAGGTCGTGACCGTGCCCGTGCCGCGCCCGGTCCGCATGCTGCCGCGCTGGCTGCCGGTGGCCGCAGCCGTATTGCTGATCGCGGGCGGCGCCGCTTATCGTGAGCATCGAGGCAAGGTGGCCAAGGATCAAGTGATGCTCGCCATGCGCATCACCTCCGGTAAGCTCAACCACATTCAGTCGCACATGCGAGAGGCCCGGCCGTGAAGCGCATCGGAACTCTGCTGCTGGCGGCCGCGCTGGCCCTGCCGCTTCCCGCCCAGCAGTTCAAGTTCAATCTCGACTACCTGGAGGCCAAGGCCTCCGACATGGTGGATATTTCGCTGAACGGATCCACCCTCCAGTTCGCCGCGAAATTCCTGGACAGCAAGGATCCGGACGAAGCGCAGGTCAAGAAGCTGATCAACGGCCTGGAGGGCATCTACGTCAAGACTTACTCCTTCAAGAACGAAGGCGCATATTCGTCCGCCGATATCGACCGCATCCGCACCCAGTTGCGCGCGCCCGAGTGGTCGCGTATCGTGCGCTTCAAGAGCGTGGAAGATGGCGAGACCGCGGAGGTGTACGTCCGCAACGATGACAAGAAGATCAGCGGAGTCGCCATCATCGCCGAGGCTCCCAAAGAACTGACTGTGGTCAACATTGCCGGCGCCGTCGACCTGGAATCGCTGTCCAACCTGAGCGGCCATTTCGGGCTTCCGAAGCTCGAGACGGTGCCGCCGGCGCGGCCCAAGAAACTCGAGTAACGCCGGCGATCTTTGTCGCCGGCCTTGTGGCTGATCAGCGCCTAGCTAGAGGCGTCGAGGCGAGCCAATCACGCTACACGCAGTCTGGCGGCCGATCTCGTGTTGGGCTTACTCTTGACTGTGATTTCGATGTCGCGCCCAAGCAAGAGCAGAAAGCGCATCAAGCGCTCGATGGAAAAACCTGACAGCTTTCCTTGCTTAAGCGCCGAGACCTTGGGCTGATCGATCCCCAGAATCGCTGCCGCTCGGCTCTGTGTCAGCCGACGCCGCTGGATCTCCGCGATGATCTTCGCTGCCAGTTCAGCTTTAGCCAACAGATCATCTGCCTGTGGGAGATTCAGGTCGGCAAAGACGTTCCCGCAACTGGGTGTAAATTCTCGATTAGGCATCTTCTCTCTCCTCAATTCCCGGCCAGCTTCCGCGCAAGTTGGAGGCGTTGCCGGATTAGATCTAATTCTCGCTGCGGAGTTGCGATTCCAGACGTTGCCTTCTTCTGAAAAACATGAAGGACATAAACAGCCTCCCCAAGCTGTGCCACATACACCGCACGATACGTCCCGCCCGGATCGTCTGCTCGCACCTGCCAGACCGTTTCCGCAAAGCCGTGCAACATCTTTGCGCTTTCGTGCTTCTGCCCGATCTGCGCTTGGTACAAGGCGAAGCCAAGCTTGTGTCGAACCGCGGGCGGAAGGCCTGTCAGCCGATCGAGCGAGTCGACAAGCCAGACCAATTTGCGCAGTCGTTCAGGGTTCAATGGCACTGCATCCATTGTATGCCAGAGCTGGCATAAAGCGAAAATCGAAAACTGTAACCCACAAACCCCAACCCCATACCCCAACCCCGGTTTGACAACACCCGGCTCCTGATATACGCTAACAGAGCTTGAGACGTTTCAAGCTACCCGCGGGCGTCGCGGGATGGCGCGCCCGAATCTGCAAGGAGTCCGCATGACCACCAACGCTTGGCCGGCGCTCCACAACGCCATGTGGCCGGGGCTTGTCGGCAAAGGGCCCGACTCGGAGCCGCCCATCGACCTCGAAACCATGCTCAACCTGACGGCCGCCGCCTCCGTCGACGGCGTCCGTTTCGATGGCGTCGATCTGTTCCTCTCGCTGCCCCACACCGATATCGATTCCTCCGATGACGATCTCGCCCGCCTGGCCGATCACATCGCTTCCAAGGGACTGCGCGTCGGTTCGCTGGTCGCGCCCGTCTGGCCGCCCACCGGCGGCGGATCCGCCATGGGCGACCAGGCCGAGCGGGGCCGCTTCCTGACGCAGGTGCGCAAGGCCTGCGCCATCGGCCGCAAGCTCCGCGATCTGAAGATCCGGCAGTACGGGATCGTGCGCATCGATTCCGCAGCCAGCGCCGCGGAGTGGGCCAAGGATCCCGCCGCCAGCACCAAACGCATCGCCGAGACCTTCCGCGAAGCCTGCGCGATCGCCGAAGATCACGGAGAACGCCTGGCCGCGGAAGGCGAAATCTGCTGGGCCGGTATGCACGGCTGGCGGCACAACGTCGAGTTGCTGGAGATGGTGGACCGCCCGCAAACCCTCGGATTCCAGGCGGACATGGCGCACACCATGCTGTTCACCATGGGCTACAACGCGCCCGAGGATCGCCTGCTGCCGGAGAATTTCGACTGGTCCGACTCGGCCCAATTGGCCGCGGCATACCGCAAGATGGCGGACGCGCTGCGGCCGTGGACCATCGATTTTCACGTGGCCCAGAACGATGGCAGCGTCAAGGGATCGGGCTCGCACGACAAGACTGGCCGCCACTGCCAGCCCTGCGACCCCAACGGGAAGCTCGACATCGTGCGCGACGCCGGCGCCTGGATGCGCGGCGGCGACGGCCAGCCCACCCGCGCCTTCCAGCACGTTTGCTGGGACGGCTGCATGTTCCCCAACGCAGTGATGCTCGATCCCAAGACGTGGCAGGACGTGCTCGGCGTGATGATCGCGGTGCGCAACGCCCATGGGTGGAACTAAATGCGCAGAGCCGCGACCTGCCCGAATCTCTCAGCGCTCTCCGCTTCCTCGGCGCTCTCAGGTTTTGACTTTGTTCTTCTCCGCGTCTTCCTCCGCGTGCTCTGCGCCTCCGCGTCAAGTACACGCTTTCCTTGGGTCCGGCTCCTGGAAGCAAAGGAATTGAAATGAAAAAACTCAACATCGGGATGGTCGGCTACGGATTCATGGGACGCACGCATTCCAACGCGTTCAGCCAGGTAAATCATTTCTTCGATCTTCCGTTTGAGCCCGTGCTGAAGACCATCTGCGCCAGAAACCTGGATCGCGCCGAAGCCTTCAAGGCGAAATGGGGATACGAACTCGTGGAGACCGACTGGCGGAGGCTGGTGGAATCGCCCGAAATCGACCTCATCGATATCGCCAGCCCCAACGACACGCATGCCGGGATCGCCATCGCTGCCGCCCACGCCGGGAAGATGGTGATGTGCGAGAAGCCGCTCAGCCGCAACGCCGCCGAATCGGAGGCCATGGTCCGAGCGGTGCGCGCCGCCGGAGTGCCCAACATGGTCTGGTACAACTACCGCCGCGTTCCCGCCGTCACCCTGGCCAAGCAGTGGATCGACGAAGGCCGCCTGGGCAAGGTCTTCCACTATCGCGCCAAGTTCCTCCAGGATTGGACCATCTCGAGCGATCTCCCGCAAGGCGGCGAAGGCCTGTGGCGCCTGGATGTCAGTGTGGCGGGCAGCGGCGTGACCGGCGATCTCCTCGCCCACTGCATCGACACCGCCATGTGGCTCAACGGCGGCATCGACGAGGTCTCCGCCATGACCGAGACCTTCATCAAGAGCCGCAAGCACTCGCTCACGGGCAAGGTAGAGCCGGTGGGCATCGACGATGCCAGCGCGTTCCTCGCGCGCTTCCACAACGGCTCGCTGGCCACCTTCGAAGCCACCCGCTACGCCCGCGGCCACAAGGCGCTCTACACCCTGGAGATCAACGGCGAGCACGCCTCCATCATCTGGGATCTGCACGACCTGCACCGGCTCCAGTGGTTCGACCACAAGGACGCCGGCCCCACGCGCGGCTGGCGCAGCATCCACATCACCGACAGCGACCATCCTTATATGAAGCAGTGGTGGGTGCCCGGCCTGCAAATCGGATACGAGCACACGTTCATCCACCAGGCCGCCGATTTTCTCTCGGCCGTGGGCGCAGGGAAGAGTGCCTCGCCCACCTTCGAAGAAGCCCTGCTCACCGACTATGTGACGGATGCCGTGCTCTCGTCGGCCGCGAACCGCCAATGGGTAAAGGTCCAGGGAGGCAACCATGCGACTCACGCATAAGATCGTCCGGCCCGTGGCAATCGCCGCCGTCGCCGCCCTCGCCGCGACGGCTCTTCAGGCGCAGCCGGGCGGCGGGAGCAGTCCCGTGCCGCCGCTGGAAGAAACCGGCTTCCATCCGATCTTCGACGGCAAGACCATGAGCGGATGGGATGGCGATCCCGCTTTCTGGCGCGTCGAAAACGGTGCGCTCGTCGGCCAGACCCTGACCAACAAACAGCCCGAGCAGAACACGTTCCTGATCTGGCGCGGTGGCAGTCCCGCCGATTTCGGGCTGAAGCTCGACTTCCGCCTCACCGGCTACAACAGCGGCATACAGTTCCGCAGCATCGAGCTGCCCGACATCAAGTGGGCCATGAAAGGCTACCAGGCCGACATGGACGGCGAGCAGCAATACACCGGCCAGATCTACGAAGAGCGCGGGCGCGGTATCCTGGCCCTGCGCGGCCAGTTCGCTTACATCGGCGACGGCAAGAGGCCGGCCATGGCCGGCTCCCTGGGCGGCGCTGAGGAATTGAAGAAGCTCATCCACGGCGACGGCTGGAACGCTCTCTGGCTCATCGCGCGCGGCAATACCATCGAGCAGATGCTCAACGGGCGCATGATGAGCATGCTGATCGATGACGACACCGCCGGCCGCAGGATGGACGGGCTCATCGGAATCCAGGTCCACCTCGGACCTCCCATGAAAATCGAAGTGAAGAACATCCGCCTCAAGAAGCTGTAACGCCGGTGCCCAGCATCAAAAAAGTCGCCGAAGTCGCCGGAGTCTCCGTGGGTACGGTGTCGCACGTCATCACGGGGTCGGTGCCGGTCAGCGAATCGCTACGCCTGAAAGTGCAGGCGGCCATACGCGACTTGAACTATCACCCCAACCATGTCGCCCGCAGCCTGAAAACGAGTAAGACGCTGACCTTGGGGATCATGGTTCCCGACATGACCATTTGGTTCTTCCCGCAGGTGATCCGCGGGGCGGAGACCGCGGCGCGGCGGCGCGGTTACTCCCTGATCGCCGTGAATTCGGACGACGATTTCGAGCGCCAGAAGGAGTTGCTGTCGCTGCTGCGGTCGCAGCGCGTGGAAGGGATCCTGCTGGTGGTCGCCGCCGCGCCCACACCGCTCACCCAGATCACTCGCATCATCGAGGCGGGCATCCCGGTGGTGTGCGTGGACCGCGTGCCCGACCGCATCCCCGTGGACTCGGTGTCGGTGGAAGACCTGGACGCCGCGCAGATGGGGGTCGAGCACCTGATCGCCATGGGAGCGCGGCGCATCGCCATCGTCACCGGCCCCATGACTCTGAAGAACGAGCGGCACCGGCTCCAAGGGTATCGCCAGGCCCTCCAGCAAGCCGGCATCGCCTGCCACGCGGACCTGATCTGGCAGGGCAATCTCCGCCCCGATGACGTCGCGGCCATCTGCCGGGAACGCCTCCGCGAGGCACGCCCGCGGCCCGATGCGATTTTCGCCACCAATGGTCCGACGGCCCTCGGCGTATTGCGCGCCCTTCGCGACTGCGGCCTCAGGACTCCCGAGGATGTGGCCTTCGCCACCTTCGACGAGCTGACGGTCGAGGATCTGTTCACGCCGTCCATCACCACCGTCGTGCAGCCCGCGTACGACATCGGCTTCCGTGCCGCGGAGATTCTGCTGCAGCGCATCGAGGGCCGGGGCCCCGCGGATCAAACCATCACCATCCGTCTGCCGGCGGCGTTGAAGGTTCGCGCATCGTCGGGCGCCGCGGCGCAGTCGAAAGGCAATCAGGCCGCTCCCTGATGGGGTGCCGAAACCGGGCCGTGCTGCTGCCAGGCGTCGAGGTGCTCTGGAGAATGATGAGAAGAACAGCCGTTACCATGGCGCTCGGCTCCGCGCTGCTCCTCCTGTCCGTAGCGGCAGTTGGCCAAAACGGAAAAGTAGCCGCGGCCGCGCGATCCGAGTGGATCCGGTTCAACCCGGTAACGCGTTTGACTGCCGAATCGTTCGCTCACCCTCCAGCCGCCGATCAGCCTTGGGTGCGGATGAACATGCCGGCCACCGCGGACCCCTCCGAGCTCCAGGCTGAAATTCAGGATCTGCACGGCAAGGGCATCGGCGGCGTGGAGGTCGGGCAGGGCGCATTCCCCAACCTCGAGCAACTGGTTGCGCTGCTGAAGGCAGCCAACCAGGCCGGGATCAAGGTGAGCCTCAGCCATGGGCCCACGCAAAATCCTCCCGGATACTCGATCGACGGCGATAACGCCCGCAAGTCGCTGTTCCTCGGCAAGGCCGTGGTCAGTGCCGGGGCCACTTTCGAAGGGCCGTTACCGGCCCCCACTTTGACCCAGGGCGGGCGCGGCGGATTCGGCGGCGCGGGGGGCCGCGGACCTGCGGGCGGCCGTGGCCCCGCAGGCCCACCCGGCGCGGGCGGGCGGGGCGGAGCGGGCGGCCGTGGCGGTCCCCAGGCCACACGCGCGACCCTGATCGCCGTCCTTGCCTGCCGCTGCACCAAGTCCCCCTGCCCCGAGACCGGACCGGTGGAACTGGATCGCTCCTCGGTTATGGATGTGACGGCTTCCGTCACCGCCAGGAACTCCGATGGAGTGCTCGGCGGCACTACCGCCGGCCAACTGCGCTGGACGGCGCCATCGTCGCCCGCCGGTGCACAGTGGCAAGTGGTTGCGTTCTGGTCGCGCGGCGTCTTCGCTCAGCCGGATCCGTTCAGCGAGGAGGGCTACGCCGAGCTGATCGAGAGCATGGAGAAGGGCCTGAGCCCGGAAGTCAAGGAACTGCTCAAGGCCAACGGCGGCGATTTCTTCTACGACTCCCATTCCAGCGACCGCGGCAGCCCCGACGATCTCTGGACGAATCGCATGGCGGAGGAGTTTAGCAGCCGCCGCCACTACTCGCTGCTCCCCAATCTGCCGGCGCTCTTCCGCGAGATCTTCGATTTCAACGACGGCAGCGCCGCCAGAATCCGCAACGACTTTTACGCCGTGCGCGGCGACATCTGGCTGGAAAAGCAGATCGCGCCGTTGCGGCAGTGGGTCCGCAAGTACAACAGCGTTTTGCGCGTCCAGGTGGAGGGCGAGGCCAACATGACCATCCCCATCACCGATATGGTCGCTGCTGCCGCGGCCGTGGACCGGCCGGAGCACGAGAGCCTCTTCGTTGGGGATGAGATCGACAACTACCTGCCGATGGCTTCGGCCAATCACATGACGGGCAACCCCTGGTACTCCACCGAATGCTGTGCTGCGTTTGGCAAAAGCTACGCCCAGACTTTCCAAGACACCGTCATCCGCATGCACCGAAGCTTCGCCGGCGGCATTACCAGGCTCGTCTACCACGTCTATCCGTACCACGATGGCGCTGCCTGGAAATGGCCGGGCTATCACAACTTTGGCCCGGCGGGGTTCTCCAATGCGTGGGGTCCGCGCGAACCGTACTGGGTGGACGCCCGCCTCTACAACGACTACTTCGCGCGCATCCAGCAGGCCCTGACACAGGGCGATGCCAAGACCGATGTAGCGGTCTACATGCAGAATTACCTCTATCCTCCGTCGCAGGTCTATAAGACCCGTCACTGGGGCGACACCAGACTTTCGGAGGCGGGTTACACGCGCGACTACCTGAACCCCGACATGCTGAACCTGCCCAACGCGACCGTGGCCGTCAAGCGCCTCGCGGCCAATGGGCCTGCCTATAAAGCGCTGATCGTCGATAGCGAACAGTCGCCGCCCACGGACCCGGTGAAGACATCCATGCCGATCGCGGTTGCGCGCAAGATCCTCGGCTATGCCCGCGCCGGCCTGCCCGTCATCGTCGTGGGAGCGCCTCCCGACCGCACGCCCGGCAACACCCCGGAAGCGGATCGGGCGCTCGAGACCGTCATCGCCGACTTGCTGGCGGAGCACTCGGTATCGCGGGTGGCTCACGAGGCCGATGTGCCGGACAAACTGCGTTCGCTCGGAATCCGTCCCGCCGCCGACCCGGGCCAGCCATCGTCGCTGCTCAGCATCCGCCGCCGGGATGACGCCGCCAGAACCGACTACTACTTCTTCTACAACCAGGGGATCGTGAGTCCGCCGGATGAGCCGGGGACGCTCTTCGAACCGGCCACTGGCCAACCCGTGGAACGCGAGGTGAGCCTGGAGGGGCGGGGACGTCCGTACCTGCTCGACCCGTGGTCCGGCAAAATCACGCCCATCGTGCAATTCACGTCCAGCGGCGGGCGGGTGACTCTCAGGATCCGCCTGTCGCGCGACAATGCGGTTCTGATTGGGCTGACCGAAGATCCGAACCGCTTCGGTGTCGCGGCTCCCGCGGCGTATGTGACCAAAACGGACGCGACGGAGGCAGTGATGGACCAGGACAGGATTGTGATCCGGGCTCCCCGGGCCGGAACATACAACGCCACTCTCAGCACCGGCCGATCGGTGCGCGGCGCCATTGCCAGCGTGCCGGCGCCCATCGACCTGACCAGGGTGACTTGGCATGTGGCGGCCGAGGATTGGCAGCCCGCGAATCCTTACGCCACCACTTTCGGACCAGCGGCGGCGGAAACGCGAAAGGCGCGGGTGGCCATCGATCTGAGTGAGTTGAAGCCATGGCCTGAGATCCCGGAGTTGCAGAACGCGTCCGGTCTCGCCACTTACTCCACTGACTTTGACTTGCCGTCTGACTGGTCCACGCTCATGGGCGCCAGGCTAAGCCTGGGCGAGGTCTTCGACAGCTTCACTCTGACAGTGAACGGCCAGGCCGTTCCCATCGACCAGATCGGCGCCGAGGCGGATCTCGGTCCGTACCTCAAGGCAGGCCGCAATACCATCGCGGTCCGGGTCGCCACCACATTGAATAACCGGCTGGCGAAGCTCGACGACGACGTGGCCAATCGCGGACTCGTACAACCTTATGGCCTGGTTGGTCCGGTAGTGCTCACTCCCTATGGGCAGGCCGTGGTCTGGAGCCAGACGGGAAGGTGACGGGCCGCCAGCCCGACTCTCCAGAAACCTCATGGGGCAGGCTTGGTGGGCAGCCTTCAGCCGGCCGTTTATGGCGAGTCATCCAGCAGGCAGGCTCCTGAGGTGACCTCTTTCCGAGGGCGCGTCATACGACCGCAATCCGGGAAAACACGAGTTGCGGTGCGAGAGTGTTACTGTTTCTGTATGAAAACAGCGTTGTACGGGCGGATCGTCTTTGGCGCGTCGGCGGTGCTGTTCGGCGTCATCGCACTGATGTGGTACGACTCCGACACCTGGCAAACCCTGCGTCAGATCTGGAGCCTGCCTTTTGGAACCATTATCGGCGGGTGTCTCATGATCGTTCAAATTGCCGGTGGGATTGGGATCGGGTACCCAAGGACCGCGCGTTTGGCGTCGATCGTTCTCGGCGTCGTCTATTTGCTTTTCTCCCTGGCCTGCATCCCTGGCATCATTGCCGCACCGGCCATCTATGTGCATTACGGCAGCTTCTTCGAACAGTTTTCCTCGCTCTGTGGTGCGATTGCCCTGTACGCTGCAACTGAGGCAAATGCAGCACGGGCGGTAGCGTTCGGCCGGGCGGCGCGCATTGGACTCGGAGTCTGCGCGATCTCGTTTACGCTGAGTCAGATACTCTATCTTCCTATGACATCCGACTTGGTTCCAAAGTGGATTCCGCCAAATCGGACTTTTTGGGCGATACTCACGACGATCGCATTTGCACTCGCGGCGATTGCCATTCTCATCAATCGCCAGGCACGGCTTGCGATACGCCTGATGACCCTCATGCTGGCACTCTTTGGTGTGTTGGTTTGGATTCCGCGCCTGATCGCTCACCCGGAAGCCCATCTGAACTGGTCCGAATTCGGCTTGACTTTCCTCATTACAGGGGCCGTCTGGATGGTGGCTGATTTGAGGTCTTTCTGATTTATTGAATCCCGCAGATTAGAGTGACATTTTTCGGGCCCCGGAACTTGGGGCAGGCTTTCAGCCTGCAGCCGGCTCTTAGCCGGCTTTCCGCCAACTGGCAACAATCTCGCCACAGACAAGCACGTCACTGTATTTTGCAAGGCTCCATAGGCAGTGTTTGCGCGCCGCTTGATCGGGCAACCGCCGGCGTTGTTTCCGGCTTACTCCAAGCTGGCCGGACCTTTATACGAGTAGCCGGCCATACCAGGCGCCCTACGTTCCAGCGGCCGGATCGAAATGCTCACGGCCGGTGCGAATACCTGGCTAACTGGACACCGTGCAAAAATAGATCGACGGTGTTCGGGAGGCGGAATGACGCGTCGGCATTTCATCTGGACAGCAGCCACCGCGGCCGTTCCCTCCAGCGCACCAGCGCGGCTGCGGGTGCCCGTTCATCGAGTCATGGATGCCCGCGCGCAGTGCCCGCCCGAGCAGCTTCATCGCTTCTGGTCGAGCATCTGGCCCGAAGCGGTCCGCGACTTTGGCCGCGGCGGCATCGAGCTCCTCACTAGCGACGGACCAGGCGAAATTCGGCGCTCCCCCGGCGACAAGCCGATTATCATTGGGCTCCGGCGCGGCGTCCTCAACCTCGTCTTGACTGATCACATTCCCCTAAACTGGGACCACAGCCGGGCGTTGGCTGGTGTCACCGTGATTCACGAGGGTTATCACGTGTGTATGGTTGCGGTCCGCTACGCGCATGGCGATCAGATACCTTTTCTGGCGGTCAACACCTGTGTGCATGAGCTTTTGCATTCGCTGCTTCAGGACATCTTCGTAAGCCACCCGAAGCGGCTTCAGATCGGCGGACGCGAATTCCGGGTCGATTGGTACGCGACCGGGCTGTGGCTATTCCACGATGGCGCTGCCATTCGGAAATCGGCCCAGGCCTATCTTGATCGGTTGCGATCGGGTCTCTCTTCGAGGGCTTCATTGCATGCGTCCGGAGACGGGAGCGGACTTCATGCGGCATCCGTTGGCGCCACACCGGGGCGAGGCTCGTAGATGGCCGTGTGGCGCACGTGCTGGATGATGCGATCGCCCCTCGCCACCACCAGGATGTCTAACACTACGAACTGATGACCTTTTCGTTCGAAGCGGTCTTCCACTCGCGCGCGAGCCGCAAGTTGATCTCCATTCCTCGCGATATGGAAATGACGGAGTTCGCTGGCAACGTGAATCCAGGGCCCGAGCTTCACGTTCTGAATCAATACTTCATTCGACAGCGACAGCAATGCCGCCGGATGAAGGATCCCGTCCTGGTAGACGGGCAAGGCTTCGTCTTGCATGGCCAGGAAAGCCTGGTCTGGCAGCGACAAGCTGGCACGCACGGTTCCGAGAATTCGGCCGGGTGCCAGGGATACAGATGATGCGGGCGGGCGTTCCGCTGGCAAAGCTTCCTCCGGGTACCGCGATACCGATGGTGGTTCGGTATCCAGGCGGACGACCTTCCCGGTCGCGCAAACCGTCGCATCTGGTCCATCCTGCCGGCACACCGACGTGAGATTGCCGTTCCACACCGCGACGACTTCTTCGCCCTCGTATATGGGCTGCTGGAAACGCACGCTCATGCTGCCCCGTTCGAGCCAATCCAGGCCGAAGCGGCGGAGGACCGGTACTGTGAGGTAACCGTAAACAGTGACACCTGGCACCAGCCCGCCGCGGAAGCCGTAGGACCGACGCCGTCTGGTCGTCGTGAATTCGGTTTTCGGAGTCGGGTGCGGTGTTCCGGGCGCGAACGCGGTAGGCTTCCATCGCGTTGCGTATCGTAGCACAGAAGCATGGTATCGCTGGGTGGCCCTTAAGAACTGATATCGGTAGCTAGAATTACTGTGTTACAACACGTTGCCGCTGCCAGGCCTGTGGGGCAGGCACTGTTGCAAGACCACGCTACCGCATGCAGAGTGAGCTACCGATACGTAAGGCCTTACGAAGCGTCACGGCACGGTAGTTGAGCCCACCGCTTGCCAGTTGGAGTTTTGTCCGGCGTTATTGCCGGCCGAGAGATAGAAAATCCGGTTTCCTGCGAAGCTTTGATTGAACGCAATCGAGAGGGTAAGAGTCAAGTTGTTCCCGCTGCCGCTCACGCTTCCTCCGTTGACCGTGCACTGACTGTTGGAGACGCTGCCGGACCCAGAGGGTGCCCCTGGCAGCACCAGGCCTTGATATGGCCCTCCGGCATCACCCTGATCGTCCACCAGGTCCAGGGAGTTCGACGAGGGTTGGAAGGCGATGTAACACGCCTGCCTGCCGTCGATGGAGCTGTTGACCAGGATATCGGCGATGGAGATATCCTGCCAGCCGTTGCTGTCCGTGAAGGTGAAGGTGTAGCTGGTTGGCCCGAGAAACGAGTTGCTGCGCGCGGGACTCATTCCGCCGACGGCGGGCCCGGTTTCCGCCGCGCCGGGTACGTTCCACGTCGACAACGACTGCCACCCGGAGTCCGCCGCGGATTTGTCCTGCGCGGAAGTGTAGACCACCTTGCTTCCGGTGAACGCGGCGCTGAAGGTGATGGCGAGCGCGAGGGTGAGAGTGTTTCCGCCGGCGGTGACGGAGCTGCCCGCGCCATTGACGGTGCACTGGCTGTTGCTCACTGACCCCGAGCCCGGCAGAGATAATCCCTGGTAGGGCCCACCGGCGTCGCCGGCGTCATCCACCAGGAACACCGATCCGGACCCAGTGGGTACCCCCGCAGTGGCCGGCTGGAAGGCCACGTAGCAGGCGTGGCGTCCGTCGAGCGCGCTGTTGATGAGGACGTCGGCCACCTGGAGGTTTTGGTAGCCGTTTGGGTCGGAGAAGGTGACCGTGAAGGTTTGGGTGGTTCCACTGCCGGATCCGGGGCCGGCTGCCAGGACGGAGGGCGGGTTCTGCAGCACAAAAGGGAAGGCGTTCGAGCTGATTCCGGCCGCGCTCACGATTAACGAATACCCTCCGTTGGAAACGGCGGCGGGAGGCGTGAAATTGACGGTCTGGGGCGCGGAGGATATGCCCACCAACGACGAGCTCCAGTTAAAGGTGCGGGCATAATAAACGGTGCCCGCCGGATTTTCCAGCCGGACGATCGGGTAATTCTCGTCCATCTCCATGTCATCGCCATAAGCCCCGCCGGCGTTTTGGCCGCTCAGTTGGGTTCCGGTCAACGTGTAGACGCCTCCGCCATTGCTTGCCACATTCGCGATCGTGGGCAGCAGGTTCGCGCTCGGCCCGCCATCTGGCGTATACACCCACAACTGAGGGCCCCCGTCGCCGAACAGCAATTGGCCGGTCGGCAGTATCAGCATTCGGCTGTTGGTTCCCTCATCGTTCAGCAAATTCGTATCGGGGATGGCGGGCGACACCCCGGAGATGGTTCCCGCGACCGGATCGAAGTCGAAGAGCGTCAGCGGTGGGCTGCCCTCGCTGGCAAACGTAATCGTTTCGCCGGTAGCAGTCGCTGTCGCCGCGGCATTCATCGTGACCTGGCCCGGAGACACGCTGACAATCTGCGTGCTGGCGGTGTCGGGAATCCCGCTCCCGAAAACAAACATGTACTGCTGCAAACTGGCCGTTACCGCGGGGGATATCCCGGTAATCACCGTCGATCCCGCGGTAACATTTCCTGTGGCAGGGATCCCGTTGGCCGCGTCCCCGGCGAGTATCACGTGGCCATTCGGCAATATCGCCGCGGCCGCGTCGTCGAGGCCGAACAGGTATGGGCTGCTGCTGCTCCCCAGCGTGCCCAGGATATCCGGCCCGGCGGCCCACGTGTTGGTGGAATGCGTGTATAAAGCCGTGTGGCCGTTGGCGCCGATCGCGAAAATCCGCCCGTCTTGCAGCCTGAGGATTGGTCCCATTTCGGAGCCGGCGTCTGTCAAATAGGGGAGAACGCCCTGAGCGGTGCCATCGGCTGGACTGATGCTCGACCACTTATTCGTGGTTGGATTGTATAACTCGGCGTAACCGGTGCTCGCGGCGTTGGATTTGAAAACATCGTAGGTCAGGACGGACCCGTCATCCAACAGGACCCAACTTTCCTCGGCGCTGGCATCGTACACTTTGTTGCCTCGCGGACTCCAGGTATTCGTAGCGGGATCGTAAAGATTGGTGTAATTGGGATTCAGGGTAGTCAATCCGCCCACCAATACCTTTCCGTTGGGCAAGAGCATCGTAGGATCGTCGCCAATACAAATAGGGGGTTCATATTGAAGGCCGATCGCGAGGGCAACCCCGTTGGCCGTGCTGGTTGCGGCCAGGCTGATGTGGATTTGACTGGAAGAGTCCACGCTGGTGATGAGGGCTCCCGCTGGGATCCCGCTCCCGCTCACGGTCGATACCCGGAAATAGCCTGCGGTATTCGGCAGCCCGGTGACGATCCTGGACCCGGCAACGATGTTTCCCGTAGTCGTGGTGGTCAGGGTCAGTTGGAAAGGGCCTGATTGGGTGGCATTTTGGCTCAACGTGATCTGGCTTGCGGAATCCACGCTCAGAATCGTTGTATTCGTGGGAATGCCCTTACCCGTAACGGTCCAGCCAACTTGAAAGCCCGCGGTCCCCGGCGGATCCATGCCGGTAACCACCGGAGAGCCCTTAACAAGGACTCCGTTATACGCAACGACGAATGGGCAGTTGGGCACCGGCGGCGGCTCGGCGATGGGCGTCCACGTGTTCGCCACGGAATCATAGATCTCGCCGGTCCCGATCCTCGCCGCTACCACCGAACCCCCGATGAATTCACCGCCCAGCAGAAGCAGTTTGCCGCTCGGCAGCATGTTGGATGGGTAGGCTCGCCGCGTGGTTGTCATGGGAGCGATGTCCGTTGACCAGGTGCCATTGATGTAGCTCCCTTGCGCATCGGGAGTCAGCCGCATATTGTTCGGGGTGTTGACATTCTGCCAGATGACCGTGCCATCCGTCAGCAGGTGCGGTTGCGTCGGATAGCCCGGCGCCAGATTCTTAAGAGCGGTCCACGTAGCAGCGTTGAGAAAAAGGCACGACGTCGATATGAGCCCTAGCTAGTGTTCTGGGTCAGAAGTCCGTTAACATCACGGGAGGCCTTGCAGGTTGCCTTGGCTGCGGGCCCCGATCTATATCGAGTGATGGGTGGATTGAACCGCTGGCCGAACGTAGGCGTGTTGCTTCGAACTCGTTAGCCGAGTCTGGTGGATGGGGCAATGTGGTGGAGCGGTGCCTCGCGGATGCGACTCCTCGAGTGGTGATGTGGTGATGTGCGGGCCTGTTTTTTTGCCTCTCCTCGCCTGCCCTGTCAAGTCGGTGCCGCCGCGGCGTCGGGCATGGCGAGACGGCGTTCGATACTGGCCAGGGCGGCGGAGGGCTTCTGGGCTCCATAGCGCTCGTGGAAGGTCTTCCAAGCGCGCTGCACTTTGCGCAGAATGTCGATCGCCGAGGCTCTCCAGTGAAATACCTTGGGGTTCTCATTCCGCCGATCCAAGTACTGACCAATGTCTTGTTCCAATGCCGCAACCGTTTCCGCGGATCTGTGCCGCAGACACTTCTCGGTCACTTCCCCAAACAGGCGCTCCACCTGATTGAGCCACGAACCGCTGGTGGGAGTGTAGTGGATGTGGAACCGTGGATGCTCGCTCAGCCATTGACGCACAGCGGCGTGTTTGTGCGCCGAATAGTTGTCGATGATGAGGTGGATCTGCTTGTCGGGCGGGGTGTTTTTTTCAATCAGGCCCAAGAACTGAATCCACTCTTGATGCCGGTGCTGCGGATCAAACGTACGCACGACCTCTCCGCTGCCCATATTCATGGCCGCGAACAGAGTGGTCGTTCCCTGGCGTTTGTAATCGTGCGTTTTGGTGGCACAGTGGCCGGGCGCGCAAGGCAGGCTGGCCTGCGTGCGGGTCAGCGCCTGGATCTGACACTGTTCGTCCGCCGACCATACCACGGAGTCCGCAGGTGGGTGCAAGTACAGGTTCACCACATCTTCCACCTTCTCGGCGAACTGCGGGTCGTTGCTCAACTTGAACGTCCTCACGCGATGCGGTTTCAACCGCAACTTCCGCCAGATCCGGCTCACCGAGGACGCACTCACCTCCACCACGATGGCCAAACTCCGCGTACTCCAATGCGTGGCGTCGGGAGGAGTTTCCTGGGTGGTCTTGCGGACGATCTGCTGGATCTTCTCAGGCCCAATGACGGCGGGCCGTCCCGTCCGGGGCGCGTCTTCCAACCCCTGGATCCCTGCTTGCAGAAAACGCTTTTCCCAGCGCCGCACCGTCTGCCGCACGACCCCCAGGTGCTCCGCAATCTCCGTTGTGGCCCGGCCCGCCGCCGACCACAGGATGATCTTCGCCCGTTCCATCGCCCGCGCCGCCCCCGCGCGACTGCCCATGCGACGCTCCAGTTCCTCCCGCTGTTGCTCGGCCAACTCGATCTTCGGGGCGCTCGGCATCGGTTGAGACAGGTACGAGAAAGGACTTTTCGCGCCCGTCCAAGGTAAAATCGCATACTTTCAGGAAAAAGTCCAGCAAATAATGGATCATCTGCCAGTTCAGGCCGACTCGGGTTGTCCTTTGCGGACCAGCTATGCTCGGCGGCTTGGTACAGAACTTCTGACCCAGAACACTAGTATGGGTATAACGGTGAACGCGCTCCGAATCGAGACGCGGCTGTTCCCGGACACTTTTC
>OMOG01000555.1 GCA_900290305.1 Candidatus Sulfopaludibacter sp. SbA4
GAACGGCTCACATCTCACGAACCCTATATACTGTGCGGTGCATGGACTACGGTCGGATTCCAGCCGCAGGATCGTCCGGGGAACTGCTTCCTGGCCCTCGGCATGTCCTGAACGCCCGGATTACAGGCCACTCCCGGTGGCCGGCGAAAGCGGTGCGGCAGACTTCGGAACGCGCTTCGCGATCGGCTGAAGGCTGTCGACCAGTGCGAAACCCGATCACGGGGCCGTATACTGCTCCAGCAATCGCAAGAACAACCAATAGTCATCCAGTGAAACTTCCGGTGGCGTCTGGTGGTCGACGCTTGGAAGAAACCCACCCGTCCACATCAACGGCATCAACCGCTCGAACTCCTTTCGCATGGCGTCCTCCCCCAGGTGCATCACCCGCTTGTTGTAGTGGCCCACCATCCTCAGCGTGGGATACAACTCACGCAGCACCATGCCATCGACCCTGGCCTGCCGTTCGAGCGGCAGCACGCCTTCGACCCCGACGGATTGAAGCCACGGCACGAGCTTCGTCACATCGCCGTCGGTGTCCACGACGGTGATTACATTCATGTCCTTGACCCGCTCCAGCAAACGGACGTAATAGGGAGTCAGGAACTGATCGCAGATGCGGCGGGACACCATGGGCCCATGGTTGTAGGACATGTCCTCGGCGATGGTGGTGAACGTCGGAACGCAGGTTCGGCCGATTTGTTCCAACAGGCGCAAGTTGAACTCCAGCAGATCCTGGTTGATCTGGTGAATCAGTTCCGGCTGATGTAGTACGCCAGCATCAGCTTCTCAAAGCCCAGCAGTGTGCGCGGAAACCAGAAGAACCCTTCCAGCGTGGTCCATACTACGGCTTCGCCTTCCGCCTGTCTTTTTGCCCAGGGTTGCATGGCTGAGATCGCGGAGCTGTGGTCGGGATATAGCGAGGGCCGGATGCGCAGGTAGTCATCCATGGTGGAGACGGTGCCCGCGACGTGGTGCTGGACCGCCTCGATGGTCGGATCGGTGGTGCTGAACCAGAACTGCTTGTAGGGGTCCAGGCCAAAGTGTTGGGAGATCTCGAAAACATCGTTCAATTCTGCCGGCAAGCCCTCGCGGCGCCAGCGCTCGATGGTGAGGTCCCACCACATCGCCCATTCCCATCGAGGCAGGCGGTCCACCGGCTGGAAATTCATGAGCGCCCGAAAGCGCTCTACATGGTTCAATCCTTGGCTCAAGTCTCAGTTTAGGCCACCACTGCCGGAACTCTGCGGAGTGGCGCGCCTGTCCAAGTGGGCATTGCTCAACGCTGTAGAGGCAGTGGTGCGCCGCCTGCTTCGGCGGCCAAGTCAGGGCATGGCCTTGTAGTACGCCGCGATGAAGGCGGCCGCCGGTCCGTTCTGTTCGTGCAGGTGGATCCCGTCGATCCGCGCTGCGCAACTCACGGCTTCGAACTTAGGCGTGAGGGAGACCAGGTCCGGATGGTTCGCCGCCACTTTTGCCAGAGCCGAGTCCACATACTCGGGAACATGACAGTCCTGCTTTTTGGCGTCGTGGTCGGTGTCGGGACCAAGCGGGGGTTTGTCGGAATGGCACCATCCGTTCTTCGGACAACGAATGATGGTCATGATGTCGATTCGCTTTGCGCTGGGACGTTTGGCGAGAATGGTCGCCAGCGTGGCCTCCAGACTATCTACCCAGGCCTTTTCGGAGGTCAGCTCCCAGGACCATGCCTGATAGACAATCCGGTCCGGCGCGTCCCCGTTTTGGGCGCAAGGGACGGTCAGTCGGACATTATTCACCCCGCCGACGTTGGTCGGGCTCCACGCATAGCTGTCAGGTTTGGCGTATTCGTATGTGTAACCGTAATGGGAGAATCGCCCCTGCCATCTGGACTTGAGATCGCCCAGGCCATCGTGAAAACCTCCATCCCACCACTCGCCGCTGGAGTAAAGACCAATCAGTTCGGTGCAGGTAAAGGGACCGCGGGGCGGCGTCACCGGCGGGACCGCCGCCTTCTGGGCCGCTGCCGTCTGTGCGAGCAGAGTTGCGAAGGCCAAGGACTGCAGGATTAAAGAAGCGTTCGTCGGCATGGGCTTCCAGCCCTCCTTGATTTGAACCCACGTGGAGTGTAGCACTCCTTGCGGAGCGAGTGAGGCCGTGAAACCGGCCTGTCGGCGGCCACCGGCCAATTTCGTGGTGCAACTCTTTCCGAGAGGCGCCAGACGGTCCCCCCCGGGGCGTCCTCAGCGGGTGCAGCGGTTCGACCAGGCGGCTCGGGATCAGTGGGGCGCCTTAGGGTTTCGACCGCTATATCCCCGCAAATGCGCCGGTTCGGGCACCTCAAGAATCTCTGGAATCGGAAGAGGTTCGGTGCTAGACTTCAGGTAATGGGACGCCTTACTCTGCATCTGTTGGCGGCTCTCGTGATGTGCCTCGCCGTGGTGGGCCGGTTGGAAGCCCAACGGCCGGCATCCGGGGGCGTGCCGCGGGGCGCCAAACTCTACGTCGCGCCCATGGAATGGGGCCTCGACCGGTTCGTTGCGGCCGAGATTCGCAGATGCGGCCTGCCGGTCGAGGTGGTTGCGACCGCGGAGGAAGCCGATTTCTTGATGACGAGCCTTTACCAGGGCTTGGGCTCGCACTTGATGTCGCCGGGCCACTACATTCAAGTCAAGATCGTGGCGTCCGATGGCGGCCGGCAGGTATGGTTTGGCGAAGCGGACGATTACGCGCTGTTCTTTGGGCGGCTGCGGCCCCATGGTCCCGCCAAAGCGGCTGCGGCAATCGTCAAGAAGTTGTTCCGTGACATGTCCCGCTCCGGACGGTAAAGCCGCCGCGCCAGAACGTCGATTCGGCGTCCTGGCCGCTCTCGAGTCCACCAGGCCGTCTGTTTGGCAGCCCCTCCAACAATTGGCTGGAAGCTGTCACACCGTTTCATTCGAGTCAATCCTCTCGCGCAGCGGCCACAAGAAGTGAAACATTACACAGAAAATGGAATCCGGCGCCGGAAAGATCTTCGCCCGGGTATACTGTTGGACTGAAGGCAGATTTAGGACATGAAACTGCTTCTCTTCCCCCTACTGGCCGCCGCGTTGCTGGCGCAGCGTCCCTGGCAGCAGGTCACCGTTCCGCCGCTGCGCGAGGTCGCCGCGAATTTCAAGACGCCGCCGCACGAGTACGGCGCCATCCAGCCGTTTGCCAGTTGGAACGGCGCCGACCCCCAGGAAGTGCGCGCCAGGATCGTCCGCGATTTCGACCGGCTGGCCGCTAATGGCATCTTCGTCGTGAATCTGTCGCCGGGACGCGGCGCGCCCAAATACCTCTCGCCGGAGCACATGGACCAGGTGAAGTTCACGGTCCAGGAAGCGGCCAAGCGCGGCATGCGGCTGTGGATCCAGGACGAATCCGACTACCCCAGCGGGTTTGCCGGCGGCAATATCAGCCGGCAATATCCGCAACTCGGCATGCAGGGCATGGTCGCCGATATCCGGGTGCACGTGGTGCCCGGCCAGACGCTCACCATGCCGGCGCCTTCCGACACGCTGGCGATCTTCGCCACCAAAACGTCCACCGGCCAACAGATACAGGGCGTGATTCCCATTCCGGTTCCTCCGGACGGCCAGCTCGAGTGGACCGTGCCGGCGCAGGGCTCGACCCCCAACGAGCCGCGCCTTTCCTGGGAAGTGGTTTTCGTGCGGCACATCTATGTCAGTTCGCCGACCCGCAACTTCAATCGCGAGGACGGCACCCGCGCCAAGGATGCCCTCTATTCCCTCATCGACTACCTGGATCCGGAGGCCACCCGCGCCTTCCTGAAGATCACTCACGAAACCTACCGGCAGGCGGTGGGCGATCAATTCGGCAAAATCGTGCTGGGATTCTTCGGCGATGAGCCGGACTACAGCAGCTCTATTCCGTGGACTCCCAAACTGCTGGACGAGTTCCAGAAGCGCAAAGGTTATGATCTGAAGCCCTACATCCCGGCGTTCTTCGCCGGCCGGGGAATGGAGCCGAACGAAGAGACGCGGCGCGCCCGGGCCGACTACTGCGACGTGTGGAGCGGCATCTTCCAAAACAGCTTCTTCGCAGAGCAGGCCGCGTGGTGCAAAAAGTACCACGTGGAATACCTGGTGCACCTGAACCACGAAGAGACCATGATCGCGCTGGAGCGCAGTGAAGGCGATTACTTCCGCGACAACCGCGAAGTCGAGGTGCCCGGAATCGATAACCTGAGCCAGCTTGTTCCGGCCGCGATTCACACTCCGGATGGAACCTGGAACGTGAATAACAACTTCCCCAAGCTGGCCTCTTCGGCGGCGCACTTATTCGGCAAGCCGAAGGTGTGGGCCGAAGAAGGCGGCGGAGTGGGCATCGACGGTAAGTTCGAGATGGATTTTCAACTGGTGAGGGGAGTCAACGCGCTGCAGATCCGCGTTCCCGTGTTGCGCGGCGGCGGCGATCCGTCCGTGCCAGCCACGCCGCCCGTAATTCCACCGCAGGCGCCGATGCTGGCATGGTACGCCAACCGCGGAGGCTATTTGATGGCCATCGGCCGTCCGGCCGCGCAGGTAGGTCTGTACCATCCCGGCAACAGCATCTGGATGGGCGACCAGGAGGCCGACCGCAGCACCACCAAACTCGGCTGGCAGTTGCTCGAGCACCAGGTGGATTGGGATTACTTCGACGAGCAGTCACTCAGTTCGGTGGCCGCGATCGAGAACGGCGGCTTCAAAAATCTGAGCGGGCAGGTTTACAAGGCCATCGTGTTTCCCTCGATGACGGTAATCACGCGCACCGGCCTGGAGCGTCTGCAGGCCTTCGTCAAGGCGGGCGGCAAGGCGATTTTCGTGGGCAAGACGCCCGGACTGATCGTGGACAAAACGTTCATGAATGCTAAAGACGTTCCAGATTTGAGCTTCGCCGCGCTGGTCGAGCCTTCGGGAGACATCACGCCGCGCGTGATCGCGGCGCTTCCCAAGCCGGACGTGAAATTGGATGCCGAATTCCCGCGATTGACCTACACGCACCGCGCCTGGCGCGATGGTGAAATGTACTTCTTCTTCAACGAGAGCAACAAGGCGGAGTCGCGCATGGCAACCATCGCGGGCCACGGCCAGGCACAGGCTTGGGACCTGGCGACGGGCGAGATTCATCCGCTCTCCGGCGCCACTGCGGAGAGCGATGGGGTGCGCTTGCCGCTGGTGCTGGGGCCGTATGAAACGAAAGTCGTGGTGGTGGGACCGCTTCCCAGTGGAACTGCCGCCGCGGAACCGTCCTTCGCGTCCGGCAATACCGTGGCGGAGTTGAGCGGAGATTGGGCGTTGGAGCTGAACGGCAAGCAGGTGACCACGCCCCTGAAATCGTGGGAGGATTTGGGCACGGCGTCGTTCGCGGGTCCGGCGACATATCGCAAGCAGTTCACGGCCGGCGCGGCGCCGGCTGCGAAGCGGGTGTTTCTGGAAATCGCCGACGTCCACGACTACGCGAAGGTGAAACTGAACGGGAAGGAATTGGAAGCGCACGCCTGGCAACCGTATCGCTGGGACGTCACCAGCGCCTTGCACGCCGGCGCCAATGAGCTCGAAGTGGAAGTGCGCGCCACGCCGGGAGGCCGTGGAGGCCCTGGCGCCGCTCCGGCCGGCGGACGGGGCCGCGGCGGCGCTCCCCCGGTTTCCGGTCTGCTCGGCCCGGTTCGCCTGGTTGCGCGCTGAACGGCTTTCCCCGGCGCGCAAGGTTTAACAATTCGGTATGGTGAGTTAACACAATTCGGACGGTTTCAACCTTGTCTGGTGGCCCCCCGCCGCTTTATAACTGGGGTGTTGGTCTTCCCGACATGAACGCACATAAATCCACTTACGCCATTTTCGTCCTTCTGACGGCAGCTTTCGTTGCCCCCGTATACGCGCAGTACTCCCAGCAAGGAAACAAGCTCGTCGGCACCGGCGCATTGAGCGCCGCGGCAGGCCAGGGCTCTTCCGTGGCGTTGTCCCGCGATGGCGCCACCGCCGCGGTGGGCGCGAACGCCGAGAACGCCGTTTGGATCTTCACCCGCAGCAACGGAGCCTGGACTCAACAAGGCAGCAAACTCTCCGTGACCGGCTGCGCGGGAACACCCCAGGAGCTTTCGCCGGTGGTGGGCTGCGCCGTGGCGTTTTCGTCCGACGGGAACACGTTGATGGTGGGCTCACGCTTCGACAATGGCGGCGTGGGATCTTCATCCATCTTCGTGCGCAGCAGCGGCACGTGGAGCCAGCAAGGCGGCAAGCTCACCGGTAACGACTCCGTCGGCGCCTCCGAGCAAGGATTTGCCGTGGCGCTCTCGTCCGACGGGAATACCGCCCTCGTGGGCGGCGCCGTGGACGCGCAAGGCCTCGGCGCGGCCTGGGTGTACACCCGCGACAACACCGGCACGTGGAGCCAGCAAGGCCCCAAACTGGTGGGCACGAATTATGTAGGCCTGTCGTGGCAGGGCAACGGCGTGGCGCTTTCGGCGGACGGGAACACCGCTC
>OMOG01000554.1 GCA_900290305.1 Candidatus Sulfopaludibacter sp. SbA4
GGGTAGCCTCGATACACTGCTGTGGCCCGGAATGCGAGGTCTCGAACACCAGCCATCCGGTGTAGCCGATGGCGGCCAGCGCTTTTGCGGCATCGCCCCAGTTGAGGCGGCCGGGCTGCTCCAGGAGCCGGTCTTCGTTCTTGAGATGGACCTGCCGAATGCGGCTCTTCAACACCGCAATGCCGGGCACGGCTTCCCCGGTATGAGCGTACCGTTCCACATTGTCGAGGTCGTAATAGACCTTCACACTGGGACGGTCCACCAAGTCGATGAGCTTGCGGTCGTCGGCGGGCGCATTTGAAGTTTCCATACCGATGGTGACACCGGCATCGCGGGCCGCGCCGGATACCTTTTGCAGGAGAGCCACCACCGGCCCATAGGATTGTTCCCTATCCATCTGGGGGCAATTCTGTTCGAAGCACGCCGCCAGGATAGTGGTGGCATGCAGCGATTCCGCGACCCGGATGGCCTTGCGCAGGTGTTCTTCCGCCGTGGGCTGAAGGAGCGAGGCTCCCGGCGGCCAGACTCCCGCAACCGAGGGGATCGTCAAGCCCGTCCGATCCGCCGCGCGCCGATACGCTGCCAGGTTGTCCTGGTCCCAAAGCGTCGTGCCCTTGAAAAACACCTGCAATTCCACGCCCGAGAGGCCGCGAATCTGCTTCGCCAGATCGAACACAGCGGGACCCGGCTCGTCGACCATGTTGGCTTGACGGTGACCGAACTTCAGGGCGGCGGCGGCAGCGCCGGGCTTTGCAGCCACGCCGGCGGCGGCTGCGAGCGACGAAAGCAAAAACTGTCGACGGTGCATGGTTGTCGTTATGCGGGCAGATCGTTCCAGGTCATGATGCGGTGCGTGCGCAGAGACTTCTCGGCGAGCAGCATGAGCTTGATCGCGGTCTTGCCATCCTCCGGACTCACTGCGGGCGGCCGGCCGGTGCGCAGGCTCTGCTCAAACGCCAGGTACTGCTTATAGGTTTCGGGATCCTGCGCCGACCCGACCTGGGTGGCGGTGGCTTCCTTGGGCGTATTGTCGACGACGTCGACGTAGCGCACGGCCGAACCGGAGCGGCCGCGAATCGCCACCCGGCCGTTTTCGGGCTGCATCACGCCCTCGCTGCCGATGATGACCATGCGGCGGCTCCCCGGCCCGGCATTCGCCGCAAACAGGCAGAAGTCGAAGCTGAGCTTCACCCCACTTTCGTATTCGACGATCAGGGCGGCATTGTCTATGGTCTCGCGCTGTTTGAAAACGTTGTTGCCGCCCGCGGCCGTCACGCGGACTACGGGGCTCGCGATCATCCAGTTGAGCGTATCCATCTCGTGAATGCCGTCCTCCAGAAGCGCGCTTCCCTCGGTGAAGGTGAGGTATCGCCAGTTGGTCGCCACACCGGTCTTCGGGTCGGTGTACTTCCAACTCGCCGGGTTCCAGTCACCGCGGAAGAGGTTGCCGCTGACGAACTGAATGGCGCCGATTTCCCCGGCGGCAATCAACTCGCGCATCTTGGCGGTGGTGGGAACCAGGCGCTTCTGGAAACCGATATACAGAAGTTTTCCCGATTTTCGAGAGGCTTCGATCATGCGGTTGGCGTCTTCCACCTTGGTGGCCATGGGCTTCTCGCACAAGACCGGAAGCCCGCGGTCCAGGGCCGCGATGGTCACCTCGGCGTGCAGAAAACTCGGAGTGATGACGATGACGGCGTCGATGTCGTTCCTTTCGGCGAGCAGTTTGCGGTAGTCGGAATAGGTCTTCGCTCCGGGGGCCAGGCTGGCTCCACGGTCGAGATTCTGGGGAGTGGGGTCGGCCAGCGCCACCACCTGAAATTGCGGCAAAGTCTTGAGAATTGCCAGGTGGGCCCAACTACGGGTTCCGGTTCCGATAATCGCGATCCGGATGGGCTTTTCGGTCTGCGCGTCGAGCGCCGAGGCGCCGGCAGCGAGTACGGAGGCCCCCGCTGTGACCAGGAACGAGCGTCTGTTAGCTTGGCTGTCCATATCAGCTCCTAATATACTAAGTATCATAGCAGGGGGGGGGCGCGGATTAATGATCTCGAGAAAGTCGGTACCCCGGTGACCACTCCCTTGCTCGCCAAGGGCGAGTGACGGTCGCGGCTCTGTTACTAGTTATCAGCGGACCCCGGCGTGGGCCTCGGTGAAGAGTTTCGCCGGCGGCACTTTTTTCCAATCGTCCAGAAACATGGCCAAACCGGCATCGGTCATGGAGTGCTTGTAAAGCGCCTCAAGCATGTCGAACGGCATGGTGGCCACGTCGGCGCCCGCCAGCAGGCAGTCGAGCACCTCCTTCACCGTGCGGATGCTGGCCGCCAGCACCTTGGTTTTGTATCCGTAGCGGTCGTAGATGGCGCGGATCTGACGGACGAGCAACAGGCCGTCCTCGCCCGCCAATTCCTTGCGGTGGAGGAACGGGCTGATGTACGTGGCGCCCGCCTTGGCCGCCAGAAAGGCCTGCGTCGCGCTGAAGCAGAGGGTGACGTTGGTGCGTATGCCTTCGGAGGAAAGTTGCTTGACGGCTTTGAGTCCCTCAATCATGACCGGCACCTTGACCACGGCATTGCGATGGAACTGCGCGATGGCGCGGCCCTCGGCCACGATGGCTTCGGCGTCCAGGCTGACGGTCTCCACGCTGATAGGGCCGTCGACGATCGAGAAGATCTCGCGCAGTACGTCTTCGAACAGGCGGCCGGTGGCGGCGATGTGCGTGGGGTTGGTCGTGACCCCGTCCAGGATGCCCCAACCGGCGGCGGTCCGGATCTCGTCCACTTTTGCGGTGTCGATGAAAAGTTGCATACCGGCCAGATTATAACATCTAAAATTTGATATGTTAGGAAAGCATGACGTCTCCCAGCAGCGGCATCGCGCCCGACCGGGGCGTGCTGCCTGCCGCGTCGCGGCAGTACCGCTGGCGGATACTCGCGCTTCTGTTCCTGGTGACGGTCGTCAACTTCGTCCACCGGCAGACGCTGTCGGTGGTGGCGCCGGTGCTGCGCGAGCAACTGCATCTCACCAATACCGACTACGGCCGCATTGTCTCGGCCTTCATGTTCGGCATGATGCTGGGCGAGTTTCCGGTGGGATGGCTGATGGACCGCATCGGCGTGCGCAACGGATTCTCCTTCTCGGTGGTGTGGTGGTCGCTGGCGGCCGCGCTGCACACCTTCGCGCGTACGGTGTTTCAGTTTTCGGCCGTGCGGTTCTGGATGGGCACCGGGGAATGCGGGAATTTCTCGGGCGGGATGAAAGTGGTTGCGGAGTGGTTTCCGGCGCAGGAGCGCGCCTTCGCCGTGGGCGTGTTCAACGCCGGCTCGATGATCGGGTCCCTGATCACTCCACCGCTCATTGTCTATATCACCCTGCATTACGGATGGCGCATGGCGTTTCTGGGCCCCAGCTTTCTGGGCTTCCTGTGGGTGATCCTGTGGCGGCGCACTTACCGGCCGCTGGACCGCCACCCCCGCGTGAGCCAGGAGGAGCGGGAGTACATCCGCGCCGGCCTGCCGCGGGTGGGGCCGCCGCCGGCCAACCGCGAGCTTCTGCGCCACCGGCCGGCTTGGGGCCTGATTCTCTGCCGGCTGCTGGTCGGCCCGGTGATTCAGTTCTACTGGTTTTGGATGCCGGCATATCTGTATCAGGTCCGCGGGCTGAGCCTGGCAGCCATCGGGATGTTCACCTGGATTCCGTACCTGTTCGGCGACTTAGGCAGCGTTGGAGGCGGATGGATCGCCGGCTACCTGATGCGCCGCGGGGTCAGTCTCTCGGCGGCGCGCTTGGGCACCATGTGGGCCGGCGCCGCGTGTTGCGCGCTGAGCGTGTGCGTGACGCTGGCGCCCTCCGCCGCGACCGCCATCGGGCTGATTTGCCTGGTGATGCTCGGGCATACGGCGCTCTCCGCGAACATGTTCGCGGCCATTTCCGATATCTTTCCGGAAGGCGCGGTGGGAAGGGTGACCGGCCTCACCGGCATCGCCGGAGGAATCAGCGGGCTTCTGTTTCCCCTGCTCACCGGCTACCTGGTAGACAAGCTGTCGTTCGCTCCGGTATTTGTCATCGCGGGGCTGCTGGCCGCCGCAGGGGTTTCGTGCCTGGCGCTGATGGGCGGAGGTTTCCGGCGGCTGGCAATTTAGGATCTTGAATTGTACGCTGTGAGGAAAGCGGAATGAAGAGAATCGATATACCCAGCAATCTCACCACGCTGGCCTATAACAATATCCGGGAATACATCCTGCAGGGCCGCCTCGACGAGGCGTCACGGTTGACCGAGGACTTCCTCTCCAACCAACTGGGCATCAGCAAGTCCCCGGTGCGCGAGGCGTTGAACCGTCTGGAAGCCGAAGGTCTGATTCGCATCGAGCCGCGCAAAGGCGCCTACCTGCGGCGGCTCACGCCCGTCGAGATCAACGAGCTCTACGATACTCGCGAGGCGCTGGAAGCGCACGTGGTCCGCACCGCCACGGTCACGCAGATCCTGCTGGCGGAGCTTCGCCAGAGCGTCCGGCGGCAGCGCTCGCTGCTCAAGGCTAACGACAAGCCTCATTATATTGAGGAGGACGTGCGGTTCCACGCCCTGCTGGCCCAAGCCACGGGCAACCAGTATCTCTGCTCCGTGCTGGGCAACATCCAGAACCAGATCTGGCTCTCGCGCCGCAAGACCTACGACCTTTCGAGCAGCACGGCCCCGGATTACCACGATGCCATCGTCAAGGCTCTCGAGGAGGGCGCCGCCGACGCCGCCGAACGCCTGATGCGGGAACACATCCGGACCGTACGATCGAGGTTGCTGCAGTTTCTGGAAGACCAGCAACCCGTGGGCGTGAGTAACTGACTTAGCCGGTCATTTCATAAATGTATTTTTCAGGCGGCGAGCGAGCGTCGACACGAGGGGGGGACGATCCTTTCGGAGCGTCTCTGACGGCAGAAACTTTGCGACTCGAAGCGGGGCCGATTGCAAATCGGCCTGCAGGATAAAATCCTGCCCCACGAATGGTTGGCAGGCGAAAGCGCCTGCCCCACAAGCAGCCTCAGAATCAGTGGGTTGTCCAGTGTTTCTGGAAAGTGTCCGGCCCAGAGGGCACACCGTGAGGAAGGGGTCTTCCCGGAATACGCGAGCGTGTTTGAGAAACGGTGTACTTAGCCGCCGAAACCGTACCTGACACCACACATGAGACGACCGCAGTCTTGACAGCCAAACCGTGGCCGGAATACAATCCGCCAAAGCGGAAATCCCGATTGAAACACGAGGAGGGAACTTATGAAACGGTGGTGGAATACGCCCGGGCACCCTGCGTCGGCTCGCGTCATGCGCCGTCGAGTTGGCCGGGTCATGATGCGTGTTGTGATGGCCGGCGCGGTGAGTCTTCCGATTGCGAGTCCGCTCGATCAGGTTAAAAGTCCGAGAGAGCCGAGAACGGGGGGCGCGGTCATCGAAGCGTGGGCATACGGCACGCTCAGCAATGCGACGCAGCCGGGCTCCCAGGAGGCGTGCGATCTCGATCATGTGTGTGCGCTTGCGATCTCCTCGGCCGGCGGCTCGGGGACGGGCACCGGGACCACAATCCAGACGTCCTTCCAGAGTGCATCGCAGGGCCAACCGCCGCCGAACCTGCCGTTCACCCTGACGGAGACGATCGAATACGGGCACCCGGCTACCAGGAACGTTCACGGCGGCAACGTTGCCGGCGCGTGCTATCCCGCGAGCGGAGTGATGTCGATCGCGATTGACGCGTCCTCGACCTTGGTTCTGGATATAGTGGGGCAGGTTTGTCAGGTGGGCAGCAGCACGGCTCAAATGATATTCACCGGCAGCTATGTCTCAGATGCGGCCTCCACCGGCACGGTCGCGAACGCCGACGGGATCGGCACCGTGAATATCAATAACCCCTCAGGTCTCAACGGCACGGGAACCAACATAAAGGCATCGTTGGTGGGCCAGCTCAAGTACGGGTCTTAGCGCGCGGACCGGCCGGCATCGCGGCGCGGTGGTGTAGCTCAGAGCCAGGGCTCACATGTCGAGAAAGAACCGATCGCCTGTTGCAGCGGCAGCCGAGCATTACCGCGCCGGGCGCTTGGCCGAGGCGGAACGGACTTAGCCGCGCCTCGCCCTGGGATTTTCTTGCAAGCGGCGTAGCCGCCGAAACGTACCTGACACCACACATGACACGACCGCAGTCTTGACAGCCAAAGCGTGGCCGGAATACAATCCGCCAAAGCGGAAATCCCGATTGAAGCAGTAGGAGGGAAACATTATGAAACGGTGGTGGAATACGTCCAGGCACTCTGCGCCGGCTCGCGTCGCGCGCCGCCGCGTTGGCCGGGTCCTGATGGGTGTTGTGGTGGCCGGCGCGGTAAGTTTTCCGACTCCGAGTCGGGCGTCGGGCGATCAAGTCTTAGGTGCACGGAGAACCTCGGGCGCGGTAATCGAAGCGTGGGCATACGGCACGCTCAGCAATGCCAGTCAGCCGGACTCCAATGAGGCTTGCGATCTTTCGCATGTATGTGCGCTTGCGATCTCATCGGCCGGCGGCGCGGGGACGGGCACCGGGGCGACAATCCAGACGTCCTTCCAGAGTGCATCGCAGGGCCAACCGCCGCCGAACCTGCCGTTCACCCTGACGGAGACGATCTACTACACGCGCCCGGCTACCAGAGACATGCATGACAACGGTCCTGGCGCATGCTATCCCGCGAGCGGAGTGATGTCGATCGCGATTGACGCGTCCTCGACCTTGGTTCTGGATATCGTGGGGCAGGTTTGTCAGGTGGGCAGTAGCGCGGCTCAACTGGTATTCACCGGAAGCTATGTCTCAGATGCAGCATCTACCGGCACGGTTGCGAACGCCGACGGGATCGGCAGCGTGAATATGGTTACCCCTTCGGGTCTCAACGGCACGGGAACCAACATAAAGGCATCGTTGGTGGGCCAGCTCAAGTACGGTTCTTAGCGCGCGGACCGGGCGGCCATCGGGGTGCGGCGCAAGCCAGGGCTCACATGTCGAGAAAGAACCGATCGGCTGTTGCAGCGGCAGCCGAGCATTACCGTGCCGGGCGCTTGAGGGAGGCGGAGTCGCTCTACCGGGCGGTCTTGGACCAGCACCCGGACAACGTGGATGCGATCCAGGGGCTGGCGGCGCTCTGCCATCAGCGGGGCCGCCCGGAGGAAGCGCTGGCGCTCTTTCGCCGGGCGATCGCCCTCGATCCCGACAGCCGTGTGGCGGACCGGCAACTCGGCCGATTGCTGGAGCAGCGGGGCGATTGGGTGGGGGCGGCGATTTGCTATCGCCGGGCGGCACGGTTGCGGCCTCTCGACGCCGCCGCGCAGGCCGATCTTGCCCGGACGCTCGCCGGGCAAGGCGAGGTGGCGGAGGCGATCGGGCACTACCGGCGCGCGGCAGCGCTGGCACCCGGGGAGGCCTGGACCCACATTGCCTTGGGGAACGCGCTGCTCGGCGAAGGGGCGGTGTCCGATGCGGCGGCAAGCTACGAGCGCGCGCTTGCCATCAGTCCGGATCTGGCCGAAGCCCACAGCAATCAGGGCGAAGCACTGCGGCGGATGGGGCGCCTGGGCGAGGCAGTTACAGCATGCGAGCGGGCATTGGTGTTGAAGCCGGAACTCGCCGAGGCCCACAATAATCTTGGCAACGCACTGCGCGAGGAAGGCAGGCTGGCGCCGGCCATCTCGCATTACGAGCAGGCCCTGCGGCTGAAGCCGGACTGGCCCGAAGTGCACAATAATTTCGCGATCGCCCTTCAGGAACAGGGGCGCGCGGCAGAGGCCCTGGAGCACTATGAACGGGCGCTATCGCTCAACTCCGGTCTCGCCGAGGTGCACCAAAATCTCGGCAGTGCGCTCGCCCAGTCCGGCCGCACGGTTGACGCGATCGCTGCCTTGAAGCGCGCGCTGGCACTCAAGCCCGACTATCCGGAGGCGCTGATCCAGGTCGCGCATCTGAACGGGGAGCTTTGCGATTGGCGCCACCGCGAAGCCGAGACATCGCAGGTGCTGGACCTCATGCGCCGGCACCCCGGTTTAGTTCCGCCGTTCAACCTGCAGGCGCAGCAATCGACGCCGGCCGAGCAACTGCTCTGCGGGCAGCAATGGAGCCAGAAAATCGCGCAGGGACGGTCCCCCGGCTTCACCCACGACCGCTCGTGCCCGCCGCGCAAAATCCGCCTCGGTTATCTCTCGGCGGACTTTCGCGATCACCCGGTAGCCTATGCGATCGCCGAGACGATCGAGCGGCACGATCGGACGCGGTTCGACGTCTTGGGGTACTCGTATGGCCCGGACGATGGCAGTGCGCTGCGGCGGCGGATCGAGACTGCCTTCGACCGCTTCATCGATCTCGAAGCCGCCGGAAACGACGAGGCCGCGCGACAGATCAACACCGACGCGGTCCACGTGTTGATCGATCTGACGGGATACACGCGGTTCGGCCGGCCGCGAATCCTGGTCTCGCGGCCGGCGCCGATCCAGGTCAGTTTTCTCGGCTTTCTCGGCACGATGGGCGCCGAGTTCATCGACTACATCGTGTTGGACCCGTTCCTTGCGCCGTCCTCACAACAAGGGTTCTACTCGGAGAAGGTCGTGCATCTGACGGGCGGCTGGTGGCCGGGCGAGATTCGCTGGGATACCGCCGAGGAGGTGCGCCAGCGCACCGATTACGGGCTGCCCGAAGATGCCTTCGTATTCTGCTGCTTCAGCACCAGCTATAAGATTACGCCGCCGATGTTCGGTGTCTGGATGCGTTTGTTGCGCGCCAACCCGCAGAGCGTTCTCTGGCTCGGGTTTGCCGGCAGCGCCGTCGAGGATAATCTGCGGCGCGAGGCGGCAGAACGGGGCATCGGCCCGGAGCGGCTCGTCTTCGCCCCGCGCGAGC
>OMOG01000645.1:0-1093 GCA_900290305.1 Candidatus Sulfopaludibacter sp. SbA4
TGCCACGCCGTCGAGCAGCGTGTTGGCCTGCTCCGCGGTCATGATTTCCGGCAGCTTCTTCGGCGCCTTGGGTGTGCGCACCAGGCGCGCGACGTTGATCCGCACCACGCCTTCGCGGAGCATGAAGCGAAAAAGTCCGCGCAACGCCGCCAGTTTGCGGCGGATGGTGACCGCGGTCAGCTCGTCGCGGTAGAGCCCAGTGAGCCACTCGCGCAGCGTCAGCAGGTCGATGGCCTGCGGCTCGGGCGGAGCTGTCTCGGGCGGCGACAGGAACTCCAGAAACTGCCGCAGGTCGGTGCCATAAGCCTCCAGGGTGTGCGGCGAAGAGCTGGTGCGGGCCATCTCCGCGAGGTACCGCTCGATTTGTCCGGCCAGCTCAGACGTGGGCATGACGGTACGGTTCCAATGCCTCCAGGGCGCGGCGGCAGACCTCCGCGTGCCGCGCCTTCTTGTCGTGGCGCAGCCTGTGGCGCGTGGCCTCATCGAGTTGCGGCAGCAGGTCGAAGGTGATGTTGGCCGGCTGGTAGTGGGAAGGATCGGCCCCCGAAATGTAGTGGCACAACGACCCCAGGGCGGTCTGGCGCGCAACCGGCTGGGGCTCGCCGCCAACCGCCAGGGTGGACGCATGGATTCCCGCCAGGAGCCCCGTGGCGATGGCTTCCACGTAGCCCTCCACACCCGAAATCTGCCCGGCGAACAGCATGTCTGGCCGCCTCCGCAGTTGCAGCGTCGCGGTGAGCAGCGCGGGAGCGTTGATGTACGTGTTGCGGTGAATCTGCCCGAAGCGCAGGAACTCCGCGCGTTCGAGGCCCGGGATCATGCGCAGGATGCGTGCTTGCTCGCCGAACCGCAGGTGATTCTGAAAGCCCACCAGGTTGAAGCTCCGCGCGCGCAGATTCTCCTGGCGAAGCTGCACCACCGCCCACGGCCGCCTCCCCGTGCGCGGATCGCTCAGCCCTACCGGCTTCATGGGACCGAAGCGCAGCGTATCGCGGCCGCGGCGCGCCAGCTCCTCGATGGGCAGGCACGCCTCGAAATACGGCGTTTCGTCCTCCGCGATGTGCGCCGGGACGCTCTGCCCCTTCAACAGCTC
>OMOG01000645.1:1103-15713 GCA_900290305.1 Candidatus Sulfopaludibacter sp. SbA4
GTCAGCCGCGAGATCTCGCGGGCCAGCGCATCGCTGGTCAGCGGACCCGTGGCGACGATCGCGATGCCGTCTTCGGGGATTACCGTCACCTCTTCGCGCCGGACCTCGATCAGCGGTTCCGATTCGATCGCCGCGGTCACCCCGGCGGAAAACCCTTCGCGATCCACGGTGAGCGCGTGGCCTCCGGGAACCCGGGCCTTCTGTGCGGCCGCGAGGAGCAGCGAATCGAGCCGCCGCAGCTCCTCCTTCAGGAGCCAAGGAGCAGTCCACTCCGACTCGCTCTTGAGCGAGTTGCTGCACACCAGCTCGGCCAGCCGATCGGTCTGGTGCGCCGCCGTGGACCGCGCCGGGCGCATCTCGTAGAGCACCGCGCGCAGGCCGCGGCGCGCGATCTGCCACGCGGCTTCGGTGCCGGCCAGGCCGCCGCCGATGATGGAAATGGGTTCACGCACAAATCGGGCGTCCTTCTTTACTGTCCGTCCTTTTATACTGACAGATATGGACCACGCACTCCAACGCGAATTCCTCGACCATTCCGCCGACAAGTTGCGGCAATACACCGGGCGTATCGAAACCTGCCTGGGCATGTTGAAGCCGGAGCAGGTGTGGGCGCGCGGCGGCGACAACGAGAACGCCGTGGGCAACCTGGTGCTGCATCTTTGCGGCAATGTGCGGCAGTGGATCGTATCCGGCGTGGGAGGCCGCCCCGACATCCGCGAGCGCGACCGGGAATTCTCGGCGCGCGGCGGGATTTCGAGCGCCGAGCTGATCGAGCGCCTGCGCGCCACCGTCGAGGAAGCCGCCGCAGTGATCCACGCGGTCACCGCGGCGCGGATGGCCGACAAGCTTGTCATCCAGGGGTACAGTGTGTCGGTGATGGAGGCGATCTACCACGTGGTGGAGCACTTCTCCATGCACACCGGGCAGATCATCTTCGCCACCAAGCTGCTGACTGGAACGGACCTCGGCTTCTATGCGCACCTGCGGAGCGCGGCCGCGCACGGCGAGAAGACTCCGTAAGGCGGCGCGCGCCGAGGCTCCTCGCGAATGACGGCTCAAGAGCTGGAACAATCGGACAGTCCGCCAAAGCGTCGACACGAATGTCGACGCGGCAGCCACGAGTGGCTGCGCCACGGTTCAGGCCGGAGCAGCATCAACCCAGGGCGGCAAGTTCCGGGCTCGAGAATTCGCGACGCCTGAAAAGGCCGCCTAAAAGGCGGCTGCAGGCAGGATTGCCTGCCCCACCTTTGCTGAGTATAATCCTTCCAGGAGTTTGCCGTATGAAGCTACTCGCCTCTCTGCTGCTCACCTGGTCGGCTTATGCCGCCTCGATCGCCATCTCGGCCGACAAGCCGTTACTCCTCCGGCATCCCACCATCAGCCGGACTCAAATCGTCTTCGGCTTCGCCAACGACCTCTGGATCGTCAGCCGTGACGGCGGAGATGCGGTTCGCCTGACCACCGGCGTGGGGATGGAAGCGGACCCCATATTTTCCCCCGACGGAACCGAGATCGCCTTCACCGGCGAATACGACGGCAACATCGACGTGTTTGTCATTCCCGCATCCGGCGGCACACCCAGGCGATTGACGTATCATCCGGCGCCCGACCGCGCGGTCGGCTGGACGCCCGACGGAAAGCAGGTGCTTTTCTCGTCCGGCCGCAGCAGTTACTCGAATTTCAGCCGGCTGTTTACGGTGCCGGCCGAAGGCGGATTCGAGACGCAGCTTCCCCTGGACCGCGCTGTCACAGGCGCTTACTCGCCCGATGGCGCCAGGCTCGCTTACATCCCGACCGACCAATGGCAGAGGGCCTGGAAACGCTATCGCGGCGGCCAGACCACGCCCATCTGGATCGCCACGCTCGCCGATTCGAGCATCGTCAAGATCCCGCGCAACAATTCGAACGACTTCAATCCCATGTGGGTCGGCGACACCGTCTACTTTCTCTCGGATCGCAACGGGCCGGTGGCGCTATTCGCCTACGACACGAAATCCAGGCAGGTCGCCGAGGTGGTCAAGAACGACGGGCTGGATTTCAAGTCGGCCGCCGCGGGCCCGGACGCCATCGTGTACGAGCAGTTCGGCGCGCTCGCGATTACGATCTGAAGACGCGAAAGACACGCGCGCTGAACGTGAAACTGACGGGCGACCTGGCCGAGATCCGGCCGCATTTCCGCAAGCTCGCGGGGAATGAGATACGCGCTGCTGGGATTTCGCCCACCGGCGCGCGGGCCCTGTTTGTGGCCCACGGCGAGATCTTCACCGTGCCGGCGGAAAAGGGCGACATCCGCAATCTGACCAACACGCCCGCGGCCGAGGAGCGCGATCCGGCGTGGTCGCCGGACGGCAAATCGATCGCCTATTTCTCGGACGCCTCGGGCGAATACGCGCTGGAAATCCGCGAGCAGAATGCGCTCGGCGATCCGCGGCGGATCGGGCTGGGAAATCCGCCGGCCTTTCCGTATGCGCCCCGCTGGTCGCCGGACAGCAAGAAGATTGCGTATACCGACAAGAGACTCAACGTCGCCTATGTGGATCTCGAGAAGGGCACGCCGGTGCGGATTGACACGGACACCTATGCCGGCCCGACGGCGCTCGATCCGGCGTGGTCGCCGGACAGCAAGTGGATCGCCTACACCAAGAAACTGAAAAGCCATCTGCACGCCGTTTTTGTCTATTCGCTGGAGCAGAGCAAGACCTTCCAGGTGACCGACGGTATGAGCGACGCGGCCCACGCGCAGTTCGACAAAGAGGGCAAGTACCTGTACTTCGCGGCCAGCACGGATGCCGCCTTGAGCAACGGCTGGCTGGATATGTCGAGCATCCAGCGCCCGGTCACGCGCAGCGTGTACCTGGCGGTGCTCACGAAGGACCAGTCATCTCCGCTGGCGCCGGAAAGCGATGAGGAGAAGCCGGCCGCGGCGGAGGAGAAGAAGCCCGATGCAGCCGCAAAAAAGGACACTGAAGTCAAGATCGACTTCGAGAACATCGGCCAGCGAATTCTCGCGCTGCCCATTCCGGCGCGCAATTATGTGTCGATGTCGGCGGGAAAGACGGGCACGTTGTTCCTGTTGGAGGCGCCCATGGTGCCGTCCATGACCGGACCCGGTGAAGGGCTGACCTTGCACATGTTCGACCTGAAGACCCGCAAGACCGACAAGATCCGGGAAGGCCTCGCCGGGTTCATTCTTTCCGCCAACGGCGAGAAGATGCTCTACCGCCAAGGCCAGCAGTACTTCATCGCCGCGGCCGGCCGGCAGCCGGCGGCGCCGCCCGCACCCGGGCAAGGCGGCGGGCCGCTGAAGCTCGACACGATGGAAGCCTGGGTGGATCCGCGCGCGGAGTGGGAGCACATGTACCACCAGGTGTGGCGCGACGAGCGCGATTTCTTTTACGACCCCGGCTTGCACGGCCTCAACAAGGAGGTCATCGAGAAGAAGTACGAGCCGTACCTCGCCAACATCGCCAGCCGCGACGACCTGAACTACCTCTTCGAGGAGATGCTGGGCGAGATGACGGTCGGGCACATGTTTATCGGCGGGGGCGACAGGCCGGATGTCAAGCGCGTGAGCGGCGGGCTGCTGGGGGCCGATTACAGCGTGGAGAACGGCCGCTATCGTTTCGCGCGCGTCTACAACGGCGAGAACTGGAATCCCAATCTGAAAGCGCCGCTCACGCAGCCGGGCGTCAACGTGGTGGCGGGCGAGTATCTTCTGGCGGCCCAGGGCCGCGATGTGCGGCCGCCGGCGAACTTGTACAGCTTCTTTGAAGAGACTGCCGCGAAATCGATCGTCATTCGGGTCGGTCCGGATCCGAATGGGGCGAATGCCCGCGACGTTACGGTGGCGCCGGTAGCCAACGATACCGGGCTGCGCAACCTGGCGTGGGGGGAAGACAACCGTCGCAAGGTGGAACAGATGACCGGCGGCCGCGTGGGATATGTGTACCTGCCCAACACCGGCGGCGGCGGCTACTCGAATTTCAATCGGTACTTCTTCAGCCAGGTGGGCAAGGAAGCGGTGGTGGTCGACGAGCGGTTCAACGGCGGGGGGCAGATTGCCGATTACATCATCGACTATTTGCGGCGGCCGATCATGGGCCGGTGGGACATGCGGGAAGGCGAGGACATCACTCTTCCCATGGAAGGCATCTTCGGGCCGAAGGTGATGATCGTCAACGAAATGGCGGGATCGGGCGGAGATCTCATGCCGTGGCTGTTCCGCAAGTCGGGCCTCGGTCCGCTGGTGGGCATGCGCACATGGGGCGGGCTGGTGGGACACTACACGGGCCCCGGCGACCTGATCGATGGCGGAAACGTGGGAACTCCGAACCTGGCGTTCTACAACCTGGACGGCGCTTGGGACGTGGAGAACCACGGGGTGGCGCCGGACCATGAAATCGAGATGAACCCGAAGCTGGTGCGCGAGGGTCACGATCCGCAGCTCGAGAAGGCTGTGGAGGTGGCGATGGAGCAGCTCCAGAAAACCCCGGTGAACTACGGCAAGCGGCCGAGCTATCCGGATTACCAGAAGAAGTAGGGCTACCCGAGAATTCCGCCCAGTTCCGCCGCCGGAACGCGCAGCCCCACGTAGAACGTCCCGAACAGCGCGTACACCGCGCTCACGTAGTCGAAGCGCATTTCGTAAATGAGCCTCTTGAACACCAGCGGATCTTCGGCGAACAGATCCACGCCCCATTCCCAATCGTCGAATCCGATCGAGCCGGTGATGATCTGCCGGACCTCTCCCGCATAGCGCCGCCCCACCATGCCGTGCTCGTGCATCATGCGCTGGCGGTCGGCCATCGGCTCGGTGTACCAGTTCCTGGATTCCCCGCGGCGGCGGTCCATGGGATAGAAACAGAGATACTTCGCCAGAGGGATCTCCGGCCAGAGCCGCGGCGCCATCGCCTGCCTCTGGCGTTCCAGGACGGATTCGATTTCCTGCTTCCACTCTTCGGAATGCGGCTCGACGCCCTTGGCCGCCAGGCCGCCGTATACCTTCGAGGTGGATTCGTACAGCCCCAGCTCGATCACCGAAAGATACGAGGACGCCGGTTCCAGATAGTCGCTCAGCCGCAGCCGCGCGATTTCCAGTTGCGCCCGGTTCAGATCTTCGAAGCTCCGCCGGAAGTGCAGGAAGAGCAGATCCCCTTTGTGCCCCAGCAGGGAATATATCGCGGTATGGGAGTGCTCGGTCGGGCGCTCCATCGCGCCCAAAACCCTCGCCGCTTCGTCCAGTATTTCGGTCCGCACGTCGGCGGACAGCGCGCGCCATAGGGACCCGCGGATGCGCATCATCTGGTGCAGCACACTGGCGCCCTCCACGGTAAGCGGCACGGCGGGCAAGGCGGTCTCGGCAAGCGTCTCAGGCATCATGCTCTTCATTATAGGAAGGGCGGATAGGGAGGTGCGGACCCCTCTACGCCTGGCGGCGCCACTTCGCCAGGTAGGATTCCGACGCCAGCTCTTCCAGCTCTTTATCGCGCGCGCCGCGCCACTCCGCCATTTGGCGCTCCTTCAAGCGCTCCAGGAGGCGCAAGCGACGCCGCGCCTCCAGCATGAGGCCCTGCTGCCGTTCGAGCTGTTTGTGGCACTCGTCGCGAGGAGCCACCATCTGCTGCTGCTTATGCTTTACGGACAGCCGGAAGTCGCCCAGCGCTTCCAGTTCGCCGCCTGCCAGGGGGTTCCACGTGCGCACCAGGTGTTCGGCGGTTCTGCCGGACTGCTCCAGTTCCGCGCGCTGGCGATCCAGTTCGGCCAACGCCGCTACCTGCCGCCGGTATTGGATCTCTTCCAATTCGAGCTCGGTGCGCCGCCACTCGAGCACCTTCTGCAGACGGAATCGGAACGAAGTCATGGCTGCCCACCGCGGCTTTCCGGAAACCCCTTGTGGGGCGGCCCTTTCAGGCTGCCGCCGGCTTTCCGCCGGCGCCCCTCGACCCGCGAAGTTTCTGCCGCCAGCGACACTCCCGCCAGGGACCGTCCCCCGCTCATCGCGGCGTGGCCGGGGCCGCTGCGATCTCCGTCCCCGTCTCCAGTTTGGAAGCCAGGCTGTCCATGCGAGCCAGCGTCTCCGGGAGACCCGTGGTCGTTTTGTGGTCCTGGCGGAGGAAATCCAGCAGTTCGGGGCGCAGCCGGATACTGCTGTCCAGTGCCGGGTTCGACCCCGACACATAGGCGCCCAGTTGAATGAGGTCTTCGGCGTCGCGATAGGCGGCCAGCGCCCGCCGCATCCGCACGCCGGCCTCCTTCTGGCGCGGCGTCGCAATCGCCGAAGTCAGTCGGCTCACCGAGTGCAGAATGTCGATGGCCGGGTAGTGTCCCTGGTCCGCCAGTTGGCGCGAGAGGATGAAATGTCCGTCCAGGATACCGCGGACGGCGTCGCAGATCGGCTCGTTGAAATCGTCGCCTTCCACCAGCACCGTGAAGAACCCGGTGATCGACCCCCGGCGGAAGTTGCCGGCGCGCTCCAGCACCTTCGGCAACAGGTTGAAGACCGATGGCGTGTACCCTTTCTGGCTGGGAGGCTCGCCCGCGGCCAGCCCGATCTCGCGTTGCGCCATGGCCAGGCGGGTCACCGAATCCATCACCAGCAGCACGTTGGCTCCCTGGTCGCGGAAATATTCGGCCACCGACAGCGCCACGAAACAGGCGCGCACGCGCAGAGGCGCGGGACGCTCGGAGGTGGCGCAGACCACCACCGACCGCCGGCGCCCCTCCGGCCCCAGTTCGTTCTCCAGAAAGCCGCGCACCTCGCGGTTGCGTTCCCCGATCATCCCGATCACCGTCACGTCCGCCGAGTTGTGACGCGACATGCACCCCAGAAGGGTGCTCTTGCCCACGCCGCTGCCGCCGAAGATTCCGACTCGCTGGCCCTTGCCGCAGGGCAGCAGGCCGTCGATGGCCCGGATTCCCGTAACCAGCGGCTCGGTTATGTGCTCGCGTTCCATGGGATTCGTGGGCCGGCCATACAGCGGGTAGGCGTCCTGCGCTTCGAGCGGCGGCCCGTCGTCGATGGGTTTGCCGAACCCGTCGATGACGCGCCCGAGTAGTGCCGGCCCCACTTCCACACGCGCATCCTGGCTGCGCGCCGCCACTCGATCGCCCAGTTGCAGGCCGTCGATCTCCTCGAGCGGCATGGAGAGAACCCCGCCGTCGCGGAACCCGATCACCTGGGTTCGGATGTGCCGTCCCTTGGAAGTCTCTACCTCGCAAAAGTCGCCGATCGCCACTTGTGGCCCGCGCGATTCGATCAACAGGCCCACCACTTCGGTCACCTGGCCGGCCCAGCGCATGGGGCTGATCCGTTCCAGCTCGGCGAAATAGGGGTCGAACGAGAGTCTTTCATTCATATGTGCTTTCGCAGGCCTTTTGAGGAACTCGCGCAAAACGGCCGCGGCGCGATCAGTTCCTGTCCCGTATGGTGCCACGCCGCGGCCTTTGCGCTTCATGCTTGCTTCCGCAGGCGGTCCGCCAGGCCGCGCTCGATCTCCTGTAATTGGGACTCGACGGAGGCATCCAGGTTGCCCCGCCCGGTTTCGAAGACCACCGCGCCCGGCTCGCGCGACGGGTCCGGTGTCACTTCGATGTCATGGCCGGCAGCCGATCCCCTCAGGCACGCGGTGATGGATGCCGCCAGCGAGGGATGGACCCTCACCCGGCAGACCTCCTGGCCGTGCAACTTTTCGAGTGCTGCCAGCACCAGGCCGTGCAGCGCATCCGGATCGATGGCCAGCTCGCGCCGCAGCACCCTGCGGGCAATCGCCAGCGACAGCCGGACCATGTCGCCTTCGGCGTCCTTGCGCAACTGCGGGCGCAAGTGCCCCAGTTCCTCGATGCTTCGCGCAAGGCGCTCGACCACCGGCTGCAGTTCGGCGGCCGCCAGGCTGCGGCCGGCGGCTTCCCCTTCGCGCATTCCCGCGGCCCGCGCTTCCCGCACCCGCTCGACACACTGCTGCTCCAGACGCGATATCTGCGCGCGAAGGTCTTCCTGCATTTGGGATGCGTCGTGCGAAATATTCGCCCGCACCTGCCGCCAAACCACGGGCGTGGCCGGACCCTCGTCCTCCGGCAGCCGCACCCTAGACGACATACTGCTCCCCGACCGCGCCCTTCAGGCTCAGCACGCCTTCCGCTTCGAGCTGGCGCACGATGGCGATGATCTGCTGCTGCGCCCCCTGCACTTCCTTGATCTTGATGGGTCCCAGCGCATCCATGTCTTCCTTCAGCATCTCCGCGCCGCGCTGCGACATGCAACTCAGGATCTGGTTCCGCAACTGTTCGCTGGTGCCTTTCAGGGCGATCGTCAGCACCTTGCGATCGACCTTCCCCAGCAGTTCCTTCAACCCCAGCGGATCGATCAGCAGCAGATCCTCGAAGACGAACATCAGGTGACGGATGGTCTCCACCAGGTTGGCGTCCTGCGACTGTATGGAGTCCAGGATCTCGTGGCTCGACCCGGAGTCCAAGCGGTTCAGCATTTCCGCGACCGCGCGCACGCCTCCGTAGGACTCACGGCTGAACTCGCCCAAAGAAATCAGCTTCTGCCCGATCACCCCCGCGATCTTGAGGATGATTTCCGGCGAGATCTGGTCGAGGCTGGCCATGCGCAGCGCCACGTCCGACCGCAGGTTCGCCGGGAGCGAAGTCAGGAGTGCGGCAGCCTGGCTCGGGTTGAGATGCGACAGCACCAGGGCAATGGTCTGAGGGTGCTCGTTATGGATGAACTTGGCGAGTTGCTGCGGGTCGGCTTTCTGGATGGCATCGAAGGAGGCCGCTTCGGTGCCCAACGCCTTCGCCAGCCGGTCCAGCAGCCGTTTGGCCATTTCCGGGCTGAATGCCCGCATCAGCATCTTCTTCGCGTATTCGATGCCGCCCCGCGCCACGTAGCCCCCGGCCGTGGAGATCTGGTGGAACTCGTTGAGGACGGTTTCGGCCTGCTCTCCCGAAATCGACGTAATCCTCGCTACCTCCCGGCTGACCTTCTGAACGTCATCCTCGGAGAGGTGTTGCATGATGTCGGCGCTGGCCTGTTCCCCCAGCACGATCAGGAGCATCGCCGCCTTACGCAGGCCGGAAATAGTCTCTTCCGACTTGGTGTTCAGGATCATCGAACCGGCTCCCCGCGAAGCATCAGTTTTCCTCCTCCTCGTGGATCCAGCCCCGCAGGAGTTGAGCCGACATCTCGGAGTCCTTGGAAACCTTGTCGCGCAAGTGTTTGGCCAGCACCTCCGCGGTCTTGGTGATCACAGGCGCGACTTTCAGCGCCTGGAGCGCCTTCTCATCCAACTTCTGCTGCAGCAGATCGCGCTCCGCCAGCTTGGATTCGATCTGTTGTTCGACGCCCGGCCCGGAGATGCCGGGGGAAGACCCGTCTTCTCCGGCGGTCAGAGCCGCCTGGCCGGTTGCCGCACCGCGACGCCCGGGCTTCCCGCGCCGCATCAGCAGGAAGACCCCCGCCACCAGGAGCACAATCACCGCGGCGGCCGATCCGCCGGCGATCATCAGCGTCTTTCGGTCCCATTTCAGAAGCATGGAAAAAGACGTCGCCTGCGGGGGCGCCGCGACCGGCGCCGCGGTTGGTTGCGGCGGCTCCAGCAGCATGGTGGTTTCAAAAGGCAGGGTTTCGATCACCAGTTGGTCGCCCCTGGATTCCGTAAAACCGGTGACGCCGGCCACCAGGTCGCGAATGACCTTCAGCTTCTCGGGCGCCGGTGGAACCAGCACCTTCTTATAGCCGTTCTGGTCCTTCTCCCAGGTGACCTCCTGATCCACCAGCACCGCCAGCGACATCTTTTTCAAGCCGCCCGCCGGCAGGCGGGTCTTCTTCACCGTGCGGCTGGTCTGATAGACCACGTTCTCGGTGGTTCGCGACACGGTCTTGGCGCTCGCGCCCGGCCGCGAAGTGGGACGGGGGAGCGTCGAGGGCGTCCCGGGAACGCCGTTGGCGCTGCCCGACCCGGTGCTGTCCTCGGTGCGCTGCGAGCTGACCATTACGGAACGGGCCGGATCGAAGACCTCTTCGCTCATTTCGCCTCCCGAGAGATCGCACTCCACCGAAACGCCTGCGCGGAACTTATCCTCGCCCAGCAGAGGTCCGAGCGTGGAATTGATCTTGGCCAGCAGGTCCGACTCCATTTTGTGACGGTAGTCCAGACCCGCTTCGGAAGCGTCGTCTCCTTCCAGAGTTCCGGTGGGCTTGGGGCGGCCCAACAGATTGCCGTTCATATCCAAAACCGAGACTGCGTCCGGAGACAGTCCTTCCACCGCGCTGGCCACCAGGTGGTTGATCGCCTGAACATTGGGAGGCGCCAGCCGCGCCCCCGGCCGGATCTTCACCATTACGCTGGCCTTGGCGGGCTTCTGCTCGTCCAGGAATACGGATTCCTTGGGGAAGGTCAGGTGCACGCGGGCCTGTTCGACTTCGGCCAGCGACATCACCGAACGTTCCAACTCGCCCTCCAGGGCCCGCCGATAGTTCACGTGCTCGGTGAACTCGGTTGCGCCCAGGTTGGTCTTGTCGAACAGCTCGAAGCCTATGCGGCCGGATTTCGGCAGCCCGATGGAGGCCATCCCCAGCCGCATCTCGGCCACCCGCCCGGAGGGCACCAGGACCGATCCACCCCCTTCCGGCAGCCGGTATTCCACGCCGCTTTCTTTCAGTTTCTGGACGATTCCGGCGGCGTCTTCCGGGGCCAGCCCGGTGAACAGTGGCTTGAAATCGGCTTCCCGCTGATTGCGGACCAGCGCATACAAACCAGCCCCGGCCAGCACGGCCACTATTACGATGCTGATCCGCTGCCGGATCGAAAGATTGGCCAGAACTTTGTTCATGGGACGCTCTTGTTCATAGGGCGATCTTGTTCATTGGGCCCTCGTGTTCATCGGGGCCCTCGTGTTCATAGGGCAATGTCTCTCATGCGCCTGTTGAATAGATCGGCGTTCCTTCCCGAAAACCTGAGCCCTACATCTGCATCCGCATGATTTCCTGGTAGGCGCTGACCACCTTGTTGCGCACCTGCTGGAACAGCTCGAAGGAAAGCTCGGCCTTCTGTGTCGCCATCACCGTCGAATGGAGTTCTTCGCCCTCTCCGGAAAGGAACCGCTGGACCGAGGCCGATGCCTCCTGCCCGAACCCTTCCACGCTCTGAATGGCGCTCGCGAGCACGTCCTGGAACGCGCCGTTTCCACGCGATTCGCCCGCCAGGCGGATGGGGTCCGGAAGCGCGCCGGGAGCAACTGGGAGTATGGGTGCCGGCATGGATTATCCTCAGCGGAGCAGGTCGATGGAGCGCTGGATCATGTCCTTCACCGCGCTGATGGCGGCGACATTGGCCTGGTAGCCGCGCGCCGCGCCCATCAGGTCCACCATGTCCTCCGCCGCATTGACCTTGGGAAAGGCCACGTAACCGTCCGCATTCGCGTCCGGATGGCCCGGCAGATAACGCATTTCCGGGGCGCTCGTGTCGGTCACCACCTCCGCAACGGCTACCCCTCCGGGAGCTTCCAGTTGGGCATTGAATACCGACGAAAACGGGGACTCCGTCGGGGTGCTCTCGAACACCGCGTCCTTGCGCCGGTAAGGACCACCCTCGGGCGTCCGGGTGGTCTCCGCGTTGGCCAGATTCTCCGTGAGCAGTTCGGCCCGTATCCGCTGCGCCGCCATTCCCGATGCGCCAATGGAAAGAACCGAAAACAGGCTCATGAGCTCTTACCCTCCTGGATGGCCGACCGGACCGCGCTGATCTGGGTGCGTAACAAGCTGGACGCCAGTTGAAAGCGCATGGCATTTTCCGCCAAAAGCCGAGACTCCCGGTCCAGGCTGACGTCGTTGCCGTCGTTTTTCACCTTTAGGCCCAGAACCTCGACAGTCCGCGGCGGTCCACCCGCGGCATTCTGGAACTCCGCCTGGAAGTCGATATCCTGGGTATGGTATCCGGGCGTGTCGGCGTTGGCGATGTTGGACGCTACCAGCTTCTGGCGCGCGCTGAGCAGGTCCATGTAACGTTCGAGCTGGCCGGCAATCGGATCCAACATACCCTCTCGCGGTACGCACGCCGATCGCCCTTCCCAACTACTTGAAAATCAACGCCCAACGCCATCTTCAAGCGCCACCAAATTGCCGCGTCGCCAAATTCTTGCCGCGCGTCAGCCTGATTCGGGCGAAATCGCCGGGAACTGTCCGTTTCGTTGGTTTTTGCTTTTCTTGGAAAGACCCAACCCTTTCGGGCGCCGGGGAGGATTGCTTCAGGGGTCTTTTATTTAGAGGTTAGTCTCGCTTTGGTGGGAGTTGCCTCCCCGGCTTACTTCCAATAATAGTAGATTCCGTTTTTGGAATCAATAGTTTTTTGTATTTTTTTATTGGAATTTTGTGCGAACTCCAACAAAATCGAGTATCCTATTGATTCGAAAGCAAATATAGTTTAAGGTAAATCCCCAACAGGAAGCGCCACCCACTCACCCCTCCAGCCAAACCCCAGTCCCTACCCGAAAAACGCCCGCCATGTGGCGAAAACCAACGCATGCGTCACCATTCCCGCCCGGATGCTCCCCGCCCGGTTCCTGGCCCGCCCGCAGAACCAGCCCAAGACCGCGGCGAGCAGCACCCACCGCCAGTTGGGAAAGCCGCGGAAGCTGATGTGAATCAGCCCGAAGGTCAGCGATGCGCCAATCATGGCTGCAGCTTGGCCCATCCAACCCCGTAGCCACCCTTGGAGCACGCCCCAGATAAAGAATTCCTCGGAAAGCGCCACCGTCCAAAGAAAACCGAAGAACGAGGGGACCATTAGCCACCACTGCGCCGGCTTGGCGAAATGCACCATATTTAATAGGAGTGCCAGGGGCAGCCCGGCCGGTACGAAGTACAGAAAGTGCATGACGCCAATCCGCCAATCCGCGCGGTTGGGAAGAAACCCGTAGCCCGGGTCCGGTACGCGCCGTTCGACCAGCAGGGCCATTACCGCCATCTGGATGAGCGCCACATGCCCCAGGAAGACTACGTCCTTGAGCCTGGGATAGACCGGCAGGTAGATGCGGTTGAGGTAACCGCCCAGCAGCACGCAGGGAATCAGCGCCAGAAAGGCGATATCCGCGGCCGGAGATCGCGGCAGGACGATGAACCACACCCCCAGCGCCAGGGCCAGCGCGGCCAGGAGCCCCACGGCGCTCCACTGAAATCGCACTCCGCCCAGGCAGGCCACAAGGTAAGGTAGTAGCGCCGAAGCGGCTAGCCATCCCGGCAGGCGCATCCCGCTAAAGTAGCTGCGCAGCGCCGGGAAGGCCGGAACCAGATAGAATGGATATGCCGTGAGGAAGGCGGCCAGCACCGGCCAAGCCGCCCCGCCTGGAATGTCTTTGATTCGTGCGTACCCAATGCCCGCAGCGCCCAGCGCCATCCACCCGAGGATGAGAACTGCCCCAAAGCGGCGCCGGTCCGCGAAAGCCGCGGGCGATTTGACCATCGGCCTCATTCTAGCATTCATGCTCTCCTGGCCCCTCGCGCGAGCCCAGGCACCGCCAGTCCAGATGGACGACGCGCCGCCCAACCTGGCGAAACTGGTAGCCCACCGGGAGACCGAAACCGAGAACGAGCGCAACGAGTACATGTACCGCCAGACCGTCACCATCGACGAACTGGACGATCACGGCGGCGCGCGCGGCAACTATCGCGAGATCCGCGACATCATCTTCTCTCCGCAGCACGAGCGCACCGAAGAGCCCATCGGCAAACCGCTAAACGGCTTGAAGGCCCTCATCATGACCGAGGAGGATTTTCGCGATATCCGCGACATCCAGCCCCTGGTGCTGACCGAAGACCGCCTGTGGAATTACGAGACCAAATTCCGCGGCGAAGAGTCCATGGACGACGTGGATTGCTGGGTGCTGCAGGTGCGTCCCCGCCAGATTCTCGCGGGCCAGAGATTCTTCGACGGCACCATCTGGGTGGACAAGAAGGCGTACAACATCGTGCGCATGGAGGGGCAGGCCGTGCCGCAGATCCGCACCACCAAAACCGAAAACCTGTTCCCGCGTTTCACCACCATCCGCAAGCCCGTCGACGGCAAGCACTGGTTCCCCATCTACACCTATGCCGACGATACCCTGCAATTCCGGGCGGGGCCGCAGCGCGAACGGTTGCGCATTCAGTACAGCAACTACAAGCGCTTCGGTTCCGAATCGACGTTTATCGTGAAGTAAGTGGGGCAGGCGCTTTCGCCTGGATAGCGTCGGGATAAACGGGCGTGAAGTAGTGAATGAAAGAGTCATACGGGAGCAGCGAACCATCCTGACCCCGAGCCATGCGAGGGCGGTGGGAAACCCCGCACTCGATCCTGCGCATCCGCGAGGGCCACCTCTCCTGCGCTGTGCATCTTCCTGGAAGGAGTTCTGGGCCCTTTCGTCCTAAAGTAGCCACACCCTAAACAAATCTCCCCGGTGTCGAAAATTAAACATTGACAGATCCCCCCCCGTGATACAGATATTCAGATCGTAAATACTAGATCGGTTAGGAGTACTAAATGCCAAAGCGGCTCCTCCTAGCCCTAGCGCTTCTGGTGTTGCCAGCCTTACTCTGCGCGCAGCACCGTGTCGATCCACGAAATACTTACA
>OMOG01000553.1 GCA_900290305.1 Candidatus Sulfopaludibacter sp. SbA4
CTCCTTCATCACACCCCAATCGGTCTTCTCCTCCTGGTTCGAGCCCTCCAGCGTCTTGGCCACAATCTGGCGCGCCGTCTGCATGAACGCCGAACCGTCCTCCGCCCGCGCAAACCCCCGGCTCACGATCTCCGGCAGATTCTCGATGCGCCCCGTGTGCCGGTTGATGGCGATGATGGGCAGCACGATGCCGTCTTCGGAAAGATGCCGCCGGTCGCGAATCACCACCTCCTGCACCACGTCGTCCACCGAGCCCGAATCGATGCACACGCGCCCCACCGCCACCTTGCCCGCCCGCCGCGCCCCGTGATGATCGATCTCCAGAACGTCGCCCGATTCCATCACGAACGTCTCCTCCAACCCCGCGAACTTCAGGTGGTCGGCCAGGTGCGCGTGCTTGGTAAGCTGGCGGTACTCGCCGTGAATGGGCATGAAGTAGCGCGGCCGCAGCAGGTTCAGCACCAGCTTCATCTCTTCCACGCTGGCGTGTCCGGAGACGTGCAGCGGCGGGCTCATGGAGCCGTACAGCACATCGGCGCCGCGGCGCGCCATGTGGTCGATCATGCGGAAGATGGCCTTCTCGTTGCCGGGGATGATCCGCGCGCTGAGCACCACCGTGTCGCCCTGCTCCACCGAAATGTGCTTGTGGTTGTCCACCGCCACCCGCGCCAGCGCCGACATGGGCTCACCCTGCGTCCCCGAAATCAGGATCGCGACTTTGTCCGGCGGCGCGTCCATGGCGTCCTGCGGCCGCAGCAGGATGCCGTCGGGTATATCGAGCAGTCCCAGCGAGTGCGCGATCTCCGTCACCGACACCATGCTCCTGCCCACCACCGCCACGCGGCGCCCGTATTCCTGCGCCAGGTCGAGCACCAGTTGAATGCGGTGAATCGACGAGCTGAAACACGAGACCACCACCCGCCGGTCCGCGCGGTTGAATACCTCCTCCATGCGCGGGCGCACCGCGCGCTCGCTCTCGGTGTACCCCGGCCGGTCGGAATTCGTGGAATCCGAGAGCAGCAGCAGCACGCCGCGCTTGCCGTACTCGGCCAGCGTGTGGAGATCGAACAGCTCGTTGTCGGTGGGGGTGGGGTCCACTTTGAAATCGCCGGTGTGGAAGATCACGCCCAGCGGCGTCGTGATCGCCAGCGCCACGGCGCTGACGATGGAGTGCGTCACGTGGATGAACTCGATCTTGAAGGGCCCGATCTCCACGGTCTGCTTGGGCTTGACGTGGATGAACCGCGGCTCCTGCTCCAGTTCGTACTCTTCCAGGCGGCGATCCACCAGCGCCAGCGTAAAATCGGTGCCGTAAACCGGGACGTCGATTTCCGAGAGGAAATACGGCACCGCGCCGATGTGGTCTTCATGGCCGTGGGTCAGGACCACGGCGCGAATCTGCGCCTGATTCTCCTTGAGGAAAGTCAGGTCGGGCATGACCAGGTCGACGCCCAGCAGCTCGGCTTCCGGAAACATCATTCCGCAATCGACAATGATGATGTCTTCCGCGTAGCGGATGGCGGTCATGTTCATGCCGAACTCGCCCAGCCCGCCCAGCGGAATTACTTGTAGTTTATGATCGGACATTCGTTATTCCCTAGCATGTCATATTTGAAGGCCACCAGATGCGAGCGTAGCGAGCCACATTTCCCACTCGCGCTCTGGCGAGCCTAACCAATACTGTTCACTTTGCAGCCACCTGTGGGGCAGGTTTCCAACCTGCAGGCCGATTTTCAATCGGCCCGCTGACTCTGTCTGTGCTCCCGCAGCCAAAGTGAACAGTGTTGAGCCTACCCCCCTTCTTCTCCCCCGCCGTCGGTTGGCCTCACGAGCGAAGCCATCTCAGCAGTTCCGGATCTGTGAATACCAGAATATTGACCGATTGCAGAAATGCCAACGCGGGAGAAGCGAAGAAGTCCTCGTCCGTTTTGGGCAAGACCTCCGCTGTCGTCAAAAGCCCTGACGAGGATGGTCGAGTCCAGAGTGATCTTCACTGGTGAGTGCGATAGCCAGGCCGGCTGCTCCGCATTGCCTCAGTGAAAATCTCCTCGACTTCGTCAACCGTGGCCGGTCTCAGGTTTGAGTCCACCTCAGCGAACAGTCTTCGGAGCTCCGCCGAAACTTCACGCCGCCGTTGCTCTGAAACAGGGGCGGGCTCGAAAGCCTGAACGCTGATCGACTCTTTCTCCTCGAGCGGGCGCCCCAATAGCAGTTCCGCGGCGGCTCTCTGCTCCGGTGACAACCCTCTGGCCTGATGAACCATTTGGATTCCCTCCCTGATTATCCCACGGTCTGCCGGCCGCCCTACACCGCACCGGCGGATTCCCTTCGCGAACTTGGCCGCCGGCGTGTCCGAAGAATCCGATGGGTAGGCCTCCGTCTACTACGCAGCACGGCGGCCGCGAGGCTTTTTTCCGAGCGCGCTTGTCTCACGCTGACCTAACGCCTGGGCTGCGGCGGCGACCATCAGCATGTTCAGGCTCACGCCTTCCCTTTCAGCTTGGGCCACCAGTCGAGCGTGCAAACTCCTGGGCATTCGTACACGGAACTGCCCGCTCGACCGGGCAGGCGAACTGGGCTTCGGTATGGCATCACCGTGCTTCCTGCAACTCAGCAGGTAGGAACGCACCGCATCGCGGCCATTCACGACAGCCTGTTCGGGCGTGTCACCGTCCGAATGGCATCCCGGAAGGTCTGGGTATTCAATCAAGAACCCACCGCCATCTTCAGCCGGGAGCGGGCGAATCGTGAATGGATACTTGTCGATATTGGCGAAATCACTCACGATCGGGATCCTCCAACTTGCTGATGAATTCCACGAAGTCGCGCGCTTGTGCCGCCCTGGCTATCGACATCAACCCCGAACCTCCGCGCGACCACTTCCAGATCCTCCATGCGCCAGTTGCGGGGGTTCTTCCGCATCCCGTTAAGGACCTTCTTGGCATTGGACACGATCCTATGGTACCGAATACGGCACCATGTGGTCTGGCAGCCTCCGCCAATTCAGGGCCAATTGTCGCTCCGCCGTCTCCACCCGAAAGCCCTCACCGCCAACGGGCAACCAACTCGCCAGCCGCGGCAGGCCATTCCGGAAACAAAAACTGGAAACCGGCGGCCAGCAGGCGGCCCGGGACCACACGCCGGCTCTTGAGGACAAGCTCCGACTCGGTCCTCAACACGAACGAGCCGGCCTGCACCATCCATGTCGTAATCGGCAATCCCATGCGGATGCCCCAGGCGCCGCGCAGCGCCCGCATGAAATCGCAATTGGCGATAGGGTTGGGAGACGCGAGATTGATGACGCCCGAAAAATCTTCCCGCGCGATCAGCAGATCCATTGCCCGAACGAAGTCACCTTCATGGATCCAGCTAACATACTGGGTTCCCGGTCCCTGCCTGCCGCCCAGGCCGCGGCGGACCAGGCCTGACAGCACATCAAAAACTCCGCCGCGATCCGGACTGAACGTCATCGCGCTCCGTGTGGCGATCTTCCGCGTGCGCGGCGTGGGCACCGAGAAGAAGGCCTCTTCCCATCCTTTCGCAACCTCGATGGAAAAGTTCCAGGTGTCCGGCGCCCCTGGCTCATTCCCACCCAATTCGCCGCTGGTTTCGTCCATGGCCCGGTCCAGGGCATGCCGATAAATAGTCGCCGTGCTGGCGTTCACCCATAAACGGGGCGGTCTGCTGAGGGATCGAATCACCTGGTTCAACAAAAGGGTGCTTCGAATGCGCGATTCATAGATGGCGCGCCGATTCGCCCGGTTGTAACGGCAATTCACACTGCGCCCCGCCAGGTTGATGCACACGTCGCTCTGTTCGAGTTCCGCGACCCACGCGCCGGGTGTGAGGCCGTCCCACATCGTCACTCGCCATGGCGCAGGCCGCGGACTCCGGCTGAGCACGGTGACAGTGTCACCACGGGAGTGGAAGTGGCTCGCGAGCACGCGGCCCACCTGTCCACTGCCGCCGGGTATCACAATCCTCATCGCCATGAAGTCCTCATCCCCCCTTCGGAGTGCTGAACCGATGCGGCGGCCGGTTGCGGCCGGCCGCTCCCTTAGTACTCCATTTCATAAATACAGTCTCGTATCGAACGTGGCGCAGGCACTCATGCCTGCCGCGTCGACACTCGTGTCGACGCTTGCTCGCCGCCGAAAAAATACGTTGGCGAATTTATAAAACGACGGACTTAGTACACAATTTCATTCTCGTATCCAATCGTGGCGCGCGCTCTCGCCGTGCCGGGGTGCCTCTGGGCCGGACGCTCGTGTCGGTGAAGAAAAGCATTTGGGCCACGAATGAACACGAATAAGTGCCTGTTTTCATTCGTACTGCTAATATTCGTTTTCTTTGCACGCTGCAAAGATTTTCAGCTAACCATCGCAGAATATGGAAGTCGAGGGACTATGTCTCGGCATCGCTTTTGTCTTATCCGCGTTCATCTGCGTTCATCTGCGGCCAATTCTGCTTTTCTTGAGATCTGCGCGTCGCCTCAGCCAGGCAATATGGGCCACAGATGAACGCAGATGAACGCGGATAGATCGCCTTCTCCCATTTTCGGTCATTCGTCTGCATCGCACCGGTTCAGCCACCTTTGGTTGCGGCTTTGCCGCGCTGTATTCATTCGTGTTCATTCGTGGCCCAAGAATTTCCCTCCCGCGCTGGCGGCAGATACTCTTGCCACGCCGCGGATTCGGCGATTTCCCGAATCGCTGCGGCACGTTCACCGGGCAGCGCGCGCATGTAACGGCGGAGCACTGCAATTTCGGCCAGGCGTCCCAGAATTCCCAGAGGCGCCGCAAAACAGAACACGTCTTTCATTTCTGTCTCGTCCGGAGACAGAGACCGAAAGAAGTGGTCGTGGACCATGGTCCGGAAGGCGCCCCGAACCATCGTGTCCTGAAAGTACGCCGGCCGGCGCATTGCCGTGATTTCGCTGGTGAGTTCCTGCCAAACCCCAAGGTGCCTGGCGCGCCAGGTAACCCGTTGTCCCAGTCCGGCGAGTCCGGAGGTAACTCCGGCTGTCGCCGCCGCCGCTTCCCCGCAGTGAACATTGCCCGCAAGATGCGCCTCCACACTTCGCGCCAGATCGAAGCATCGTCCGATCGGCGCACGGATCCTTGTAAATTCTTCCAGTCTCACCATGGGCGGGTCGCTTTCCCGCTATGCCGGCGCCCCGGAATGACGGCGCGCCTCCAGCGGCCAACGTCTGATTTGAACGTGTTCAATATTAAGCATACGCCCCCGCCGGCAGGGCTGTCAAGGGAATTTGAACACGTTCAAGACAGTCGCCTGCAGCTCACCCGCCCGGCCCCCTCACGCTAACCCGACTTTCGCACATCCGCGAGTTTTTCTGGCCCCGCCGAACTATATTTGGTTTGAATGCAA
>OMOG01000551.1 GCA_900290305.1 Candidatus Sulfopaludibacter sp. SbA4
GTCTTGAGGCGGTTGTAGGCAATCGCCATGATGCCGGTGGATCGCATCGAACCGTGGTCGAGCGGAACGCGGTCCGCCTCTTTGTGGGCGATCGCGGCCAAAACCCGTTCGCGAGAGGTCATGCCACTCCTCCTGGACGGCCATGTCCACCCATGGTGAGCGCTCAAACCTCGCGCAGCATCACCGTCGGATCCACCTTCGTCGCGCGCCGCGCCGGCAGATAACTCGCCACCATCGCGATCGCCCCGAGGAACAGCGCTGCGCCCCCAATCGCCACGGGATCGCCCGGACTGACGCCCACCAGCAACCCCGCCGCCATGCGCATCGCCGCGATCGCCAGCACCACCCCCACCACCATGCCCGCTACCGTCATCGCTATGCCCCGGCGCAGCACCAGGACCACCACATCGAACGGCTCGGCGCCCAGCGCGAGGCGGATGCCAAACTCGTGCACGCGCTGGCTCACGGCGTACGCCAGCACGCTGTACATGCCCAGCGCCGCCAGCAGCAGCGACACCCCACCGAGCACGCTCAGCAGTGCCGCCGCCACCCTCTGCGCATACAGCGAGCCGGCCACCATCTCTTCGAACTCCACCACGTCCGCGACGCCCGCGTTCGGCTCGATCGCGGCGGCCTCGCGCCGGAGCGCACCAATCGACCCGCGCGCCGGTCCCAGCGTCCGGATGAAGAAAGCCGTCCAGAACTCACCGCCGTGCCATTGTCGGTACGCCAGATACAGGTAGGGAGTGGGCGGCTCCGTCAGCCGGTAATACTTGCTGTCCTTCACCAAGCCAATCACCGTCGACGAGCCGCCATCCACCAGCACCCGGCGCCCCACCGGGTTGCCGCCCCGGAAGTAGCGCCGCGCGAAGGTCTGATTGACCAGCGCCACCGTCGGGCTATCGGGGTCGTCCCGTTCCGTGAAGTCGCGCCCTTCCAGCACCGGAATCCGCATGGTGTCGAAGAAGCCCGGCGCCACCGTGGCGCTCGACACCTGCATTTGCTCGGTCGGACCGGGAACGTATCCTTCCACCTGTATGTTCGACCGCTGTCCGGTCCCAATGGCCAGGGGCCACGAGTTCGCGAAGCTCACCGCGGCAGTGCCGGGCAGTTCCCTGATCCGGTCGCGCAGCCGGTAGCAGAACTGCGCCCGCTGCTCCGCGTTCTGGCAGAACGTATCGAGGTGGTATTGCGCGAACAGCACGTTGCCCGCGTCGAAGCCCGGATGAATGGCGCGCGCGTTTTGAAAACTGCGCACGAACAGCGCGGTGCCCACCAGCGCCACCAGCGCCAGTGCCACCTCCGAAACCACCAGCAGCCCGCGCGTCCGGTTCTGGCCGGCGCCGGGCGTCCCGCTCCTTCCTCCCTCCTTCAGAGCATCCACCAAACTGCTCCTCACCGAGTGCACGGCGGGCGCGAGGCCGGTCAGCAATGAACAGGCGCAGCACAACAGCACGGTAAACCCGAGCACATCCACGTTCAGGCTGAAATCCAGCTTCACCGGAAACTCGACCGGCGGCAGCATCCACAGCAGCGAGCGTCCCAACCAGGCCGCCAGCGCAACCCCCGCCAGCGCGCCCATCGCCGACAGCAGCAGGCTCTCGGTAAGAAGTTGCCGCACCAGCCGCCAACGGCCCGCGCCCAGGGCCACGCGTACGCTCAGTTCTCTTCGCCGCGCGGTGGCGCGGGCAAGCTGCAGATTGGCCACGTTGGCTCCCACAATCAGGAACAGCAGGAAGCAGACGGCCATCAGAATCCGCAGCGGCTCGAGCAGCACCGACTGCATTCCCAGGTGCGCCTTCCACACGGGCATCAGGCTCGCGTGGAAGCCCTCGCTGGTCTTGGGCGATTCCACCGCCAGGTGCCGCGAGCACGCTTCCACTTCCGCGTTCGCCTGCTCGATCGCCACACCGGGCTTCAGCCGCGCGGTCACCCACATCTGCCGCACGCCCCGGTCTTCCAGCAGCCAGTCGCCCTGGCCGTTCAGCAGCGGCGCCATACTCACGGGGATCCAGATCTCCACCGCCATGCCGGGCATGGTGCCGCGAAACTCCTCCGGCGCGATGCCGGCCACGGTCAGTTCGTAACGGTTCACGCGGATGGTCTTGCCCACCACGCCCGGGTCGCCCTGGAACAGGCTCCGCCAGAGGCGGTAACTGATCACCGCCACTGGAGATGCGCCCGGATTGTCGCCGGATTCCGAGGGCAGGAACGCGCGTCCGCGTACGGGCTTGACGCCCAGCACGGCAAAGTAGTTGCCCGAGACGTATTCGCCGTAAATCCGGCGCGGGCTCTCGGCCGGGCCGACGTTGAACGCGTTCAT
>OMOG01000550.1:0-145 GCA_900290305.1 Candidatus Sulfopaludibacter sp. SbA4
GACGAACTGGCCGGGATCGTTGATGTGCACCTTGAGGGTGGAGGACTTCTTGAGGGTCAGGTCAGCGCCTGTGACCGATTGTCCGGCTTTGACGGTGACGGGAAGGCCGGAGCCGTTCCACATGCAGGGGTCGGTATGGGTTTCA
>OMOG01000550.1:155-8675 GCA_900290305.1 Candidatus Sulfopaludibacter sp. SbA4
CCGGCTTTGACGGTGACGGGAAGGCCGGAGCCGTTCCACATGCAGGGGTCGGTATGGGTTTCAGCGGCGACGGAGGCGCAGATTTCGTAGGAGCCGGGTGGGACGCCGCTAAAGGCAAACGCGCCGCTGGGAGGCGGCGTGACGCTGAGCGGCAGCATGTGGGGATCGCTGGCGGACCGGAGGCGGACGGTGGCGGCAACCTTGTTTGCCATCTTCGGTTTTCAGCGTGCCCGAGATATTCGCGGACTGGGCGAAGAGGCTGGCGCCCAGGAGACAAAAGAAGACTAAGTGGACAGATGTCCTCGACATGAGCATAAGTTCTCCGGGAGTAAGAGTACCAAGAGATCTTAATCTATTATATGGAACTATGCCCCCCCGCGGGCTTGTCAAGGAATAAATTGTAAAAAATGCGTGTTATTAATCTACAATAATTTTGGCTCAGTGCTATGACTCAGGGGACTTACTGACTCGGCGGTGTCGAAGGGGTCCGTCAGACGTGTCAGATAACATGCGATGCGCGCGATCTGTGGGCTGAGACCAGTCTCACGCCGTAAGCCCTTCGGAATCGGTACAGTTATCCGGAGCCCCAGATGGGGCGTGGGACTGGTCCTGTTAGCGGGACCGCTTCCCGCGGTCCCCTCAAATGAGCTGTTCCATCAGGGCAATGAGGTATCCCTGGTCAAACGGTCCCGAGCGGTAGGTGCGCGCGTCGAAAAACCGCCACATCCTGCCCTTCTTTTCCAGGGTGTAGAAGATGAGCTGCTCTTCGATAATATCCTTGTCCAGCAGATCCTGGTTGAACGCCCGGACAAAACCCTCCAACGTGTAAGGAACGCGGAAGTCCTCGGTGGAAACCAGCTCCGCCGTCGTCTTGAATTCCACCTGTAAAATTCGCCCCCGCACGTTGATCTGAATCATGTTGGCAGCGTGCTCGTCGAAGGCCCCCTCGCTGAATTCCGGTGGATCCAGAACCACCTCGCCCCGCGAGAGAAGGCCATTCACCGCGCTCACAAAGTCGAAGCAGATGCCGTATAACTCGGCGATGGCATCCCTGCGCAGGGCCGCAATCTCGCGCGAGCGGCGCACGGAGCCCGCATCCTTCTCCACCAGCGCGTCAATATTCTCCGCCAGCCGCTTCAAGCGATCGTCCCGCGCCTGTGCCTGGCTCGCCGACCGGTTCAAATTCCGCCCTCCGCCTAAGGAACTCGCGCAAAACGGCCGCGGCGCGATCAGCTCCTGTCCCGTATGGTACCGCGCCGCGGCCTTTGCGCTTTCCTAGGGAACAAAACGGCCGCGGCGCGATCAGTTCCTGTCCCGTATGGTACCGCGCCGCGGCCTTTGCGCTTTTGACCACCTCCCAGCATACAGCCTGAGCGCCGCACTTTGCCGTCTTTATCTCCGGCGCTGCCATTCGGCGAGATCTTCGGGACGCATCAGATCCAGCAGATCCATCCTCAGCCGGCGAAGGATTTTATCCGACGTCTCAGTCGAGAGGAAGCGCTTTTCTTTCAACACGTTGTGGATGTGGGGCTGGGATACGCGGGTGATCCGGGCCAACCCTCGCTCGGTGAGTTCGCCACTCCGTACGCGTTCCCGCAGAAAGACTACCAAACGCATCTGAAGCTCGTGAAAGTCCATAATCGCCTTAGGCCTATTTCTCCAAGAAATAGGGTAGTACTAGATCGGCTGTAGTGTTTCCGAAATTATGCCGAATCCCAAATTAGAAATCCTTGCAGGCCATGGATGAGAAGCTATTGAAAAATAAAACAAAACTAGCATATACATCGGCTTATATCAAAGTATGATACAAGAAAAAAACTTTGAATTACTTGACGTTTTTTCCTACTGGGTTAGATTGAGAACAGATTCACACCAACGGCGGTCGGGCGATTTCTTCAAACTCCCGCCGCCTGGAGGACATTCAAAAATGCAGTGGAACCGATCTAGCACCATAGGAATTGCCAGGATGTCGTGCTCGTACTGCCACGGGGACGGCATTCGCTTTGTCCGCAACGGGAGGGAAGCGCCCTGCAATTGCGTTTTGCGGGCCGCCTTTCGTGCCTGTTTCAACCGTTTCCGCGAGTGCGCGGCCTCAGGGGCACACGCCACCGCGGTCACCTTGGAGATGTGCAACGGACTGGAATACCGCCGCACATACTCTCGCAAAAGGGAAGAATTCGCGGCCGACTTCAGCCTGGTGGGCCGGCGAGTGCTCGATGAATTCGAGTACAAAATCTTCCGATTTCATTTCCTCCTGGGCGCAGACTGGAAACTCTGCTGCCGCCAGTTGGGATTGGACCGGGGCTCCTTCTTTCATGGCGTTTACCGCATCGAACAGAAGGTGGGAAGAGCCGTTGCCGAACTGGAACCCTACCCCCTTTTCCCCTTGGACCAGTACTTCGGCGGCATGATGCACAGGCCCGCGCCCATTCTGCTGCGATCGCGCGGCCGCGTCAATATCTCGCGCCTCCGCTTGCCGCTGTCCGCCTGACCTTGTCAGCCTGACCTTGTCAGCCTGACCTTGTCAGCCTGACCTTGTCAGCCTGACGACCCCTCGCGCTTTCTTGGGGACCGCCGTCTGCCGGTCCCCTTTCCTCTTACAATAAGACTCAGTAGATGGATCCCCTCACCCATACCGCCACTGGCCTGTTCCTGAGCCGGGCCGGCCTGAAGCGCTGGACCCCCCTGGCCACTCCCATCCTGCTGCTGGCCGCCAACGCTCCCGATATCGACATCGTCTCGGGCCTGGGAGGCTCGCTCAACTACCTGCATTACCATCGCCACCTCACCCACGCCTTGGCGGCCATGCCCGTGATGGCCATCCTGCCGGTGCTGTTGGTGCGCGCCGTGGCCCGCAAGCCGGTCCGCTGGTGGGGTGCCTTCGCCGCGGCCATGGTCGCGGTGGCCGTGCACCTGCTCCTGGACCTGACCAACGTTTACGGCATCCGCCTGCTGCTGCCGTTCTCCGCCCAATGGCTGCGTCTGGACCTGACTGGCGTGATCGACCTCTGGATCTGGAGCGTGTTGCTGCTGGCGGTCGTCGGACCCTTCGTAGGCCGTCTGGTCGGTTCCGAGATCAGCTCCGGCGCCGCCCGGGACCGGCACCCCGGCCGTGGCTTCGCCATCTTCGCCCTGCTCTTCCTGCTGCTCTACAACTGCGGCCGAAGCGTGCTGCATGCCCGCGCGCTGGCGGTCCTCGACTCGCGCATTTACCAGGACTCCCCGCCCCTCCGCGTGGAGGCCGCACCCGACCTGGCCAACCCCATGCGCTGGCGCGGCCTGGTGGAGACCGGGGATTTCTATGCCGTCGAGGACGTGAACCTGGCGGGCGACTTCGATCCCACCCGCGCCACCATCTTCCACAAGCCCGACCCCGACCCGGCCCTCGATGCGGCCGGCCGCACCCCGGCTTTCCATGAGTTCCTGCGATTCTCCCAGTTCCCTTTGTGGCGCGTCTCCCCCGTCCCCGAACCGGAAAACGGCAAGCTCGTGGAAGTGCTCGACATGCGCTTCGGCACCCCCCTGGCCCCCGGCTTCATGGTCAGCGCCATCGAGAGTTCCAAGCTCGAAGTGCTGCGCACGTGGTTCGGGTGGGGTACTCTACGCCCACGGTAGGGCATCCCGGATAGGGCTCATGTTCCCTCCGCTTCAGGCGTTCCGCCGATTCCCTGGAAACCGGCATCCTGCCACAATCAAAGCGTGGTAATCAGGGATGCAGGAACGGTCCTGGACCGGGAGCAGCTCCGGGACATCACGCTGAATGACGAGGAACTCATGCGCGAGATCCTCACGGCGTTGATCGACGATACTTCGCGCCAAATCCCGCTGTTGGAAATGGCCATTCGCGAGGGAGATTCTCAGAGGTGCATGCGCCTGGCGCATTACTCGAAGGGTGCCTGCGCCAACGTGGGCGCCGCCGCCGCTGCCGCCGTGCTCAAAACCATCGAGCATCAGGCGGCCAGCCGTGAATTCCAGGAATGCAGCCAATCCCTCAGCGCGTTAGTGACGGAAGTCGACCGCCTCCGCTCCGAAGCCCAAGGTTTCGCGGACGCGTAGGACAGACAGCTCGCCCGTGCGAAGCCGTTGATCGGTTTTTGTCGTCTCTCTCTCTCTCTCTCTCTCTCTCTATTTTCCAACGGTACCTACCGTCCCGCGAGTATCCCGACCGAGCGACGGAGTCCAAGTTTGGGCGCCGAAGTCAACACTGACAGTCCGCTGGAAGTGTTGCAAGTTCCCTCATAATACATAAAAAGACCTCTTAATCCTTGACAACGGCGACTCGCCCACATAAAATTCGATACATACGTAACGTTGGTTAGCGTTGCTGATTGACTTCCGGCCGCGTCGCCGGCAGTGTGAACCGATTCATCCGGTCTATTTAGCTACGGGGGTCTTATGAGGCTTAGTCCCAGGTCCGCTCGCGTGGGCGGTTCTCGATTCCNNGCGGTGGTGCTGCTGAGCATCTCCGCGATACCGGCTTGGTCACAGGCAACTTCCACCAGCACTGTCACCGGCCAGGTGACGGACCAGCAGAATGCCGCCATCGTGGGCGCGGACGTCAGGCTCGTCGACACCCAGACCAACTCCGCGCGGACCACGTCCAGCAACGAAACCGGCCGGTACGTGTTCGTCAACGTGCCATCCGGAACCTACAACATCACCGTCAGCAAGAGCGGGTTCACGTCGCAGAAAGTGAATTCACAACAAGTGGAGGTAGGATCGACCCTGACCATCAACGCCATGCTGGAAGTTGGGGCGACCTCCACAACGGTGGAAGTCACCGCCAGCAAGGGTGCGGACCTGCAGACGACCAATGCCTCCATCGGGTCGACCATCACCTCGGCCGCCCTGCTGGCATTGCCGAACCTGGGCCGCGATGTCTCCACGCTGGCCGTGTTGCAGCCCGGAGTCACTACCTCAGGCTATACCGCCGGCGCCTACGAAGACCAGAACACCTTCACGCTGGATGGCGGCAACGCCTCCGACGACATGTCCGGCGAAACCAACCGCTACGGGACAAACTTCACCGGCATGGGCGGCACCCAGCAAGGCGCCGTTCCCTCGGGCGTGGTGCCCACCCCGGTGGAGAGCATCGAGGAATTCCGCGTGTCGACCTTCAGCCAGACGGCGGACTTCAACAACTCCATCGGCTCCCAGATTCAGATGGTCACCAAGCGCGGCACCAGCACGTTTCACGGCTCCGCGTATTGGTACTACTACGCCACCAACGTGGGCGCCGCCAACACGTGGGCGGACGACCATACGCCGCTCACCACCTCGTCGGGCCAGGTGTTGTCGCCCTATACGCCGCTGCCTTCCAACCATCGCAACCGCTTCGGCGGCACCTTGGGCGGACCGCTGTTGCCCAAGAAGTTTCTGGGCGGCAAGACGTTCTTCTTCGTCAACTACGAGGGCCTGCGATATCCCAACGTCGGCACCTACGAGAGACCCGTACCCACCGACACCATGCGGGCGGGCGTGATTTTCGTGGCGGACAGCACGGGGAAATACCAGCCGTACAACCTGAATCCCGGGCCAGTTACCGTCGACGGCGTTACCTATCAGCCGGCGATGTGCCCCGGGGGTCCTTGCGATCCCCGCGGTATCGGCCTCAATCCCATCGTCAAGCAGGTCTTTGCGCATATGCCCCTGCCCAACGACTCCTACTATGCCTCCAACGGGGCGGACACTTACAATGTCCAGGGGTTTCTGTCGTCCGTCCGGGCGCCGCTCACGGAGAATTCCTACGTGGCCCGCGTGGATCACGATTTCGGCGAAAAGTGGCGCCTGTTTGCCACCTACCGCTACATGCGGCTGGTCAACCTGACCACCAACCAGGTGGATATCGGCGGACTGCTGCCGGGCGACACCCTGGGAACGCCCGCGGCCGTGGCTCCGCGCCCGCAGAATCCCGGCTACCTGGTGCTGGGCATGACCACGAACGTGGCGCCCACCACCACCAATGAGTTCCGCTTCAATTACACGCGCAACTTCTGGCAGTGGGGCAGCGCGAACGCTCCTCCGCAGGTCCCCGGATTGGGCGGCGCGGTGGAAATCGCCAGCGGCTATTCCAATTCCACGGCCGAAAGCAGCACCTGCGCGAACACCCTGATCCCGTACAACGTGGGCACACAGTGCACCCGCCAGCGGTTCTGGGACGGGCAGGACAAGCTGGTCCGCGACGACCTGACCATGATCAAGGGCAACCACCTGTTCCAGTTCGGCGGTACCTACCAGCGCAATTTCGATTACCACATGCGCACCGACAACGGATCGGGCATCAACGACCAGATCGTGTACCAGATCGCCAGCTCGAATATCAATTTCACCAACTCCCCCTGGATCCCGGCCAGCGTGCCGAGCGGCCAGCAGTCCAATTATCGAAACCTCTACTCGGAGGTGCTGGGCCTGGTCAGCCAGCCCCAGGTGGCATATACGCGCTCGGGGAACAACCTCACGGTGAACCCGGTGGGGCAGCCGGCCTTCGATCAGAGCATCATCCCGTACTACAACGTGTACTTCAGCGACACCTGGCGCGTGAAGCCCACGTTCACCCTGACATACAGCCTGGGCTATGCGCTGGAGATGCCGCCGTATGAGATCAACGGGAAGCAGGTGACCGTGGTAACGTCGGACGGCTCACAAGTCAACACGGCGGATTATCTGGCCCAACGGCAAAAGGCTGCGCTGGCGGGACAGGTCTACGACCCGATCCTGGGGTTTGCGACCGTGCGCAATGTCGGCCAGGGCCTGAAGTACCCGTACGCACCCTTCTATGGGGCATTCAGTCCGCGCGTTTCGGGCGCGTGGAATCCCAAGTTCGACAGCGGCATTCTGGGCAAGCTGTTCGGCACTGGCAAGACCGTGCTGCGCGGGGGCTATGGCCGAATCTACGGCCGTTTGAACGGCGTCAACCTGGTGCTGGTTCCGCTGCTGGGCATCGGCCCGCTGCAACCGGTGACCTGCGCCGGTCCCAACATGAACGGCACGTGCGCGGGCGCCAACAACGTAGATCCCACCAACGTGTTCCGTATCGGTACGGACGGTATGGCGGCGCCGCTTCCGACGCCTTCGCAGACGCTGGCGCAGCCCTTCTTCATGGGCTACAACGGCGCTGCCACCGCCGGCGATGTCAACACGCTCGATCCGCACTACAGGCCCGAGCGCACGGACAACTTCAGCTTTTCGCTGCAGCGCGAGCTGCGCTCCAACATGATGCTGGACATCGGCTACATCGGCCGGATCATCCGTAATGAATTGCAAGAAGTCAACCTGGACGATGTGCCTTTTATGACCACTCTGAACAACCAGAGCTTCGCCCAAGCCTACGCGGCAGTCTACAGCGCGATGAACTTCTCGGGTGTAAACCCGGCCTCCGTGCAGTCACAGCCGTTCTTCGAAGCGGCCCTGGGCGGAGCGAACTCCGCATACTGCCAGGGTTATGCCAGTTGCACGGCTGCCGTGGCCTCCAAGCTCACTTCCAACTTCAAGGCCACCGCGGTGTCCGACATCTGGGCGGCGCTGAACAAGGCGGCTGGTTGGACGCTGGGCCGCACCATGATCAGCGGCGCGGGCAACGGCGTAGCCACTCTGCAGGCCACCTCGCTGGCCCTGACCACCGCCATGGGGTACGGCAACTATAACGCGATGTACGTCACCTGGAAGGCGACCAACTACCACGGCCTGACGGCGGTTTCGAACTTCACCTGGGGCCGCGCGTTGGGGACGGCGCCGCTGGCGCAGGCCAACAGCTCCAACACCGCGCTCGATCCGTGGAACATGCAGGCCCAGTACGGCCCGAACGGGTTCGACGTCAAGCTCATCCTCAACGCGGCGGTGTACTACGCTCCGCCCTTCTTCAAAGGGCAGCATGGAGTGCTGGGGCGCCTGCTGGGCGGGTGGACACTTTCTCCGCTGTTCACCGCGCAGAGCGGCGCCAACATCGGCGGCGCGTACTACTCCGAGGGAACCTGCGGCTCCTACTGCGAGTCGTTCGGCGAATCCAGCTCGGGCAGCATGACGTCCACGGCAGACTACGCGGTGGGCGCGGCCAAGTATACCGGCAGCAGCACGGCGGTCTACAACAGCGCCGGGACCAACGGCACCGGCACCAACAACCCGACCCACATCAACCAGTTCACCGATCCGGGCACGGTCTTTAACGAGTTTCGCCCGTGCGTGCTGGGCTACGATACCAGTTGCGGCGGCTACGGCAACATGCGCGGCCTGCCGACCTGGAACCTGGATGCGAACCTTGCCAAGGACGTCGGTCTATGGAAAGAGGGACGAGTGGGCGCCGCCCTCAGCTTCCAGTTCACCAACGTTCTGAACCACATGCAGCCGGGGAATGGAAGCCTGAATCTCAGCAGCCAGGCGACGTTCGGGAGGATCACCACGCAGGCCAATACGCCGCGGCAGTTGGAATTCGGACTGCGGCTTCATTTTTAGGCGTGTGTAGGTGGGGCAGGCGCTTTCGCCCAATGCCGCTTACTTTAAGCAGTAAAGCTCTTTGGGAGCGTC
>OMOG01000676.1 GCA_900290305.1 Candidatus Sulfopaludibacter sp. SbA4
CAACCAAAGGCCGACCAGGGGGTCGGCCGCGGACCGGGGGGTCCGCCCCACCAAATCGTCGCAGGCTGCGAAGACTTGAGAGTGTTGTAGCACTATTTGTGCGGAATGGCCGTCGGATTCAAAGTCAGTGGGCATTGGGCGCTTTCGCCTGCCAACCGGGAATCAGTGCCACTGGTGGCAGGGATGCGGCTGGCGCCCGATCACCGGTATCAGGGCGCCGGTGACATCCCGGCCCGCATCGGAGCACAGCCAGAGCATCAGCGACGCCAGCGAATTCGGATTGACCCACTTCGCGCGATCCGCCTCGCCGCACGCGGCGCGCACCGCCGGCGTATCGATGGTGGTCGGCAGAATCGCATTCACGGTGATGCCCTCTTCGCGCAACTCGGCGGCGGAGGTTTCGACCAGCGAGCAGAGCGCGGCGACGGAGGCCGAGAAGGCGCTCCAGGCGACTACCGGATGAATCGCCGACGTCCCGCCTACCACCATGATGCGGCCCTCGCGCTTCTGGCGCATCGCTGGAATGACGGCGCGCAGCATGTTCACGGCGGAACGAAGATTGACATCCAGCATCCGATCCCACTGGGCGTCGGAAGTTTCCTCCACGCGCTGCCCGGCGTCGAATGCGCCCACCAGGTGCACCAGAAAATCGACCGTGCCCCACGTCTCGATGGTTTGCTGAACCACGGATTGGGCCGCGGAGCGAACCGTGAGATCGGCGCGCGTCGCGATCAGGGACTCGCTTGCCGGCGCGGGCGACTCCCAATCGAGCGCCACCGCCGAAACCCGATAGCCCGCCTCGAGAAACTGCGCCGTCACCACGGAGCCGAGGCCTCCGCTGGCGCCGGTGATGAGTGCCACCCGATTGTTCACGGCCACGATAGCTGAGAGTATATAGCAAATGCGAAAAGTGGCAGCAGGCGCACTATTGGCGGCACTGCTCCTGCCGGGTCAGGACACCAAATACCCGCCGCAGGGCGAGCAGTTTCCCGGCCCTCCCACCAAGGCCGATACGGCCGAGTGGCTGAAGGAGATCCGGCAGTATCGCGAGGAACGCCGCATCCGCGCCGGCCTGACGGGCGAACTCTACGCGCGGCNNCATGATCGAGGACCGTTACTTCTACGACCCCGCGGCCCGGCGCTACACGGTGGACCGGTACCTGGCGGACCTGGACAAGCGCTACGGCGGCATCGACAGCGTGCTGTTGTGGCCGGTCTACCCCAACATCGGGATCGACAATCGCAACCAGTTCGACTTGCTGCGCGACATGCCGGGAGGGCTCGCGGGGTTGAAGGAGATGGTCGCGGACTTCCATCGGCGCGGCGTGCGCGTCCTGTTCCCCAACATGCCTTGGGACGTGGGGACGCGTCCGGAGCCGCGGTCCCTGGCGGGGACCATCGCCGCGCTCATGGCCGAGATCGGCGCCGATGGCATCAACGGCGATACGTTCGCCGGGATACCGCGCAGCTACCGTACGGCCTCCGACGCGATCGGCCATCCGCTGGTGCTCGAGCCNNCTATTGGAAGTACGGGTTCGTCCCCATGATCAGCCGCAGCAAATGGCTGGAGCCTCGCCACATGGTGAACGTGTGCGACCGCTGGAACAAAGACAAGACCGACAACCTGCAGTACGCGTTCTTCAACGGCGTGGGGTACGAAACCTGGGAAAACATATGGGGCATCTGGAACGGCATCACGGAGCGCGACGCGGAGGCGGTGCGGCGCGTGGCCAAAATCGAACGCCGGTTCCACGAATACCTGGTGAGCGCGGATTGGGAGCCGCACACTCCCACCATTCAGTACGGCGTGTTCGCGAGCAAGTGGCCACGCTCCGGCCGCACGCTGTGGACCATGGTGAACCGCGCGGTTTACAACATCGGCGGTGGGCAACTGGAAGTGGCGGCGCAATCGGGCATGCACTATTACGATCTATGGCACGGCGTGGAATTGGCGCCCGAGGCGCAGAGCGGCAAGACCGTGCTGGCGTTCGCGATGGAAGCATCGGGCTACGGCGCGGTGCTGGCGCAACCCGAGCCGGCGGACGCCTCGCTGAAGGGCTTTCTGGCCGAGATGCAGACGCTCAACGAGCGGCCGCTGTCGGCGTTTCCCAAGGCCTGGCACGTGCTGCCGCAGAAGATCGTGCCGATCGAGCCAACCCAGCCCGCCACACAGGCGCCGGATGGCATGGTGCGGATTCCCGGCACGCCGGAATTCGTCTTCGAGGTGCACGGCATCGAGATCGAAGGCGGGGACGATATCGGAGTGGACGTTCAGTATCCGTGGGAAGACTCGCCGCGCCGCCACCATTCGCAGAAGATCGCGATCGCGCCATTCTTCATGGATAAGTACCCGGTAACGAATCGGCAGTTTGCGGACTTCCTGAAGGCGGCGGGTTACCGGCCGGCCGACGGACACAACTTCCTGAAGGATTGGAAGGACGCGAAGTACCCGGCGGGATGGGACAACAAGCCGGTCACCTGGATCTCACTCGAAGATTCGCGCGCCTATGCGAAGTGGGCGGGGAAGCGTCTGCCCCACGAATGGGAGTGGCAGTACGCCGCGCAGGGACTGGACCGGCGCGCGTATCCCTGGGGCAGCCAGGCATGCGACGACTGCGCGCCGCCGCGCGAGCACGGCCGCGATCTGCGCGGTCCCACGGGCGTGGACCAATTCCCGAAAGGCGCGAGCCCGTTCGGAGTGATGGACCTGACGGGCAACGTCTGGCAATGGACCGACGAGTTCCAGGACGAGCACACGCGGGCCGCCATCCTGCGCGGCGGCGGATACTATCGTCCGGCGGGATCGCGATGGTATTTTCCATCGGCGTACCAATTGAACGAGCACGGCAAGTATTTGTTGATCGGGCCATCGAAGGATCGGGCGGGCACGCTGGGGTTCCGGTGCGTGAAGGATGCGGAGTAGGCGCTCACGGCCGGGCTGCTTTATTGCTTCTCCTCTCGACCGGCCGCCATCATGATCGCCCATAACTGTCGCGCCGTGACGACCTTCGTCGCCTTGTAGCGTTCCGGAAAGTGCTTGATATTGCCGGTCACCAGGTAGGCGGCATCGGCAGCTTCGGCGCATTCCAGAAAGCGGTTATCGGATTCATCGCGGGACTCCGTAACGACGCCGGTGGGTTCGACGCGGATGGCAACCTTGGCGAGGATCTCCAGGACTGAGTGGGCTCGTTCGGCATAGGGGCGCAAACGCGGCCGTTCGAGCAAAACGTCGTGGTATTCGGCGAGGACGGCCGGCGAGACGCACGGGATGAGCAAACCGTCGGACACCAAATCAAAGACGGCCGCCGGAAGGCCGGCTCGTTGCAGAATCGCAGAATAGAGGATGTTGGTGTCGAGGACGACGCGAATCATGCTGCGGGCTGTTTCGATCTCTTGGCGCGCTCCCGACGGTAGGCGGCGATCTCGGCATCGATCTGGCGCGTGGTTAACCCTTTGCCGCCGGCGTCTTTCCGGAGTTCCTCAACGGCCTGCCTGAGGTCCAAGAGCATCCGGGCGCGGTTCTCGTCGGCAACGAACACACGGTCGTTCTCCTGTTGCTGGTACCGGCGGAAAAGCTCCCGGACGAGTTCGCTGAGCGTCCGGTTTTCGCGCTTGGCTACTTTCTCCATCTCCTTGAGCTGGTCTGGCGGCATGGAAACGGAAATGGTCTTGCTGGTTCGCATGGTTCGTGGTTGGTAGACCTTATACGTGACCTTATTTGAAGTCTAACAGGTCGCTGGAGGCTGTCAACCCGTTGGTCGGGCCATCGAAGGATCGAGCGGGGACGCTAGGGTTCCAGTGCGTGAAAGATGCGTAGAGATGAGATGCTATTTGGCGGGCGTTAAGCGGGCGTGAGATCCGACGGTGATACCGCTTGCGGAACCGGCCCCGCCGTAGATCACGCGCAGCGCGCTGCGCACGTATTGCTCGTCGGTGAGGCCTTCGAGCGCGGCCTCGGGAAACTCGACCAGCGACCGGAAGTAGGCGGCCAGCTCGCCGAATAGCTCGACGCGCGCCGCGGGGTCGTAGCCGTCGCGGCGGGCCAACGCCTCGACGGCCATGCCGACCGCTTCGGGACTGGCGAGGCTGCGCAGGCGGGCGGCGAGATGCGGCCAGGCCAGCAGCGAATTGTAGCGAGCGGGGGCGATCTGCTCCAGGTCGGGCGTGAGCCACATGCGCTCGTGCGCCACCACGGTGTTGGCCGCCAGGTCGCCCAGGCGCTGACCCTTGCGGCTGACCAGCGCGGCGATTCCACCCACGAGGTACAGCAGCGGCAGCATGTCGAGAACGCGCAGCAGGTTGCGCAGCGCGATCTGCGGGAGTTGCAGACGCAGTCCTTGCGCATCCACCACGCGCAGGCCGAGGAGCCGCTTGCCTAGCGTCTGTCCGCGCCAGCGCCACTCGAGCACAATGCCGTACGCGATGGAGATGACGAAATAAAGCGCGATGGCCAGCGCGTTGGCCAGGTCGGGGCTGAGCAGGCCCGCGGCTTGCGAGACCTTGGCGGCGATGGAGCTGGCTACGCCAATAGCGGCGGCATCCACGGCCCAGGCCAGCGAGCGGGTCACGGGCGTCGCCAGTTGGTAGGAGAAGACGACGCCCTCGGGAGTTTCGATAGTGAGGGAGCGCTCGCGGTTTTTCATTCGCGGCCCGCCCAACCCAGGAACGCGGCGAGGGCGACCAACTCGCAGACGCCGAATCCGATTTTGAGTGAGTAGGGGATCACGGGCTGGTGGTATTGGGAGATGAAGGCTTCGACGAGGCCGGCCCACACCAGCAGGACTGCGGCGCCGGCCACGATCGCGAACAGGTCGTGCGCGACGGCGCGGAAACGCTCGGAGCGCGAGGTGCGGCCGCCCCAACCGATGAGCGCGCCCGCCAGAATGAAGCCGGCCTGTCCGCCGAGCAGGATCGCGGGAATCTCGATGGAGCCGTGCGGCAACAGCCAGCCGGCCAGAAACGTGGCCTGGCCGCCCGCGATGTAGTCGGCGGCCACCGCGCCCAGAATCACGCCGTTGAAGAAGAGCACGATCAAGGTGCCGGCGCCCCATGTGATTCCCGCTGCCATGGCCATCAGGGTGACGCGGATGTTGTTGGTCATCAGCTCCGCGGAGAAGGTAGCCTTCACGCCCTTGTAGCGGTCGGCCTTGGCGCTTTCTTCCTTGGCGACGCGCTCGGCGGGCGAGGTCATCAGGCCGGGAAACGGCATCACGACGGCCTTGGCCTGCGGATCCTGGCGGACGATGAACCAGCCGAACGCGCAGCCCAGCAGGGTGACGGCGACGGCCAGGCGGAACGCGCCGAGGTGCCGGCGAAAGGCTCTCGGGAACGCCAGCGCGAGGCTCTTCCAGGCGATGCGGAAGGGCGCGCGCGTTTCGTGGATCTCGCTGTAGGCGCGCGAGACCAGCGATTCGAGAAAGGCGCGGAGCTGCGGCTCGGTAGCGAACGTGTCGAGGCGCGCCAGGTCGGCCGAGCAACGCTCGTAGAGATAGTGGAGACGCTGGATTTCCGGGAGCGGCATTCGGCGCGCGGGCTCGGCTTCCACGGTTTCGAGCACGCGCTGCAACTCGTCCCAATAGGGCTTCTCGGCCTGGACGAAACGCGGAAGGTCGATGATCACAGCACCTGCCTCCGCTTGACCTCGAGGTACCCGGCGGTGACCTCGATCTTGATGCGCTCGGGGTCCACGACGGCGAGTTTCACGCCGCGATTTTGCAGTGCGAGCGCCAGCGTGCGCATACGGTTCGAGAGCATCTGGCCGGCGAGTCCTTCGTAGAGCGCATCGAGACTCTCCGGAGGTGCGCCGGTGAAGAGTTGCCGCATGGCGGAGGTGCGGGTAACGTTGACCACCACCAGGTGGCGGCGCGCCACCAGCGGCACTTCGCGCTCGAAGGTCTCGGCGAGAAGCGCGTCGTCGAGCGAAGTGAAGAAGACCAACAGTGAGCGCCGGCGGAGATTCAACTGCAGGCTGGTGAATACCTCGCGGAAATCGGGACTGACGCGTTGGGCGCGCAGGTTGTAGATAGTCTCGCGACAGAGGCGGAAATGGTCCATGCCGCCGCGCGCGCGCAGGAAGCGATGGGTGCGGTCGCTGAACGTCACCAGGCCGAAACGGTCGCCCTGGCGC
>OMOG01000548.1:0-937 GCA_900290305.1 Candidatus Sulfopaludibacter sp. SbA4
TCTACCAACCTCCTGAATACTTTGGAGTATACTTTCTTGCTTGCAAGAATGTGGCATCACGGCGGTGTCGAGCTATGAGCAAGACCGCCGTAAGCCCCAATATCCGCATTAGCGCCCAGGCGAAAGCGACCTTGCGGGAGCTTGCCCGGCACGAGCGTAAGCCTATGCAGGCGGTGTTGGATGAAGCCATCGACCACTATCAGCGGGAGCGCCTTCTGGACGAAGCCAACGCCGCTTATGCCCAGTTGAAGAGCGATCTGGACGCCTGGAAGGAAGAATTGGCCGAGCGAGCGCAGTGGGACGGCGCGTTGGCCGACGGACTTGAAAGAGTAAGCTGAACCGCTCCTCTACCCGGCGGGAGCTTTCACGCGGGCGGCGATCTCCCGACCAAGCCGCGTGAAGTCCTTGGCGTTCCATGTGTAGATAACTTCGGCTTTCGCCTTGATTGCGCAATGGGCGAGAAGGGCGTCGTAAATGGCGCCGCCCGCGATGCCCAGCGCAGAAGACGCCTCAATTGCCTTGAAATATTCCTGGACGTCGAGACTTACGATCGTCAATCGTTCCCGGATATCACCGAGGAACAGCATCGCCTCGTCGCCGCTGACGCGATCCCGGCCGGTCCTGCCGGTGAGCGAGGAATAAACTTCCGCCAGGCTGTGAGCCCCACAGCAGGTTTGGTTTTTCTTGAAGCGGAGAAAGAGATCGATGCTCGGCCGATGAAACTCATGATGCGCGTAAAAGGTCGCGACCAAGACGGAAGTGTCAAGGAATGCCTTCACCGGAGGCGCTCGCCCGAATTATGACGGTCCCGCTGTTCGCGCGCATCACGCACGAGTTGGTTGGCTTCAGCAAGCGACAGCGGCTTTCCGCCATGGAAAACCCACACGCCTCGCTCCTTTCGCAGCGGCGTGCCGCCGCGTACCGGCCGCAAGGTGAC
>OMOG01000548.1:947-2122 GCA_900290305.1 Candidatus Sulfopaludibacter sp. SbA4
GAAAACCCACACGCCTCGCTCCTTTCGCAGCGGCGTGCCGCCGCGTACCGGCCGCAAGGTGACCCGCTCGCCCTCGGACTCGAGGGTAAGCGTATCTCCAGCCTCCAGGCGCAACTCGTCCCGGATCTCCTTGGGAATGACGACGCGGCCAGTTTTGTCGATGGTGACTGTCGTATTCATAATACCATCATGAAATGGCATTATGGCAATGTCAAATGGTAGCTACTATTGCCATCAAAGCGTCGCTCAGGCGATCGACCGCACAACTCCTCCGTCAACGCGCAGCGCGGCGCCGTTGATCGCCGAGGCGAGCGGNNCTGATCGCCGAGGCGAGCGGGCTGCAAACGAATGCCACCAGCGCGGCTACCTCTTCCGGCGCGGCGAACCGCTGGATGATCGACGTTGGCCGGCCTTGCGAGAAGAACTCCCGTTCGATTGAGCCACGATCGACGCCTTTGTTTCTTGCGAGCCCGTCCACGAAGTCGTTGACCCCCTCCGAAGCGGTGGGGCCGGGGAGAACGGCGTTTACGGTCACAGCCGTGCCGGCTGTAGTCTCGGCGAGTCCGCGGGAGATGGCGAGCTGGGCGGTCTTGGTCATGCCGTAGTGAATCATTTCCACCGGGATCTGGAGCGCGGATTCGCTCGAGATGAACACGATGCGTCCCCAATTCTTTCGCTTCATCGGTCCAATGTAATGCCGGCTCAAACGCACGCCGCTGAGGACGTTCACTTCGAAGAAGCGCCGCCAGTCGTCGTCCGAAATCGCCTCGAACGGCTTCGGCTCGAATATACCCAGGTTGTTGACGAGAATGTCCAACTCGGGAAAGCGGGCGGTAACGGCGCGGGCTCCGTCCTCGGTTCCCAGGTCCGCCGCAATGCCGTGCGCGGCGCCGATCCTCTTCACGGCGCGATCGACGCGCTCCTGGCCTCGCCCATTCACAATCACCGAGGCGCCCTCCGCGGCAAGAGCGGCCGCTATTGCCAGGCCGATGCCCCCCGTGGAGCCCGTGACGAGAGCCGTCTTGCCGTCGAGTTGCAGGTTCATTCGCGCCTCCCAAATCCGTCAATCGGCACGCTTGATCGTCAAAGCCTTCAGTTGCCGGACCCACCGCGAATTTCTCTTCTCCCCGGGCACGATCAACTCGAATGGGCCGTCCTTCTCCGTTAGCGGCTTG
>OMOG01000548.1:2132-19260 GCA_900290305.1 Candidatus Sulfopaludibacter sp. SbA4
AACTCGAATGGGCCGTCCTTCTCCGTTAGCGGCTTGCCATCCCGCCTCGTCACGAGGTACACCTTGCGGTCCGTGAACGTCGGATCGATTTCCGCCCACGAGAAGACCGCCTTGTACCCGTCATTGGCTTCCGCCAGCAGGTAGTATGACGACACCGTCTTGTTGTACGCCTCCCCGGCCGGTATGGTGACCTTCGCCAGCACGTCCGTCAGGAGCACGCCTCCGAAGGTGACTGAGGTTCCGTGGTCCGTGGTCTTCACGGTCTGCTGTGGCAGCATCCACAAATCCGCCACGGTGAGCGTGACCGCCGATGTAACCATAGCCCCGCTCAAGCCGGTCACCGTGAACGAGGCTGCCGCAATTTCAGGGAAGAACTCCTTGGGTATTCGAATTCCCTGAGCCGGAAGTCCCATCGCTACAACTGCCAACAGCAGCGCCGCTCGTCTCATAATGCCCTCCTGTCAGTATTGTAAGCTTCGGCGCTATACAATAGTAACTATCAGATGTCGGCCTTCACCATATTCTTCTGCACCGGCCTCCTGATCTACTGGACATCACGAACGAGAATTCTGCTGCACGGCTCTCCGGCCGCAATCGAGGCGACTCTCGAAAGCGATCTGCTGAGGGGACGCAGGTTTCTAGCGGGCCTGCGGGCCTTGGTGCTGCCGGCAATATCCGGCATGGCACTTTGATATGATGCGCTCGTGTACGAAGCGAACCGCAATCTCTTGCTTTTCACGCTCGGTGCAATGCGGATGCTGTTTGCCCAGGAGACCCTGCCGGCGCAGTGGATCGATCCCGACACCGGACATCGCGTGATTCGGCTTTCGAAAGAACCCGGCACCGCCTCGCTCTATTTTCACCAGAACGCCTACTCGGCCGACGGCAAGAAACTCGTGGTCACCAATCCGCATGGAATCGCCACCATCAATCTCGCCACGCGCGAGATCGATCAGGTGGTCGAGGGTCGCGTGAACGTTCTCGTCACCGGCCATAAGACCGGCCGGATTTACTACACCCGGGAGGGCGCCATCTTCGCCACCGATCTGGACACGCACGCTACCCAGGAGGTCGCGAAGATACCCGTCCAGGCGGGCCGCGGCGGCGCCTTCGCCGTCAACTCCGACGAAACCATGCTGGTGGGCATCGCGGCCGATCCCGAAGGAAAAACGGCGCCGCGCACTCCGCCGCCCAACGGAATGGGCGGACGCCTCGAGGCCAACTGGGCCGCCGGGACGCCCAAGATGCTCTACACCATCGACATCAAGACCGGAGCGGTCCATAAGATCTACACGGAGAACGACTGGACCAACCACCTCCAACTGTCGCCTACCGACCCCCATCTCATCATGTTCTGCCATGAAGGGCCGTGGCACTATAACGACCGCGTGTGGACCATCCGCACCGACGGCACGGGCCTGCGATTGATGCACGAGCGGACGATGAACATGGAAATCGCGGGACACGAGTTTTTCAGCGCGGACGGCAAGACCGTCTGGTACGATCTGCAAACGCCGCGCAGCACCGTCTTCTGGGTCGCCGGCGTGGAGCTCGCCACCGGACACCGCACCTGGTATCACCTGGAGCGCAACGAATGGTCCGTGCACTTCAACATCTCTGCCGACGGCAAGCTGTTCGCCGGCGACGGAGGCGGCCCCAGTAGTGTGGCCGCACATTCGCCCGATGGCGAGGCCCTGAACCCGCCCGGCAACGGTCAGTGGATTTACCTTTTCCGGCCCGTCATGGTGAAGGGAAGCTCGTTCCGCGACAAGAAAGACCTGATCGACATTGGCTATTTCAAGTCCGAGCGCCTGGTGAATCTGGCGAAGCATAACTATACTCTGGAGCCCAATGTGACGTTTTCGCCCGACATGAAATGGGTGGTCTTCCGTTCCAACATGCTCGGCCCAACGCATGTCTTCGCGGTCGAGATCGCCAAGCCGTGATCGCTCGAGAGCGCAAAGGCCGCGGCGCGGCACCATACGGGACAGGAACCGATCGCGCCGCGGCCGTTTTGCGCGAGTTCCTTAGGAGAAGGACGCATATGTATCGCCATCGACGAATCCTGCCCCTTTTACTGGCCCTTGGCCCCCAGGTGTTGGCCGCCGATCTGCCGACGGAGTGGATCGATCCCGACACAGGCCATCGCGTCATCCGGCTTTCTCGCGAAGACGGCACGCAAAGTCTGTACTTCAATCAAAACGCCTATACGGCCGACGGCAAGAAGCTGATCGTCACCACAGCCGGTGGCGGCATCGCGACCATTAATCTGGCCACCCGCGAAGTCAGGCCGCTGGTTGCCGGCCCCGTGTCTGTTCTGGTGGCGGGTCATAAGACCGGCGATGTCTATTACACGAAGCGGGCGGCCGGCGGCCGCGGTTCCGCCGCGTCAGTCGTCTACGCAACTAACGTCGATACCGGAGTCACTCGCGAGGTCGTTCACTTACCACCGGGCCGCGCCGTCGCGTCCCTCAACGCGGATGAGACGCTCCTGTTGGGCACCTATGTGGACGGCGCGGCTGCTCCCGCCCCGGCGGCCAACCGGTTGCCCGGCGTCGACCCGCGCTTTGGCCAGCCTGACTACGCCGCCGTCGGCGCGGACGGCAAGCCCATGACCTACGCGGATGCCAAGGATCTGCGGCTGCACAACACCCTGATGGCCACGCGCGCCGGCGCGCCGCGCGTCCTGTTCACGGTAAACGCGAAGACCGGCGAGACGAAGGACATCTTTCGGGAGCACGAATGGCTGGGCCATTTGCAATTTTCGCCGACCGATCCTGACGTCATCATGTTCTGCCACGAGGGCACCTGGCACGAGGTAGACCGGATCTGGACCATCCACGCCGATGGCGCCGGCCTGAAGAAGATCCACACCCGAACCATGAACATGGAAATTGCCGGCCACGAATTCTTCTCCTCCGACGGCGCCACGATTTGGTATGACCTGCAAACGCCGCGCGGCCAGGATTTCTGGCTGGCCGGATATAAGGTCGCGACGGGCAAGCGCACCTGGTATCATCTGGAGCGCAACGAGTGGTCGGTGCACTTCAACGTATCGCCCGACGGCACCCTGTTTGCGGGAGACGGCGGCGATAGCGAGATGGTGGCTCGGGCGCCCGACGGCAAATGGATCTACCTGTTCCGGCCCCAACGCGTGCCGGACGTGGCCGGCATCAAGACCGCGAATTCCGAAGACCTGATCGACACCGGTTTCTTCCAGTCGGAGCGGTTGGTCAACATGAGCAAGCACGACTACCGCCTGGAGCCCAACGTGACGTTCTCGCCCGACATGAAATGGGTCGTCTTCCGATCCAACATGTTGGGTCCGGTACATGTCTACGCCGTCGAGATCGCGCGCAGCGCGAGTCGCTGATGCTAAAATTTTCCTCTTGACAACGGCCGGCCAGTGGCCATATACTGAACAGTGTTCAGCATAGTGGCTGCCATGGGAAGCAAACAAAGACGCGCACGGGAAAAAGAAGGGCTCCGGGAGGAAATCCTGGATGCGGCGCGCACCTTGTTTGTGAAGGAAGGCTACGAAAGCGTCTCCATCCGCAAAATCGCCGACAAAATCGAGTACGCGCCCGGCACCATCTATCTCTACTTCCGCGACAAGGCCGAAATCCTGGACCGCATCTGCGAAGAGACCTTCGCCAGACTCATTCGGAAGATGGATGCCATCAAGAACGATACGGCTGCGCCGCTCGATAAACTGCGCCGCGGCTTGCGCACGTACATCCATTTTGGCCTCGAAAACCCCAATCATTACGTGCTTACGTTCATTCAGGCCAAGGTTCACCATGAATCCAAGTCGGTCTTTGAAACCACTGGCCTGCAGGCCTTCGGTTGTTTGCGCCACGCCGTGCAGGGAGCGATTGACGCCGGTGAGTTAGTCTCCAACGACGCGGACGAGTTGGCGCAAACGCTGTGGGCCGGGATCCATGGCCTCACGTCGGTGCTGATCACCTGTACCGGGTTCCCCTTTGTCGAGCAGAATCGGTTGATCGACCGCATGGTCCACACGTTGGTGGAAGGCGTGCGTGCCAAAGGGAACAAATCATGAATTTTTTTTGCACCATTGATGAACATCGTTCATCGAATATACATAGTTCAATAGGAGGGGGAAATCATGAACTTCGTAGCCGTACAGATGCTGATTGGCGACCGCGCCAAATACCTGGGCCTGATCTTCGCAGTGGCGTTCTCCACGTTTTTGATGTCGCACCAGAGCACCATCTTCGCCGGCATCATGGATCGCACCACCAGCCAGATCAAAGACATCAAGGACGCCAGCATCTGGGTGATGGACCCCAAGACGCAGTACTTCGACGAAGTGAAGGCGCTCACCGACGACGATGTCTACCGCGTGCGCGGCGTCCCCGGCGTGGAGTGGGCGGTGCCGCTCTTCAAAGGGCTGCCGCGCGCCAAGGCCTTCGATGGAAATTTTCGCGTCGTGAACATGATGGGGGTGGACGATGCCACGCTGGTGGGCGCGCCGCGCGACCTGGTGCTGGGCTCCCCCGAAGACTTGCGCAAGCCGGACGCCGTGCTGGTGGATCGCGTGGGGTACGAGTTCTTCTTCCCCAAGCAGCCGTACGTCCTTGGCCGGACGCTTGAGCTGAACGATCACCGCGTCACCATCCAGGGCATCTTTAACTCGTCGGCGCCATTCCAGAACCTGCCGGTCTTCTACGCGCGCTACAGCCAGGCGCTGACGTACGTGGGCCGCGAGCGCAACCTGTTGTCCTTCGTTCTGGTCAAAGCCCAGCGAGGCCTGAGCGACAGCGAGGTCTGCCGCCGCATCGGCGCCGCCACCGGCCTCGACGCCGCCACCAGCCAGGAGTTCGGCTGGCAGACCATCCGCTACTACGTCGCGCATACCGGCATCCCGGTGAATTTCGGAATCACCATCGCGATTGCCCTGATGGTGGGCACCATCGTCGCCGGCCAGACCTTTTACATCTTCACGCTGGAAAACCTGAAGCAGTTCGGCGCGCTCAAAGCCATCGGCGTCACCAACTGGCGCATCACCGGAATGATTTTGCTGCAGGCGCTGATGGTGGGAGCGATCGGTTACTCCATCGGGATCGCCATGACCGCGGCGTTCTTCGAAATCACCAAGGGCAATCTGGATTTGAGGGGCTTCGTATTGTTCTGGCAGATCGCGGCCGGAACGGGGGCGGTGGTGTTGTTTATCGTGATGGCCGCGAGCTTGATGAGCATCCGCCGCGTATTGGTGTTGGAACCCGCGGTGGTCTTTCGCGGGTAGTCGTAGCACAGGCATTCGTGCCTGTGTGGTTTTCTCTTCCTGGAGCTCTTATGACTCATAACGTACAAACCATAACTCATCCGGCGGTCGTCTGCCGGCGGGTAACCAAGGATTTCGGCGCCGGTGAAAACCAGGTGCGCGTGCTGCGCGGCGTCGATCTGGACGTGCCTTTCGGCGGCATGACGCTGCTCGTCGGGCCGAGCGGCTGCGGCAAGACCACGCTGCTGTCCGTGGTCGCCGGGCTATTGAACGCCAGCGGCGGAGAAGTCACCGTGCTGGGCGAGGATTCGAGGCGCATGTCCGGCGGCGAGGCCGTCCGTTTTCGCCGCCGCAACATCGGATTTGTGTTCCAGCAGTACAACCTGCTCCCGGCACTCACCGCGGCGGAGAATGCCGCCGTGCCCCTGCTCGCCGCCGGCGTTCCCAAGAAGAAGGCCGTGGCCGCGGCCTCCGATCTGCTCAGCCAGTTGGGATTGGGCGAGCGGCTTCACGCCCTGCCCTCGCAGCTCTCCGGCGGCCAGCAGCAGCGCGTGGCGCTGGCCCGCGCCCTGGTCCACGGACCGCGCCTGGTGGTCTGCGACGAGCCGACCTCCGCGCTGGACCACGAAACCGGCAACGCCGTGATGGAGTTGCTCACCAATATAGCCGTGCGCCCCGACCGCGCCGTGGTGGTCGTTACGCACGACAGCCGCGTTTTCCAGTTTGCCGACCGCATCGCCCACATGGACGATGGCCGGATCGTTGAAACCAGCGGGGCCGGCTCGCGGCCTTTTGAACCCGTCTTTGCAGGAGTGAACTAATGATTAAATACGGACTGCCCATTTTCGCGGCGCTCGCCTTGACGTTCGCCGTAATCAAGATTGTCCACACGCAGCCGGTCCACGCCAAGCTGATGCCGCCGGCCGCACCGCCCTCGGCAGTCTACGCAAATCAAGTGGGCGCCGTGGGCCTGGTGGAAGCCGAGTCGGAGAATATCGCGATCAGCCTGCCGGTGCCCGGCCTGGTGACGCGCGTGGATGTCCAGGCGGGCGACCGCGTGCGGAAGGGCGCGCGGCTCTTCTCGCTGGACGACCGCGACCTCCAAGCCGAGCTGGCGCTGCGCCAGAGCTCGCTTGCGCTGGCCGAAACCAGGCTCGAAAAACTGGCGATGTCGCCGAGGCCCGAGGACCTTCCGCCCGCCGAAGCCAAGGTCCGCGAGTCCGAACAACTCTACCAGGACACCGCCGTGCAGCTCAACCTCATGGAGAGCGTGCGCGACAAGCGCGCCATCCGCGACGAGGATCTGCAACGCCGCAGGCTGGCGGTGAAGGCCGCCGAAGCGCGGCTCGACCAGGCCAAAGCCGAACTGGCGCTCCTGAAAGCCGGCACGTGGAAGCCGGATCTGGATATCGCCCGCGCCGAGGTGTTGGAAGCCCGCCGCCAGGTGGAGCGAGTCGAGGCCGACTTGAGCCGCCTGGTGGTGACCGCGCCCATCGCCGGTGAGATCCTGCAGTGCAAGGTGCATCCGGGCGAGTATGCGCAAGCCGGGCCGCTGGCGCAGCCGCTCATCCTGATGGGCGCTACCGCGCGGCTCAACGTGCGGGCCGACATCGACGAGCAGGACGCGTGGCGCGTGAAGTCCGGCGCCACGGCCACCGGCACGGTTCGCGGCAATACCGGCGACCGCCTGCCGCTGCACTTCGTGCGCGTGGAACCGTACGTCATTCCCAAGCGCAATCTCACCGGAGACAGCACCGAGCGCGTGGACACGCGGGTGCTGCAGGTGATCTTCGCCCTCGACCCCGGAGCGCGGGTGTATGCGGGCCAACAACTGGATGTCTTCGTCGATGCGGGAGGCCAGAAATGAAAACGACCTTGTCGCTGATTTTGATCGGCGCTTCTGTCTCATGGAGCGCGGCGCTTCCTTCGAGCGCGCCCGTGGCGGCGCAGTTCCACTCGCAAACCGCCGGCGCCAGCGCGGACCCGGCCGTGGAGCAATGGTGGCGGACCTTTCACGACCCGGAACTGGACTCGCTGATCGAGCGGGCCGTGCGCGCCAATCTCGATTTGAAAGTGGCCGCGTCCCGGGTGCTGGAGGCCCGGGCCGCACGCGGCGTGGCGCGGGCCGGTTTGCTGCCCTCCTTAGAGGCCAGCGACTTGGCGCAACGCCTCCGCGGATTAACGCCGGGCATACCCGCTCCCTACGAGACCAATATCTTCCAGCAGGGCTTCGACGCAAGCTGGGAGATCGACTTCTTCGGCGGCAAGCGGCACGCGCTCGAAGCCGCGAAGGCGGACGTGGCGGCCGCGGAAGAAGCGCGGCGCGATACGTTGGTCAGCCTGCTGGCGGAGGTGGCGCGCAACTACAGCGAGCTGCGCGGCACCCAGCGGCGCCTCGAAATCGCCGGGAACAACATCAGGCTGCAATCCGACACGCTCGACCTCACCAAGGTGCGGGCCGAGGCCGGGCTGGGAACGGAGCTCGATGTAGTGCGCCAGGCATCGCAACTGGCCGCCACCGAGGCCACCGTGCCGGCATTGGAATCGGCCCGGCAGATGAGCGTTCACCGGCTGTCCGTGCTGCTGGGCGAAGAGCCGGCCACGCTGGCCGAAGAGCTGACCGAGGTCAAGCCGTTGCCCGCGACACCGCCGGTGGTGCCGGTGGGTCTCTCGAGCGACCTGCTGAAGCGGCGACCCGACATTCGCCGCGCCGATGCCGAAGTCGCGGCAGCCAGCGCGCGCGTGGGCGTGGCTCGGTCCGACTTCTTTCCCAAGATCACGCTGACCGGCGCCGCGGGCCGGCAGGGCACTTCGTTTTCGGGGCTCACCTTGGGCGCGGGAAACTTCTTTGCCGTGGGTCCCGCAATCAGGCTGCCCATCTTCACAGGCGGCCGGCTGCGCGCCAACATGGAGGCGCAGAAACAGCGGTATAGCCAGGCCCAGCTTGCATACCAGAACACGGTGCTACGCTCGCTCGAGGAAACCGAGAACGCTCTCACCGCCTATGGCCGCGAGCAGGAGCGGCGCGAGCGCCTGCAGGCCGCGGCCCAAGCCAGCCGGCAGGCCACGCAACTGGCGAACGAACTCTACACCCGCGGGCTGGCCGACTTCCTGAGCGTGCTGGACGCCCAACGCCAGCAACTGGCCATCGAAGACGACCTGGTCGAAAGCGACACCGCGGTAGTCACTGACCTGGCGGCGCTGTATAAGGCTCTCGGCGGCGGCTGGAGCGGGCAGTGAGGCGCCCCCGGAAACCCCTCCCTCACGGTCGGGGCTCCGATCAGAGCCGCGAGCGTAAGCGAGCGGTTTGCGGCTGGTGAGGTTACGCCTTAACCGGCTTGTCCGACGCCTTCCAGCGCTTCTCGTCCCAGTACATCACCTTGCCTTCGCGATAAGACTGGGCGGCCAGGTTGATCACCACCACGGCCTTCGCGCCGGTCTCCACGTCCAGGTGCGGTTTCTCGCGCGTCCGCATGCACGACAGGAAGTTCTCGATGTGCGCCGTCATCATGTCCTTCTGGTCGACCGGGATCTGGATTTCCTTGGTCCCGAACTTCTCTTCGTACTTGTCGCCGCCGATCGCCGCGGTCTTGAAGGTGCGGGGTTGCGAGTTCGGCACCACGGTCCGCTTGACCTGCGGCTTCACCGTAATGTACGGGACCATGCGCTCGAACTGCCCGTGTTCCACCATCACGATGGTTCCTTCGTGCCCGCGGATGGTGCCGGGGATGTGCTCGTCGTTGGCCATCGACGAGGTGAGCACCACCGAGTGGCCCTTGGCATACTCGGCCATCAGGTGGAAGGTATCGGGAACCTCGCGCTTCGGACCTTCCTTGAACACGTAGATGCCGCCGGTGGCCATCACCTTGACGGGGAACTGCGGTTCGTCCCAGCAGATGTTGAGGGGCGCGATCACGTGATAGAAGAGATCGCTGGCGGTGCCCAGCGAGTAGTCCCAATACTTGCGGAACCGGAAGAACCGGTCGGCATCCCACGGCCGCTTGGGCGCCAGCTTGTACTGCGAGCCCAGCCACATGTTCCAGTCGATGTAGTTGTCGCCCTTTCCATCGGGACCGGCGCCGTCGTCGATCGGGTAGTTCCACTCGCCATCGGTCGAGTTGCGGTGGTACGATCCCTGGCTCATGAGCATCTGGCCGATCATGCCCTTGGCGATGGCGTCCTTGGCCTTCCACCAGATGTCGGCCGAAGTGGTCTGCGAGCCCACCTGCAGGATGCGCTTGGTCTCCTTCACGGTGGCCACCAACTGCCGGGCCTCCTCGTTGGTGTGGACCATGGGCTTTTCGAGGTAGACGTCCTTGCCCTTGTCCATGGCGTCGAGCGCCATCTTGGCATGCCAGTGATCCGGCGTGGCGATGATCACCGCATCGACATCGGACTTGGCCAGCACCTCGCGGTAATCCAGGTAGCCGGGGACCTTATGCAGGTCGGCGGCGCGTTTCTTGCGCTTCTCGTAGACGTCGCACACGGCCACGATCTGGCAGGCGTTGTTCTGCTGGCCGAAGCGGGCGAAGTCGCGCGCATCGGAGAAGCCGCGCCCGCCGACGCCGAGCACCCCGATATTGATGCGGTCATTGGCGCCGAGCACGCGGCCGCCCGTCATTTTGGTACCGGTCTTGCCCGCGAACGCCGAGTTGGCCGCCCCGAGCGTGAGACCCGTCGCCCCCACGGTCTTCAGAAAATCCCTTCGATCGAGAGACTCTTTTTCGGTTGACATGAAAACTCCTTCCAGATCCAGTACGGTCTTATTATCACTCATGGCACGGCGATCCGCACGGGCGCGCCGCTCCGGCTATCGATTTCCGGGACGTGGCGTCAAAGAAGAGGAACCATGCGTGACAGTCTGCTGCAGGATCTCCGCTACACCTTCCGCACGCTCCGCCGCGACGCCGGTTTCGCGGCCTTCGCCATTCTCATCGTGGGACTGGGCATGGGCGCCAGTTCCACGCTCTTCAGCGTGGTGAACGCTCTTCTCTTGCGTCCGCTCCCATTCCGCGATCCCCACTCGCTGGTGTGGCTCGCCAACCACGACACCAGCGGGCTTTCGGGCCAGACCACACAGGTGGGGCACCTGCTCGACCTGCGCGCGCAGAATCAATCCTTCTCCGACCTCGCGGGCTACTTCGCCTTCTACGGCGTGGGCGACAACGTCCTCACCGGGCAGGGCGAGCCGGAGCGCCTCAGCGCCGCGCCGGTGTCCGGGAATTTCTTTCAGGTGCTCGGAGTCGAGCCGCAACTGGGCAGGCTTTTTAACGAGGAAGAGTGCAAGTGGCACGGGCCGAAGGCGGCGCTTTTGAGCCATGGGCTTTGGGAGCGGCGCTTCGCCGCGGACCCCTCCGTCGTCGGGCGCGCCTTGACGCTGGACAACGAGCCCGTCACGGTCGTCGGAGTCCTCCCGGCTTCCTTCGATTTCGGATCGGTCTTCGCTCCCGGCAGTCACATCGACCTGGTGGTTCCGTTCCCGCTCAGCCCCGAGACCAACCGCTGGGGAAACACCATGGCGATCGTCGGCCGCCTCAAGCCGGGCGTATCCGTCGCCGCCGCGCAGGCCGAAGTGCGGATACTGGCCGATCGCATGACCAATGCGCATCGCGAGCGCAACGAGTTTGAAGGCAAACTCAGCCTGCTGGAAGAGCACGTGAGCGGCCGCATGCGCCTGGCCCTGGTGGTGCTCGCATGCGCCGTCGGCGCCGTCATGCTCATCGTCTGCGCCAACCTTTCGAACCTGCTGCTGGCGCGCACCGCGGCCCGCCAGAAGGAGATCGCCCTGCGCACCGCCCTGGGAGCGGGACGCTGGCGCCTGCTGCGCCAGATGCTGACCGAAGGCGTCGCGCTTTCCGGTTGCGGCGCCTTGCTGGGCGTCGTCCTCGCCGTCGCCGGAACGCGCGCCGTGGCCCACCTCAACGCCTTCAGCATCCCGCTGCTCCAGAACGTCCGGACGGACTCGGCCACTCTGGGTTTCACCCTCCTGTTGGCGATTCTGACCGGCGTCGTCTTCGGTCTGGCGCCGGCTCTTCAAGTCCCGGCCAACGCCCTCAATGACGTTCTCAAAGACACCACCCGAGGTTCCACCGAGGGACAGCACCGCGGCTGGATTCGCGGCTCGCTGGTGGTCTCGGAGATTGCATTTGCCTGCGTCCTGCTGGTGGGCGCGGGCCTGCTCGTGCGCAGCCTCGTTCGTGTGCTGGACGTCAATCTGGGTTTCCGGCCGGAGCGGGCCGCCACGGTGCGCGTGGATCCCGATCCGCATTTCACGGGGGCGCAAATACTGGTCTATTTCGACGAAGTACTTCGCCGCGCAAGGGATATCCCGGGCGTACAGGCAGCCGGATTGACGGATGCGCTCCCCCTGGGCCGCAACCGCAGTTGGGGCGCGTCCGAGAAGGGGCAGACCTACCCCAAAGGGAAACTTCCCGACGCGTTTGTCCGCGTGGTGAGCGACGGCTACGTGGGCGCCATGGGAATTCCGGTGCGCGCCGGCCGCGATCTTGCGCCCACCGACAAATTCCCCAGCAAGCCGGTGATCCTGATCAACGAAACCATGGCGCGCACCTTGTTCCCCGGCCGCGATCCCATCGGCAAGACCGTCATGGCGTGCGGCGAACGGACCGTGGCTGGTGTGGTCGGGGACGTGCGGCACCTGGCCCTGGAGCAGGGCGCGGGCATGGAGATGTACCTGCCCATCCGGCAGTGCCGGGACTTCGCCTCCGTGGACCTTGTCATCCGCACGACGCTTCCTCCGGCCCAATTGGCCTCGGCGGTTCGCGCCGCGCTGAAGCCCATCGCACCCAACGTCTCCGGCGGCGACTTCCGCACCGTGCAGCAACTGGTGGACAAGGCCGTGTCTCCCCGGCGTTTCGTGGTGCTGCTGCTCGGCGGATTCGCGCTGTTCGCGTTGATCCTGGCCTCGCTCGGAATCTACGGCGTGATCTCCTACTCGGTCAACCAGCGCACGCAGGAAATCGGAATTCGCATGGCGCTGGGCGCGTCGGCGGGCAACCTGCAGTCCGGCATTATTTTGCAGACGCTGCAGCTTGCCGCGGTGGGCGTGCTGCTGGGAGCGGGAGCTTCGTGGGCCCTGGCGCGGGCACTCAGTGGGCTGCTTTTCGGAGTGACCGCGAGCGATCCAGTGACGTTTCTCGGCATGCTGGCTGTGCTCACGACCGTGGCTGCGATCGCCGGTTATCTGCCCGCGCGCCGCGCCTCGCGCATCGATCCCTCGGTGGCGCTGCGGGCGAACTGAGCGGCAAGCGTCGACTCGAGCGGGGGGCGATCCGTGCCGGGAACGTCTCTGGCGGCAGAAACCTCGCCAGGCGGCGGAGTGACAGACGACAAAAGCCGATCGTCTGTCCCACCTCTGAGTCCCGAGGTTTCTGAGAGCGGCGAGGGCCGACTGCCAGCGGAGGCGGCTGGGGTCATCGGGCAGCCCGACCCGGTCTTTACTTTCCACGAATGCGGCAGCGAGCGATCGGAACTGTCGAAGGGACCGGAATGGTGGATCGGCGCGCCTCGAAGGAGATGTTGGCGGGCGGGCAGGCGTGCGCCGCGACGGTTGCGTAGGGCAACGCATGGAGTCATTGGCGCGGCTGCCTCGGCTGGAAATGGCAACGATCCTGAATGCTTCCCTTCGAGTTGCAATGGGGGCAGAGCTCGATGGGCGGGTGGTGGGGGTTGCTGGGGTTGAAGCCTCGGGGCACAGTCTTGGACGCAACGGTCGGGGGCAGGGCAGGGGCCAAGTGCCCGAAGGCCAAATTGGGTTCGTTCCGCACGGAGAATGGAATTGGAGGATTGGCGGGCTCGGGCGCCGGATTGGGTTCGTTCCGCTGCGGGGCGGGAGCGGCCGCAGGCTCGGGGGACGGGGCGGCCGGTTCGGCGGGCGGCGGAGCGGGTTCGGGTTCTGGGGGCGGAGCGGGCTCGGAAGCGGATGCGGCCGGCGGGTCTGGGTCCGCGGGACGCGAGAGGCGCTCGGCCTGGTATTTGCGGAAATCGTTATAGGCTCGAATCCAATCGCGAATCGCGGCCTGGTTGCGGCGGAAGAGCTTCTGGAGGACGTTGGGGCCGGAGGCGTCTTCGACGAGGGCGGCTCCCAAGGCGTGCGGGGAATCTTCCTGTTTGGCCACCAGGCCTGTGATCAGCGCGGCTTCGAGAACGGGGATGCGGCGCTGCTCCCAGTCGCAATGGACGAGGGTGTCTACCAGGCGGATTTCGACGACGCCCTCGGGGCGCAGGTCGTGGACGTAATCCTCGGAGAGGTGGGTCAGATCGGCTTCGTCTTCTCCGGGGATGATGCGGGCACGGGCATAGGCTCCGTGTTTGTAGGCGTTGAAACGCGATGAGGCCTTGCCCTCGTCGGAGCGCGGGCCTGTCGATTTTTGGGCGTTGAGGCGGTTGGCCTCCATTTGGGGGATGGTCGCCATGCAATTCTTCTCCTAATTCCACGTATAAGGGGTAGACATCGCGATCGCGGCTCGAAAATTTCGGAAGTGATTGAAAGCATTCAGAAAATTTTCCGCCAAATTTTGTGACCGTGATTTTTCGAGGGGTCCAATTTGCAGGAAATGGGCGTGGCGGCTGGGTGGCATGAACGTGTCCAGAGCAGTTTTTCGAGGTCCCTTGGCGCGCACTCTGGCGATTGCGGGGACACCGGGCCAGATGGAAGTTTACGGAATGCGCGCGGGCGCCGGTCCTTGCACCGCGGGCGATACCATGACGGCCCGCCGGATCTTCGTACACCGATCTCGCGGAGAAATGGCGCCGACACGAGTGGGGGACGATCCCTTCGGGAAACGTCTCTGGTGGCAGAAACCTCGCGGGTTGCGGAGCGCCGGCTGAAGTCGGCGGCAGCCAAGATTGGCTGCCCCGCAGAGCAGCAGAGCCGCAACCAAACCGGGAGTGCGAGGAGCCAGAACTCAGGAGCCAGAAGCAGGAATAACCCGGGCGTTGCGCAGCGCGCCGCCATTCGCTAGTTCGTGACTGCTGCCGCCTGAAAATCTTTCCAGGCAGAAAAGAAATGGAGGTGTTGTAATACAAACAGTTCAGAATCAGTGGGTTGTCCAGGGGTTTCTGGAAAGTGGAGACGCGACCGTGGTGGGCGGGTCTGCTATAGGCGTTAAACCAGGGCTGTTGCAAGAACATCCCGTTTGGTTGCAGCTTCCAAAAGGCCGTTTGGGGACCTTGTCTGCGCCACGCCGGCGAAGGCGTCGGCGGGGGCAGTTTCCGAGTGGCGCGTCATCCGCCCGGAGGGTCTCGCTCGCCGTCAATTTCCCACAAGGACGGGCCCGTGTCGGGCCACTTTCCGATAAGGCGGTTTCACGGCCAGTGGCTGGACCGCGTTCAGACACCGGTGTTAGCCGCTCGCGTACAAAACCGGGAGTGATCGGCGCTGCGGTTCTCTAGCCACCGGACGGCCGACGATTTACTTTGAAAGGGAACAAGCAGGACAGGTCAGGAGGGCGGAACCGTGTCATTCCCGGTCAGGAGCACTGGCACCGCGCCGGCCCGCTGAGGACGGTTAACCAGCCGCCGCTGGAAATTTGATATGCTGCCAGCCATGGCACTGAACCGCTGGAAATCGAATGGATGGACGGTGTGCGGCGTCGCTCTGCTGTCGTTTGCCGCCGGTGTGCTGGTTACGGCGCGGGCAAACTCCGATCGGGTCTTCGAACTCCGCATTTATCATGCGACACCGGGTAAAGTGGAGGCGCTGGAAACGCGATTTCGCAATGAAGCATCGAAGCTGCTGGCGAAGCACGGACTGGACGCCGTCGGGTACTGGGTGCCAGACGACGCGCCGGCTTCCGGCGATACTTTCATTTACCTTCTGGCCCACCCCAATCGTGCGGCTGCGAAGCAGCATTGGGCGGAGATGTTCGCCGATCCCGCATTCCAATCGATGATGAAGGAAGAGCAGACCGATAAGCTGGTGCAAAAAGTGGATGACATCTACATGCACCCAAGCGATTTTTCAGCCACGAAGTAACCGCTGAGCCGAATCGATTTGCCGGGACTCATAGAACGCATCGCAGCGAAGACGCTGCTATTTCGACTGACCGAGCGTACCCAACGTTCCGCGAAGGAGTTCAAGTTCGGACTCCTGCGCCGATAGGAGCGAGGAACAGGAGGCGATTCAACCGCATCGCGCGTTTCAACGTTTTGGCTTCGGCCAACGTATACGCTTGTGACAGACTGTTGGGACTTACCTGACGATCGCCACCATGCACCCGCATACGGCCCACGAAATTCCCGAAGCGGATTTGCTGCGGCGGGCCCAAAGCGGCAACCGGGAGGCTCTGGAGCAACTCATTATGCTTCATGAACACCGCATTTTCGCCCTCGCCCTGCGCATGACGGGCAACGTCGCCGACGCCCAGGACGCCGTCCAGGAGACCTTAATCCGGCTGCACTTGGGTGTCCGGAAAATCGACGCCGTGCGCGGTGCCGGACCGTGGCTCGGCGCGGTGGCCGTGAATGCCTGCCACGATATCGGCCGCCGCCGGCAGCGCTCCCGATTGATCCCCATCCCGGCGGCCGCCGTCGAAATACCCGATTCCATGCCCGATCCCGAACGCCGCCTTTCCGGCCGCGAAAGCGAGGAGTGCCTACGCGCCGGTCTGGCGACCCTCCCGGAAAAGGAGCGGACTGCGCTTCTGCTGCGCGAAATGCAGGGGTTGACTACTGCGGAAGTGGCACGTGCGCTGGGGTCGTCCGAAGTAACTGTGCGGAGCCAGATTTCGAGTGCCCGCTTGAAGTTGCGCCGGTTCTTCCACCGGCGTGAGGAGGTGATCCCATGAATTGTCCGGAATGGGAAGAGCGCGTGGCGGGCGGCGACCCGGAGGCTGCGGAGCACCTGCGGGATTGTCCCTCTTGCGCCGCCTTGGCCGATGGATTGGCCCGGGACGCCCGGCTGTTGCAGACACTTCCGCCGGAAGCCTTCGCGGTCGATTATGCCGCTATTCGTGCCGCTGCTCGCAAGGGCGCAGTTCAGCGAAGCAGGCGCCCGAAGGTCCTGGCCGTTTTGGCAGTGGCGGCGGCGGTTTTGCTGACTGTGAAACTGCCGCTCCACCGCCAGCCACCGGCCCCGGTGGCGAAAGTCGCGGTGCCGCCTCCCGCGGTCGGGGTGGCCCGCGCGGCGCCCGCAGTGTCATCGACTGTACCGAAGGTCCAGCCCCGGCGGGGGAACCCGCGGGCCGACCTGGACCGGAGGTTTGCCGATTTCCTCCGGACTCACTACGAGTTGCAACATCCCGCGCCCCTGCGGGCCAGGGAGATCGCTACCGGAAATCCCAACGTCACGATCCTTCTACTGCAAGAATCAAAAGGAGATGCAAATGAATAAGTTCGCGCTCGTATTATTGCTCGGCGGGTTGGCGGCCGCGCAAACCAAGCCGCCCGAGCCTGGCAGGCGATCCATCACCTACGAGTTCAAGAACGTGGACATCGACCGAGCCACCGAGATCGTGAACTTCGTAGGGCAGTTGGACAAAAGGGTGATGATCCAACTCAACGGTCCCTTCAAAACCGCCATCATCCAGCCCAACGGGAATACGCCGCCCGAGGTTATGGAGAAGACACTGGAATTGCTCAAGCGCTACGACGTGGCCCCCACGCCGCCGCCACGGGTCGAGTTCGTAGCCTACCTGGTGTGGGCCTCAGTTAACTATGGAAGTCCACCCGGACAGCCGATTCCCGCCACCATTGAGGAAGCGGTTGCCGAGATGAAGAAGACCTTCGCTTACACCGATTACAAACTTCTCGATACGGTCTCCACCGGCGTCCTCCATCATGCCGAAGTAGAGAATATCCTGCCGGGAGCGAGTTCGGCAGGCACCGCGTATTCCTATACAATCAACTACGGCAATTCGG
>OMOG01000629.1 GCA_900290305.1 Candidatus Sulfopaludibacter sp. SbA4
GACCGCCGGCGAGACGCTCGGCGCATCGTTGGCATCGCCGCCATAGGAAGCGGTCAGTGAGTGACCGCCGGTGGATAGAGTGGAAATGGAGATACTGGCAGTCCCGCCGTTCAACGTTTGGGGGCTGCCGATCGTGTTTGAACCATCCAGGAAGGTCACCGTCCCCGTGGCATTGGCGGGCGTTACCGTGGCCGAGAGCGTGACGTTTTGGCCTGGAACGGAGGGGTTGGGGCTCGCCACCAGCGCGGTGGTGGTGGTCAGTTGACCAACGGACTCGGTGACGGACGACGAGACACTCGGGGCGTCGTTGGTATCGCCGCCGTAGGAAGCGGTCAGGGAGTGGCTGCCGATGGATGGGGTGTAGTTCGAGAAGATGGCGGTCCCGCCGCTCAATGGGGCGGCGCCAATGGCGGTTGAATCGGCCATGAAGGTCACTGTGCCCATGGCGCTGGGAGGCGAGACAGTGGCGGTCAGCACCACGTTTTGACCGGGAGTGGACGAGGTGGGAGCTGCCTGCAGGGACGTAGTGGTCGTAATCCGGTTGACCGTCTCCGTGACCGGCGGCGAAGGGGCACTCGGGGCGTCGTTGGTGTCGCCGCCATAGGAGGCGGTCAGGGAGTGGCTGCCGATGGACAAGTTGGAGGTGGACAAACTGGCAGTCCCCCCGCTCAAACCGCCGGTGCCTATGCTGGCTGAACCATCCATGAAGGTCACCGTGCCCCCGGCGGTGGGAGGCGAGACAGTGGCGGTCAGCACCACGGTTTGACCGGGGGTGGACGAAAGGGGAGAGGCCTGCAAAGATGTAGTGGTCGCAATCTGGTTGACCATCAGCGGTACGACGGCCGACGTGGATCCGGCGTAAGGCGAATCGCCGTTGAAGCCGTAGAATTTGGCAAACAGGGAGTGGTTACCGGGCGCCAGTGCAGCCGTCTTCAGGCTGACAACTCCAGCGTTCACGTCGGCGCTGTAAATCGCGGAGTTTCCATCGTAGAATTCGACGTATCCCGCTGCGTCGACGGGGGACACGTTTGCGGTCAGCGTTACCGGCTGGCCTACGATGGAGGGACTGGGCGCCGCCGTGAGTGTGGTTGCGGTGAGCACCAGAACGGTCTGATTGACGGGGGTCGAAAGCGTACTTAGGTAAGTCGTATTGCCGCCGTACCGGGCTGTCAGGCTGTGGCTACCAGCCGTCAACGCGGAGGTCGTCCCAGTGGCAGTTCCCCCGATCAATCCGACCGGGCCAAGGAACGGAAATATGCTATTTCCATCAAAGAAGCTGACGAATCCCATCGGAGTCCCGGAGGTGCCGGACACGGTCGCGGTCAGCGTTACCGGGTTGCCTACGATGGAAGGACTGCCTGACGTCATGAGGGTGATCGTGGGGGTCGGCTGGTTGACGACCAGGACTGCAAGGGATTGTATGTCAAGCCCGATAAAATCGGCCGCCAGGTCGTATGTGCCGACTGGGAAGGTCGCTGGTCCAAACGGTCCCAATGTCGCGATACAAGAACCCTGACTTGTAGTCGCCGACCCGAGGAAAACGGGTGAGGTAAAACCTACATCCACCCCACCGCAGAAACCGGATCCAGTCAGATTTGCGATCAGAGTCACCGGCGTCCCGTAGGTAACGGGGCTGGCCGGCGAGGTGGTCAGGCTCTGTGCCGAGGCCAAGCCCGCCAATCCGGCGAGGAGGATCACCATGCAAATAGCGCGGATTCTATTCATCTGATCAACCTTGAATTTGGCAGGCCCGTTGAAGATCGGTCTGGCATTTCCCGCCGGCAGGTACGTGAGAGCCGTCCAAGCAACCTCCCGGCGAGTACGTTTGCGCTCTCGGTTTGTTGGCGGAGCGCCGGCGCATCCGGCCCAATATTTCCATCCCTGAGTGTCCGGATTTCGCCTCATCCCTCAGAGCGCCATCGCGGATTTCCCCAATCAGCTTAGGGCAGGATTCTCCCGCTGTCACCATCTGTACAGAGGGAAATCTTGTGGTGAAAGACCCCCGCGACTATCTGTACAGATAGCAAAGACGCTCTGGACGCGGAGGGTGCCCCGGTCGCGGCTCGGATAGGTTTTCCGTCAAACGATCCGGCCGCGCAGCGCTTTAGCGACGGCCTCGGACTTGGAATGGACATGCAGCTTGTCGTAAACGCGCCGCATGTGCCAGGCGACGGTGCTGGGGCTGACGCCCGCCTCCACGGCCGCGGTCTTGAAATTGTGGCCATCCACCAGCAGAGCCAACAGGCGGGATTCATGCGGCGTCAGGCCGTAATCGGCGTGAGCCGGCGGGCGGATCTCGCGGAACAGTCCGATGACCCTCCGCGCCACCTCCGGGGACATGGGAGCGCCGCCGCCAACCACTTCCCGGAGGCTCTCCAGCAGGCGCGCGGGCGGCGTGCTCTTGAGCAGATAGCCGCAGGCGCCGGCGCAGATGGCGTCGAGAATCCGCCGGTCGTCATCGTATACCGTGAGCATCACCAGCAGCACGCCGGGGTAGCGCTCTTTCAGGCAGCGGATTCCCTCAATCCCGGACATTCCCGGCAGTCCGATATCCAGCAGGACCACGGCTGGTGGGTCGCTGTCGATTTGATCCAGCGCTTCCTCCATGGAACCGAAGCTGCCGGTGCACCGGTAACCGGGCGTTCCGTCGACGAGCGCCTGGATGCCTTCGCGGGTCCGGGCTCGATCTTCGATGATGGCCACGCGGATATCCCGGCCCTTGGCAGGTTCGGTCATGACTGTCACC
>OMOG01000543.1:0-4844 GCA_900290305.1 Candidatus Sulfopaludibacter sp. SbA4
ACTGCAAAGCCAGAGCCGTTACTCCACAAACAGCCATGGAAAAAGACGCTACGCGAATGGCTCGAAGTCGTCCGTACAGACGTGATTCTTCCCGAAGTGCCAAGAGCCCGAAGAACAGCAAGCACGCGCAAGCGGGTACGCCCAGCAGATTGAGTCTGTTCTCGAGGCCACCTGTTGAAAGAGAGAAAATGGCGCCCGCCAGCATTGCCATCTGGACCAGAAGGACAACCGCGATCGCCGCGCGCCGGCCGGATGTTAACCGAACTGCCAGAAAGCCAATCGCGACCGACTCCGGGATCTTATGCGCTTCGGCGCTCTCCAAAACTGACCCCGCCGTGCTCTCCAAAAGTAACCCAGGCATGCTGAGCTGACCGACCCAAGGTGCGTGATGACCACGATGGAACATCACGATGCTGAAGGCTGGGAAGAAGCCATGTAGAATTTGCCGCCGGTGGTTCCATCCGGACGCGCGAGTGGGAGAGCGGCAGCGAGCTTGCGGCAAGCCAGAGTGTCAAGCGGCCCGGCGGCAGAAGACGCAGGCGGACTGGCGAAGGCGGAATCCGGATTACCCCATCGCCTGGAAATTAGACCAGCGCGCGGCGCAATCACCCCCACCGGAGCCACTCCGTTTTCCAGCTCCCTTGAACCAACTACCCTGGGAGTTCGCGAAAGACCAGTTCAGCCCGCAAGGGGCAGATTTCATTGGGGTTATGAGCGCACTAATCCTGCGTGCCGCGAAAGACCAGATCCGTCCGTATCTTCATGATCCAACGGGAGTTCCCGGCAGACTTCCCCTTTCCCCGGAAAAGACCAGTTCCAGCTTCCCGCATACTGAATCCCGGGCAGGCGACGATGCAACTGGAGTTTCACCAACTGGACCGGCGATGGGAACATCTGCGAGTCCGTGAGCCGCACCGGCAGCGCCGATTGCTGGCCTCGCTGGCTGACAGCGGGCAGCAGACGCCCATCGTCGTGGTGGCCGCCGGGTCACCGGACCGTTACCTGGTGATCGATGGCCACAAACGCGTGGCCGCGCTGGAACAACTCGGCCGGGACACGGTCGAAGCCACCCTCTGGGCAATGAGCGAGGCCGAAGCGGTGCTGCTATCGAGGTCGCTGCGGCTCAGTCCGCAGGAAAGCGCGCTCGAACAAGGCTGGCTGCTGGCGGAGATGGAGCAGCGCTTCGGTTATGGTTTGGACGAACTGTCACGCCGCTTCGATCGCAGCACCAGTTGGGTGTCGCGGCGGCTGGCCCTGGTGGAGTTGTTTCCGGAAGCGATCCAGCAGCAGGTGCGCGAAGGAAGGTTGGCGGCGCAAGTGGCGATGAAGTATCTGGTGCCGGTGGCGCGAGTCAACGCCGATGACTGCATGCGCATGGCAGCCGCATTCGTCGCGCACCATTGCGACACACGGCAGGCCGGGCAACTGTACACGGCCTGGCGCACCGGCACGCGCGCGGTCCGCGAACGTATTCTCGCCGAGCCGGAACTGTTTTTGAAAACCCAGCTATTCTCGCCGAGCCGGAACTGTTTTTGAAAACCCAGCGGCAGGCGCCGGCAGCCAGGCCGGCGGCGGTGGAACAAGTGGAGCGCGATCTGGATATGGTGATCGCCATCCTGCGTCGCGCCGGAAGGCGACTTGCCGAAGCGCTGCCGGAGATGACTGCCGCGCAACAGCAACAAGCACAGGGCCAGATGGAAACTGCGCGCCGGGAACTCCACCGGATGGAAGAACGAATCGGAAAGGAGCAGGAGCCGAAACATGCTGAGTCAGGCACAACGCACCGCAATCCTGGAACTGAGCGCGCAGGGAGTGAGCAAACACGAGATCGCACAGGTGCTGCGAGTGTCGCGTTTGACCGTGCGCAAAGTGCTGCGAGAGAACTCCACCAACGTGCCGGAGATCCAACGGGCGGAGAAAGCGGAACCGTACCGCGAACAGATCCTCGAGCTTTTGACCTCGTGCAAGGGGAATCTCGTGCGAGTCCATGAGGAGTTGGTGGCGGGCGGCGCGGCGCTCTCCTATCCGGCGCTGACGGGATTCTGCCGCAGGCAGGGCATCGGACAGACACCGGTCGTGCCGTCGGGCCAGTATCACTTCGAGCCCGGCGTGGAAATGCAGCACGATACGTCACCGCACACGGTGGAAGTGGGAGGCAGGAAGTACAAGGCACAGACGGCATCGGCGGTGCTGTGCTATTCGCGCATGCTGTTTTTCCAGATCAATCCCACGTTTCAGCGGTTCGACTGCAAGGTGTTTCTCACCGACGCGCTGCGTCATACAGGCGGCGTAGTCGAGCGTGTGATGATCGACAACACGCATGTGGTGGTGTTGCGCGGCACGGGGCGCGAAATGATTCCGGTGCCGGAGATGGAGGCGTTTGCGGAACGCTTCGGGTTCCGCTTTGTGGCGCACCAGATCGGCGATGCCAATCGTTCGGCGCGGGTGGAGCGCCCGTTCTCCTTCATCGAAAACAATTTTCTGGCAGGTCGCACGTTTGCCAGTTGGGAAGATCTGAACCAACAGGCGCGCCAGTGGTGCGACAAAGTGAACTCGACTTACAAGAAGCATATCCGCGCAGTGCCGCGCGAACTGTTCGCGGTCGAGCGCCTGCATCTGAAACCACTGCCGGCATGGATTCCCGAAGTGTATCGTCTGCATCAGCGCACGGTGGATGTGGAAGGCTACGTTTCGGTGAACTCGATTCGTTACTCGGTGCCGGTCGCTTGGATCGGGCATCGGGTGGAGGTACGCGAGACACGGGCCAAGATCGAGATCGAAATGGATGCACGCCATATCGTCACGCATGCGCGTACGGTGACGCCTCTGTCGCAGCGCGTCACGCTAGCCGCGCACCGGCCGCCGCGTGGAGAAGGCGTCAAGCGCAGCGATCCGCATCCGGAAGAAAAAGCGATCGTGGAAGCCGCGCCGGAGGCCGCACTCTACGTGGCGGCACTGAAGCAAAAGAGCCGCAAGGTGGTGGCTCTTGCCCTGCGACAACTGTTGCGATTGCTGCGGGAATATCCGCGCGAACCGTTCCTGGCGGCGGTGCAAGAAGCGGCACGGTATGGGCTCTACGATCTCGATCGTTTGGAGCGAATGATTTTGCGCCGGGTGGCGCGTGATTACTTTCTACTGCTGGACCCGGACACCGACCCTCATGACTGAAGAACTGGAACAACTGTTGAAGAATCTCAAACTGCGGCGTATGCTCGGCGTTTACGACGAACAGTTACGCGCCGCCGAGAAAGCGCAAGCCTCTTACTCTGAGTTCGTCGCCGGGCTATTGCGCGCGCAATGGCACGACCGGCAGGAGAGCGCTTTGGAGTGGCGCATCCGCAGGGCGAATCTGCCGGAACGCTGGTCGCTGGAATCGTTTCCCTGGGCGCGGCAGCCCGGCGTGAACCGCAAGCAGATGCGCGCTTTCGCCGAACTCGACTTCGTCGCCAAGCACGAGAACCTAGTGTTTACGGGGCCGACCGGCGTGGGCAAAACCGGACTGGCTTGCGGGCTTCTGTTGAAGGCTTTGCAGAACGGACAACGCTGTCAGTTCATCCGGGCGCAGGATCTGTTCGACGAGATGTACGCCTCACTGGCCGACCGCTCCACGCGCCAGTTACTCAATCGCCTGGCCCGCCTGGACGTCCTGCTGATCGATGAGTTCGGCTATCTGAATCTCAAGCCAGAGCAATCGAACACGTTCTTCAAACTGATGGAGGAACGGTATACGCGCCACTCCACAATCCTCACGACGAACTTGGGATATGACGAGTGGCAGAATTTTCTCGGCAATAAGTCGATGGTGGATGCGCTGTTGAGTCGTGTGCGGCATTACTGCCACACCGTGACCATCAACGGTCCCTCGTTGCGTGAGCCGCAGGGCTAACTCATGGAACAGCGCGAATATGTGCGCCGACTTCTGGATGCCTATCGTGTGACTCCGGGCACGTGTGGTGTCGTCCGTCGAGCGGATCGCGTGCTGGCGGAACAACTGCATGCACGCGGCGTGCCCCTGGAAGCGGTTGAGAATGCCTTCGTGCTGGCTGCGGCACGGCGGCTCATACGGCCCGTCGGCGCCGCTCCTCTGGGAACGATCCGCTCGCTGGCGTACTTCTCGCCGGTGATCGAAGAGGTACTGCAACTTCAGGTAAGCCAGGAATACTTTCAGCACCTCCGCCACAAGCTCCAACGTGCCGCCTCGGCACGATAGTCCCGACTTATCCCCCGAACGAATCCCCCATCCACACAGCGCGCCTTCGGCGCGGATGATATCGCCCGCGGCACCTCGTTTAAAGGGCCCACCCGCCTGCGGCGTGGATGATGATGCCGTCCACCGATCTCAATCTTGTTCCAGGAGTGGGTCACTTCGCTCGAACGCTACTGGGTAACTTCTGGAGAGCAGCGAAGTTTTTGTTTCAATGTTTCCCACTTGGAGGAGATCCGACGCGATTTTCAGAGCGCTGCAGCAACCGCTGTCGAGCGGGCTCGGCCGAATCGGTACACCCGCGTGGTAGTGGATCCTGCACTTGGTATTCACGCCATGGATTTGTACCCTCGCATCGTTGAGGACTATGAGAGGAATCGCGCCCGTCCGGGTTGGCCGGCTCAGGGTCTGTTCGGCGACCAGTTCGATTTCTTCAGAAGCGCTCTCATGGAAGCTTGTAAGAAGGCCGCTGGAGACCGGCCCGAAGCAATTCCGGCGTTTGCAGCTTATCTTTACAATTTGGCCACTCTGAAGCTCCAGTATGTGCCCGACTTGATAACTACCCTTACAGCCGCCGCCGCCATGGTCTCGCCGAGGTTCGCGGAGCGTCTTGCCGATGCCTTGGTTGACTCCGCACGGT
>OMOG01000543.1:4854-5199 GCA_900290305.1 Candidatus Sulfopaludibacter sp. SbA4
CTCGCCGAGGTTCGCGGAGCGTCTTGCCGATGCCTTGGTTGACTCCGCACGGTGGCTCCCTCCCGGATCGGGTTCACAGCCGTATCTGTGCGAGGCGCCCGAGCGATTCAAGCTGTATCTGCGGATCGCGAACCCGCTTGCTCACATCGTGGCGACGAATATTGGTTTCAGCCTCTACGCCGACCGGGAGCGGAATACCATCATGCTTCTGGACAATGGAACCAACGTTCCATTCGTAACCGCGGATCAGCCGGTGATTAATATTGCCGCTTGCCCGAGAAAGACAAAACCGCCAGAGAGGTTCGAATTGTACTATCCCCTCTCGCCGACAAAAGCAATGTTTCT
>OMOG01000540.1 GCA_900290305.1 Candidatus Sulfopaludibacter sp. SbA4
TTTGGGAGCGTCGCCGGGACCGGCCCGCTGCCTGATCGCATCCCTCAAATCCGACGTGCACCCGGGTGTTTCTCTCCATGGCGGCCGGGATGCAGCCGATGGTGGCGATGATCGGCAACAATTTGGGTGCGGCACCCACCCAGGTGGGGAAGACAGCACCGACTACTGGAAGGACATCAACACGCCCGACAAGCCGCAGGCGCGCGCAAAATGGACCGGGCCGGTAGTAGTACACTGGTTGAACCCTCCGGGTGGAGGGTCATTCCATTCTGAGGTCAACCAGGTGACACCTAGGCTTCCGCGTGGGCCAGGCAAAGCTCTATTCCTGTTCCTGCTGTTTCTTTCCAGTTCCTGGGCCCAAGGCATCATCAGCACGGTGGCCGGCACCAACTGGATCTTTCCCGATGACGGCAAGCCCGGCGCCCAAGCACGGCTGACCGGCGCCAACGGCATGGCCTTCGACAGCCAGGGCAATCTTTATTTCGCGGTGCCCGACCTGAACATGGTCATGAAGCTGGATACGAATGGGATCGTGAGGGTGGTGGCGGGCACCGGGCTGCCGGGGTTCTCGGGCGATGGCGTGCCGGCGCGGACAGCCAGGCTGACGGGCCCCTGGGCGGTAGCGCTGGATGCCGCCGGCAATATCTACGTGGCCGACTCCGGCAACGGACGTGTGCGAAAGATCGACTCGACCGGCATGATCACCACGGTCGCCGGCGGCGGGCCGCAGTTTCCCGGTGACGGACTGACGGCCACGCAGGCGGGCCTCCAGTATCCGCAGGGAGTGGCATTCGACCCCTCGGGAAACATGTTGATTGTAGACAGCTCGCGGTTGCGGAAGGTGAATGCGGCCGGCATCATTTCGACGGTCGCAGGCAACGGCACATCGTCGTCAGCCGGCGATGGCGGACAGGCATCCAATGCGACGCTCAGCGGCCCGGACGCCATTGCGGTCGCCTCTGACGGCTCCATCTATATTGCCGAACACTCCGGCAACATTCGCAGGATCGCGCCCAACGGCATAATTAATACCTACGCGGGGGGAGGCAACAGTACGGCCAATGGTGTGCCTGCCGCCACCGCGGCGTTCAACCGTCCATCGGCACTCGCGCTGGATGCGCAGGGTAATCTCTATATTGCGGAAGAAGGCGGCGCCCGCGTCCGAAAGGTGACCAACGGTCTGATCAACACGGTTGCCGGCACCGGCCAGCCGGGATTCTCCGGGGACACCGGTATCGCCACCGGCGCGCAACTGGCTTTCCCCAATGGCTTGGCAGTGGATGCCTCCGGCAACCTGTTCATCGCCGACCACGACAATAACCGTATCCGGCGCGTGGATTCACAGGGAAACATCAACACGGTGGCGGGGGCGGGCGACTTCACAGGAGACGGCGGACCGGCCATCGCCGCCCGGCTCGCGCAGCCCAACGGAATCGCGGTGGATTCTCAGGGCAGCATCTATATTGCGGACTTTGGTGCCGAGGTGGTGCGCAAGGTAACACCGGACGGATTGATCAACACCTTTGCCGGCACCGGTCAGGGCGGCAGTTCGTTGATCGACAACGTCGCCGCCACGAGTTCCATCTTGTACCAGCCATTTAGCGTCGCCGTGGACCGCCAGGGTAATGTGTACATCGCCGACGCCCGCAACTTTGCGATCCGCAAGGTGGACACGTCGGGAAAGATCACCACCCTGGTCGATCCTTCGATCGCCGGCCATCCGACCAACGTGGCGGTGGATAGCAAGGGCAACGTCTATTTCAACAGCCAGGGGACACCGGGCGACCGCGTACAGAAATTGTCCGGAGGCACCGTGACATTTTTCGCCGGCACCGGCGCCGCGGGTACCGGTGGCGATGGCGGGCTCGCCGTGAACGCCCAACTTGGCCAGGTCGAAGGGCTGGCGGTGGATGCGTCGGACAACCTGTATATTTCCGACGGCCCGAATAACGTCGTGCGGCGGGTAGATACGAACGGCAACATTAGGACTGTGGCCGGTAATGGTCAATGCTGCGATTCAGGCGATGGCGGCCTCGCCACCAGCGCCAGCCTTAATTTCCCTGAGGGCCTGGCGGTCGATACGGCCGGCAATCTGTACATCGCCACGCAATCACGGGTGCGGCGGGTGAGTTCCTCGGGCAGCATCTCGACATGGGCGGGCACCGGTGTCTTTGGATTCTCGGGTGACGGGGGCCTGGCCTCGGCCGCAACCTTTTCCGGCCTTCGCGGCCTGGCGCTGGATGGCGCGGGGAATGTCTACGTAGTGGATTCCGGCAATTACCGCGTGCGTCAGATCCTGGCTATTCCACCCGTCCAGTCGTGTGCGTTTGGCTTGACGCCTGCGAGCGCGAACTTCGCGGCGGGCGGCGGGCCCGGCAGCATTTCGGTAACAGCTTCCCGGACTGACTGCGCCTGGACGGTAACCAGTAACGTCAGTTGGATCACCTTTACGAGTAACACGGGCACGGGCAATGGCACCCAGAACTACACCGTGGCCGCCAACCCGGGCGCGACCAGCCGCATCGGCACCATCACCATCGCCGATCAGACAGTCACCGTCAATCAGGGGGGCGTCACGTGCACTTACTCGCTCCCGGCTGCCAGCCAGGCATTCGGCCCCGCTGCCGGCAGTGGTACGGCAGCCGTGCAGGCGCCGCCCGGGTGCACCTGGACTGCCACCAGCGGCGTTTCCTGGATTACCATTGCGCCGGGCGCCGGCGGATCGGGAAACGGAACGGTCACTTACAACGTGTCCGCGAATCCGTCTCCGACGGCACGCGCCGGGACCCTCACGATCGCCAATCAGCCGTATAACGTGTCGCAGACCGGCAGCGGGTCGACGCTGAGCTGCACGGCCAGCGTTCCTTCCGCGCCGCAGGTGGCGCTCGAAGGGCGGACCGAAGTGATGGGAGATTTCGTGCTGAATTGTGCGGGGCTGAGCGGCAGCTTGAAGGCGGACATCGCGCTGACGCTGAACACCAACGTGACGAACATGTTGACGAATGGCGTCGCGGACGCCGTATTGACAGTAAATGGGAGCCCGCAGAACGGGCTCGTGGCGGGTTATAACATCATCCGGTGGCCGGGTGTTTCCCTGGCACCGGCAGCCGACGCCACGGCAAGTGCGCGGATTTCGAAGGTACGGGCCGATGCGAGCATGCTGGCAACCACTGGCCAGCAAGCGGCTCCGATCACCGGCCGCGTGACCATCAGTGCTCTGGCGCCGGTGCCAATAGCCGGCGCGCTCCAGACCGTGGCGACCGCTGCTCCGTCGCTGGTCTTCACAAAATACCAGCCGAGTTCCCCGGCGGGCGGACCGCAAACCTCCGTGCCGCTCCTGTTTCAAGAAGCACAGGCAACATCGTTCCATGCCGGCTCGACGCGATTGCGCCTGGCATTGACCAACGTGCCTGGAACGGTTCAGGTGTATGCGCCGGTCTACCCCGCGGAAGGCGCATCGCAGGCGCAGTTGTACTCTGCCGACGCCAACGGACTGGGCGGATCGCCATTGGCGGGCAGTCCGATGGCGGGCGGAGTGTACCAGCAACTGACAGTCACTGGAGGGACTGCCACGGCAACCTGGCTGGTGATGGCGGCCGACCCGACAAAGGTAGAGACGTGGACCTTTCCGCTGTTAGTAGTGAATGCGGCGACCAGCGACTTGAACCAGATACTGATAGCGGGGAGCCTGGCGCCGGTAAGCGATGTGAGCATCGCCAGCGCCACGGCGCCTGTGCCGCGATTCCGCGATTTTTCGGCGCCGCAGAAGCTGGTCAATCTGCGAGTCAGTACTTCGGTCCAGGTGCCGCCGCAAGCGGCGGCGCTGGACCATCCAGGGGCGCTTGCGGCAAAGGCGCCTATGCCGCGGGCGGCGATCGTGGGTACCAATGTGACTTTCGTGAGTGGGTTGTTGAATGACACCACGGACCCGTCGCAGACGGCGACCAACGTGGTGGTCCGCGACAATCTTCCAACGGGCTTGAACTATGTGAGCTGCTCGGCCACCGGCGGCGCAACTTGCAGCGGATCGGGGAATCAGATCCAGGTGAGCTATGCGACGTTGGGCCCGGGGCAGGGCGCTACGGTTACGGTAGTGGCGCAGGTAGATCCGTCGGTCGAGCCCGGGACAGTGGTAGAGAACCCGGTGAGCGCCGCGAGCGACCAGGCGAACCTGGATCTATTGGCCAGCACGTCGAGCAGCAGTTTCATCGCGCTGCTGGGAACCCCGGGAACGGTAGAGAGCGCGCCAGCCGCGGGCGCCGGGTACACCCAGACTTTCACCTTCCAGTTCTCGCATTCCTCGGGCTACCAGGCACTGGGCGTGGTGAATGTGCTGTTCAACACTTCGCTGGACGGGCGGAAAGCGTGCTACCTGGCTTACGTGTCGCCGGCGAATACCTTGTACTTAGTGGACGACGCGGGGGACGCGGGAGGACCATACGCGGGCTACCTGGTGCTGGGGAGTGCGGGCACGATTCAGAACAGCCAGTGCGCGGTGAACCTGGTCTCGGCTGTGGGCCTCGGGGACAAGCTCACGCTGAGCCTGAACATCACGTTCAAGCAGGCGTTCGGCGGAAACCAGATTACGTACGTAGCGGCGCGCGACCAGGGCCAGGGGAACACCAACTGGCAGGCGGCAGGCGTATGGCAGGTGCCGATTCCGCACGTGGGGACGGTCGGAGTGACGGGCGTCACACCTTCTCGAGGCGCGGCGCCGGCGGGTACTGCCCAATCGTTCGTTTTTACATTCACGGACACCCAGGGGACGGGGGATTTCGGGGTTATCAATGTGCTGGTCAACAATGCGCTCGACGGGCGAAAGGCCTGCTATGTGGCCTACGAGGCCTTCACCGGCAATCTATTCCTGGTGGACGACGCAGGAGACGCGGGCGGTCCGTTTGCGGGAGAGATGTCGCTGAATGGAGGTTCGACGAGCGTCCAGAACGGTCAGTGCTCGATCGCCGGGACGGGCTCGACGGCTGCGTTCTCGCCCAATACCCTGGCATTGACGTTGAACATCACGTTCACGGCAGCGTTCCAGGGTAACCGGGTTGTATACGCGGCCGGGCGGGATCGGGCGGGCGGCAACAACACGGACTGGCAGGCCGTGGGAAGCTGGACCGTGCAATAACGGAGCCACCTCCAGCGGCCTGCGTTACACTCGTGTTCAGATGCCGCGGTGGATCAACCTCCCCAATCTGTTCACCCTGCTCCGCCTGGTGCTGGTGCCCTTTGTCATGCAGGCCATCCTCCAGGGGCGCTACACGCTGGCCCTCGCCCTGTTCGGAATCGCAGCCGTCACCGACATCCTGGATGGGGCCGCCGCCCGCAGGCTCGGCCTTTCCACCCAGGCGGGCGCCTATCTCGACCCGGTTGCCGACAAGTGCCTTCTGAGCGGCGTTTTCCTGGCCCTGGCGGTAGGCAAAGTGGTGCCCTGGTGGTTCGTCGGCGTGGTGTTCGGCCGGGATCTTTATATCCTTTTAGGGGTGGCCGGGGTCATGCTGTTCACACCGGTCAGGAAGTTTCCCCCCAGCCTCTGGGGTAAAGTTTCGACCTTCGTCCAAATCCTGACGGTTGTCGCGTGCCTGGCCAGAAATGCCCTCGAACTTCGAGTACTAGATGCACTCTCACCTGCAATTCTATGGCTTTGCGTGGTTTTTACCGCCTGGAGCGGGCTCCACTATACCTGGCGGGGATTTCGAGTTGCACGAGCACATTGACGAGGTGTTGTCTAGGGAGTAGTCTTAAATCAGGGTTGCTCATGACTCGCTATTTGCCGGCGCGCTATCACCTGTGGTTTGGAATCTCCGCGGTGGCGTTCGCCGGTCTATTCGGCTGGTTGGGGCTGAGCTACCAACTGGCATACATAGCGGCGGGCGCGTTCCTTTTGACGGCCGCATTTCTCTTCCTGATGGCATTTCGTCCGGCCATCGAAGTGCACGAGGGTTATCTGGCGATGGGCCGGCGCATTGTCCCGTGGATGGACATCCGCCGCCTGGATCGTACCGGGTGGATCTCCCCGCTGATCGTTCGCATCACCCTGTTTGACGATTCGCGGCTGGTGCTGGTCTATCCGGGCGACCTGGATTCCTGCAACAGCTTGCTCCGCCACCTGCGCCGCCTTTCGCGTGACGCACTGATCGACGGCATTCCCTACCGCCAATATTGGGGGGAAGTGCTGGCGAGCGGCGCTGAGCGCAAGCAGGCCCAGCCCCAGGCCCAAGCCCCGCGGTACCGGATCCTCCGGCCCGAGGACGAGGCCGAAGTCGAACGCCTCTACCAACGTCTGAAAACCGTAGGCAATCTGGATCAGAAGAACTCGGACGAGAAGTAGTCCGTGGGATTTTCCACACGCGGAACTGCCCGGCGATCGCGTTTCCGCCTTCGGGCATTCCTTTTGCTCCTGGCTGTCGCAGGCGTGCTTTTCCTCGCGCGTTTCCTTTGGCTTCCCTGGCTCGCCTACCCGTTGATCCACGACGATGGTCCTGCGAAGGCTGACATGGCAGTGGTGCTGGCGGGCGATTGGAACGGCTTCCGCATTCTCAAGGCGGCTGGCCTGGTGCGTGACGGTTATGTTCCGACGGTGCTGGTGAGCGGGCCCGAAATCTTCGACACCCACGAGTCCGATCTCGCCATCTCCTTCGCCGCGCACCGGGGTTTTCCCGCGGAATGGTTCATTCCGCTGCCGCATGACGCGCATTCCACCAGGGAAGAGGCGGGCATCATCCTCGCCGAATTGCAGCGCCGCAAGATACGGAGCTTCCTGCTGGTAACCAGCGACTACCACACGGGCCGCGCCGGACGCATTTTCCGCGCCGCGGAACGGGCGGCGGGCGGCGGACCTGCGATGCGCGTGGTGGCGGCTCCCGACCGGGACTTCCAGCGGGAGTCCTGGTGGCGCCAGCGCGAGGCGCGGAAGATCGTTCTGCTGGAGTGGGTGAAGACCTTCGCCACGGCCCTGGGGATGTGAGCCATGTGGGAATCTCTCGGCACCGTGCGGAAATATCTGTGGCGCTACCGCTGGGGAATGGCCCTGGGGGGCCTCTGCCTCATCCTCAAAGACCTGGCCCAGGCGGCCCAGCCGCTCATGATCCGCGGCGCGGTAGACTCCCTGACGGGCATGGTGCGGGGCATCGCTTCCGGGTCGGCGTTCGTCCGCTTCGCCGCGTTCCTGGTGGGCTTCGCGCTCGTCAAGGGGATCTTTCAATACTGGATGCGCGTGATCATCATCGGAATTTCGCGCGACATCGAATACGATCTGCGCAACGACTTGCTCCAGCACCTGGTGCGCCTCTCGCCCGATTACTACGGCCGCACGCGCACCGGCGACATCATGGCGCGCGCCACCAACGACCTCAACGCCGTGCGCATGATGCTGGGTCCGGGCGTGATGTACTGTTTCGAAACCGGCCTGACCCTGGTGCTGGCCATCGTCATCATGGTGTCTGTGGATTGGCGGCTGGCCC
>OMOG01000598.1 GCA_900290305.1 Candidatus Sulfopaludibacter sp. SbA4
TGTCTTCATTGCAGACTTCGTACCCTCTTGTCTTAAAGGCGGAGATGTATGCGTCGAGAGTATAATCTCGCGGAATACCATCCGGCTGACCTGCCCCCCGAAAACAGTACCAGTGTAAAAGAGAGTTCTCCCGGGGTATAAAAGCCCAGAGGAGGACAGGAGATGAAGCAGAGCCATTTCACGGAGGAGCAGATTATTGGAGTTTTGAAGCAAGCGGAAGTGGGGATGAAGACGGCGGAGATTTGCCGGCAGCACGGAATCAGCAGCGCGACGTATTACAAGTGGAAGGCGAAGTACGGGGGCTTAGAGGTGAGCGAGGCGCGGCGGCTGAAGCAATTGGAAGACGAGAACCGGCGGTTGAAGCAGATCGTGGCGGACCTGACGCTGGATAATCAAGCCTTGAAGACGGTGCTGGCAAAAAAGTACTAACGCCCACGGACCGGCGCGAGGCGGTGGGCGTGATTCGGCAAGCGCATGGACTAAGTGAGCGGCGAGCGTGCCGGCTGGTGGGGATGGCGCGCGCCAGCTGCCGCTATGAGCGGCAGCGCCCGGGAGAAGAAGAGAAGCTGCAGGTGCGGCTCCGCAGCCTGGCCGGGGAGCGGCGCCGGTTCGGGTATCGGCGATTGACCGTGCTGCTGAGGCGGGAAGGTTGGGCGGTGAATCACAAGCGGGTTTATCGGCTGTACCGGCAGGAAGGGCTGGGCGTGCGGCGGCGCAAGCGCAAGCGGATCGGGGCGGTGGAGCGGCAGGCTCTGGCGATCCCCACCCGGCTGAACGAGCGCTGGTCGATGGATTTTATTTCCGATGGGCTGAGTGCGGGACGGAAATTTCGGAGCCTGAACATCGTGGATGACTTCAATCGGGAATGTCTGGCGGCGGAAGTCGACACGTCGATTACGGGAGCTCGGGTGGTGCGCGTGCTGGAACGGTTGCAGGAGTTGCGGGGGTTACCGCAAATCATGGTGATGGACAATGGACCGGAATTTGCCAGCCAGGCTCTGGATGTGTGGGCCTATGAACAAGGTGTGAAGCTGCACTTCATCGAACCGGGGAAGCCCGTGCAGAATGCTTTCATCGAGAGCTTCAACGGCAGGATGCGAGACGAGTGTTTGAATGAGCATTGGTTCCTGAGTTTGGGGGAAGCGCGGGAGACCATTGAGGCTTGGAGGAGGGATTACAACGAGGTTCGACCCCATACGGCGTTGGGGAATCGGACCCCACAAGAATTCACCGCGTGCGGGGCAGCTCTGCGGTCGCCTACAGCTCCCTCCGAGCTGCCCCGCACGCAAGTGCAAAAGCAAGAAGCTACCCTGGAACTCGCTTTATGATTGGTACTGAAAACGGGGGCAGGTCAGAGACGGGTAATTAAGATAGACCACTAGTTCTATTTTACCTCCGTGAATTCTTGGACGCGGCCTTCCACCTCTGGTTCCTTGC
>OMOG01000539.1 GCA_900290305.1 Candidatus Sulfopaludibacter sp. SbA4
CCCCACCCACCCCACCCACCCCCCGAAAATTGACATCCCCACCCGTTCTCTGTAGAATTCCGTCGTGCTTCCTGTCTCCTGCACGCGAGGGGCGTTCGCCGGAGTCCTCTTCGCGGCGGGCATCTCGCTCGCCCAACCCGCCATCTACAAAGCGCCCCGCACCGCGGACGGCAAGCCCGACCTCAACGGCATCTGGCAGGCCCTCAACACCGCGAATTGGGACATCCGGGGCCATGCGGCCGCGCCCGGGCCACTCTTCCAACTGGGCGCCACCGGAGCCATCCCTCCCGGACTGGGCGTGGTCGAAGGCGACGATATCCCTTACCTCCCCGAAGCCGCCGCGAAACAGAAGGAGAACTCCGCCAACCGCCTGGCGCTCGACCCGGAAGTCAAATGCTATCTCCCCGGCGTGCCCCGCGCCACCTACATGCCCTATCCCTTCCAGATCGTGCAGTCCGACAAGCACATCCTCATCTCGTATGAGTACGCGAGCGCCGTCCGCATCGTCAACATGGAAGCTCCGAAAAAGGCGCCCATCGATAGCTGGATGGGATGGTCGAACGGACATTGGGATGGCGAGACGCTGGTCATCGACGTCACCGGCCTCAACGACCAGACCTGGTTCGACCGCGCCGGGAATTTCCATAGCGACGCTCTCCACGTGACCGAGCGCTACACCGCCCGCAGTCCCGACACTCTGACCTACGAGGCCCTGATCGAGGACCCGAAGGTTTTCTCGCGCCCCTGGAAGATGAGCATGATCCTGTACCGTCACCTGGAACCGCATGCTCAGCTCCTGGAATTCAAATGCGTCGAGTTTGTGGAAGAATTGATGTACGGCCCGCTTCGCAAGAAGCCGGGCAAGTGAACCGAACGAAAGGGGAATCCGAAATGACTCGCCGGCGTTTCGCTCCGCTGCTGCCCATGGCCGCTGTCCTGATCTGTGCGCCCGCACCGGCCACTGGCCAGTCCGACTTCGAAGGTATCTGGACCAGCGCCAGCGTGGTGCCGCTCGAACGGCCCGCCCACCTGAAGGGGAAAGAATTCTACACCAAGGAGGAGGCCGCCGAAAACGCCAAACGCGTCCTCGGCATGACGAGTTGGGAACGCCTCGGCTCGCAAGCCCCCGAGCATTACAACATGTCGCAGTACGGGCTCGACCTGAGCCAGGTCAAGGTCGCCGCCACCTTGCGAACTTCGCTGATCGTGGGGCCCGACGGACGCGTCCCTCCGCTGACTCCGGAGGCGCAGAAGCGATCCGCCGAACGCGCCGCGCGGAATCGCGGCCACCAATTCGATGGCCCGGAGAACCGACCGCTGCAGGAGCGCTGTATCATCTACTCGACGGAGGGTCCTCCCATGCAGCCCTCCGCCTATAACAGCAATCTCCAGATCGTGCAGGGTACCGGATACGTCGCCATTGTGCAGGAGATGATCCACAGCACGCGCATCATTCCCACCGATGGCCGCCCGCACCTGCCGCCCGATATTTGCCAGTGGCTGGGCGATTCGCGCGGCCATTGGGAGGGGCATACCCTGGTGGTCGACACCACGAATTTCACCGACAAGGCGCCGTTCCGCGGATCCACCGCGAGCCTCCACCTGGTAGAGCGCTTCACGCGCGTGGATGACGACACCATCATCTACGAATTCACGGCCGACGATCTCGCCACCTGGACCCGCCCCTGGACGGCCCAGGTGACGCTGGCCCGGATCGACGGCCCCCTATTCGAGTTTGCGTGCCACGAGGGCAATCTCGGTATCGCGAATACACTCAAGGGCGCGCGCGCCGCGGAGAAGCAGTGAAAGGGAGCAACCCATGCGGACCAAACTGACGATTGTGTTGGCAAGCGCCGGCCTGTTGCTGGCCGCGTGGCCGCTCCGCGCGCATCACTCGTTTGCCGCCGAGTTCGACGTCCACCGGCCCATCAAGATGCGCGGCACCGTCACCAGGCTTGGCTGGATCAACCCCCACTCCTGGATTTACATCGACGTGAAGGGCCCGGACGGAAAGATCGTGAATTGGATGATTGAAGGCGGAAGCCCGAACGCCCTGCTCCGGCTCGGTTTCACCAAAGACGCTCTGCCCGTCGGAAGCGAAATCGTGGTCGAAGGCTTTCAGGCCAAGGACGGGTCGAACCGCGGAGTGGGCCAGTCCGTTTCGTTCGCCGACGGCCGCAAGCTATTCCTCGGCGGCTCCGCCCCCGGCGCCAACGGCCCCGAAAAGTAGGACCTCCAATTGGTGGGGCGGACCCACTGGTCCGCGCGGGTCCCCCTGGACCCGCCGCCCCGTGTCTCACCAATTCTCACGGCGACAGTCCCGTGAACCTCCGCCCCCTCCGTTCCCTCAGGTTTTGACTCTCTCTTGGTCTTCTCCGCGTCTTCCTCCGCGCGTTCCGCGCCTCCGCGTCAAAGCTGTCTCCGCCGCCCGCCCGCGATATAGTAGCAGCAGATGCTCCGCGATCCCACTCTGATTCCGCTCTCCCAGCAGCACCACAACGCTCTCGCGATGTGCGTCCTCCTCAAGCGTTCGCTGGCCTCCGATGCGTCCCCCGACAATCTCGTGAAACTGGCGCGCCGCGTGATCGACCGCTACGAGTTGGAATTGGCCAACCACTTCGAGATCGAGGAGCAGGTCCTCTTTCCCGCCTGCCCGCCCATGCCGATCATCGGCGAGTTGCTGGAGGAACACCGCACCCTCGAAGCCCTCGTCGCGCAATTGCGAATCGCATCCTCCCACGAACTGCTCGAGCAATTCTGCACGCTGCTGCCGGCGCATATCCGTCGAGAGGAGAGCGAGCTCTTCGAGCACGTCCAGCGCACCTTGCCGCGCGAAGTGCTGGACCGGTTGGGCTCAGAAATCGATCGCCGCGCCGTGCGGGTCTGCCTGTGACCCACGCCGCCTTCACTTCCGTACAGGACGGCTGAAGAATATCAGGCTGGGGGCACCCGAGCGCGCGGCGACGATATCCGGGAAGCCGTCGCCGTCCAGGTCCGCGGCGGCCAGTCCGTACATGGCCCCGTGGCTGTCGCCGAATGGAACCCGTGTGTATTTGCGGCCCGTGCCATCGTTGAAGTAGATGGCTCCCGGCGCGCCCACGTAGCCGACGATAATCTCCGGCTTCCCATCCCGATTCAGGTCCGCGGCCGTCATCGAGTACGGCAACGCGTCCCGTCCCGCAATCTGCATGCCCGCTCCGAAGCCGCCCTTGCCGTCATTGAAATAAATGTACAAGCCTTCGCCTTCGTGACACGCCGCGATATCCAAATGGCCGTCGCCATCGAAATCGGCGACTGCCAGCGCGCGCGTGGACGATTTCCGGGGGCCGAACGGCACCTTGCGCGGAAAGTTTCCTTTGCCATCGTTCAGGTAGACCACGCTCTGGCAGTCGTCGCGGCACGCCACCACCACGTCTTCGGAGCCGTCGCCGTCTATATCGCCCGCCAGAATCGTCGCCGATGTCTCCGGCCCGAGTGGCTTGCACTGGAAGTGCGCTTTGCCGTCGTTGAAGCACACATAACTGGGACCCGGACGATTGGCCACCGCGATATCGGGAGACTTATCGCCGTTGAGGTCCGCCAGCACCACGTTGCGGGTCGGCCATTTCGGCTCGCCGAAAGTCCCGGCTAAAGTAAAGCGCCCCTTGCCGTCGTTCAGCAGGACAACCTTCGGATCCGGCGCGTCGTTGCTGATCACCATGTCCAGGCTGCCATCGCCGTTCAAATCGGCGAGCGGGGCGGAGTAACTGCGGTCCGGCCTATTGGGAAGCGGCGGGCCGGGCTTGAAGTGACCCATGCCCTCGCCCAGCAGCACGACATCGGGCAGTGGCCAATGACGCCCCTTGGCGAGGACAATGTCCAGGAAGCCATCCCCATTGAGATCGCCCACGCTCACGTTCGCCGTGGTCTCCGAGACCGTTTCGAGTGGAACCGATTCCTCGAACGAGCGCATCGCGGCGTCTAGCAGCAGCGCACCCCCCACCAACACCGCAAGAGCGAGTCCTCGCCCGATGTAAGTTCGCATGCGCTGTACACCCTCCTGCTTGTTTCGATAGTATCACCGCAACTTATCGGAGCCGAGCGCCACGTCTGGATACCAGGTTGGAAACCAGGGCTCCGAAACCGATCGGCGCACCGCCCAAGCCCCGCCGCCCCGCGAATGATATGCTGAAGACTTGACCTCCACAGTATTGTCCCGCTTGTCGCTTCTGCTTTCGGTGGCCTCGATTGCCGCGGCCCAGCCCTCCGTGCTGCTCGATGCCATGTCCCAGGAGTTGAACCGTAATTTCACTGTTTTGAAGCAGAAAGCGGATCCCCCGCCGTATTTCCTGAGCTACGAAGTCACCGAACTGGACCAC
>OMOG01000536.1 GCA_900290305.1 Candidatus Sulfopaludibacter sp. SbA4
CGAATATTCGACGTGCGCCGGCGAAAACAGCGCCGCCCGAATGAGGTCTTTATCCAGAACCGCGCCCCCAAGCCGCTGCGCCAGCACTCGCGCCAGCGTGCTCTTACCCGTACCGGGCAGTCCCGCCATGATCACGATCATCGGCAACTCCGGGCTGGAGCGGCACTCATGCCGACGCCTCCCCTCGACACTGTGGTGCGACCGCGAAAACGTGTCGAGACGAGTCTCGACACTGCAGGCATGAGTGCCTGCGCCACGTCGCCGGCCGGAGCTAAAGCCGGCGCAACCATGCAAATGTCTCCACCAGATTCTGCGACTGGAATACCAGCGACCCCGGCACGATGACGTCCGCGCCCGCCTGCCGCAGACCCGGCACGGTATGCGATCGGATGCCGCCGTCCGCAATTAGCAGCACGCGCCGTTCACCCACCATCGACGCCGCCTCGGCCAACCGGGCGCAGGCTTCCGGCGCCGCATCCTGGCCTTTGACGCCCAACTCGGTTCCCAGCAGAAGCAGCGCATCGATGCGGTCGAGGTAAGTCTGAGCCGCCGCCACCGGCGTGTCCAGCCGCAACGCCAATCCGGCCGAGCGGCCCGCGCGGCGAATGGCTTGAATGGCCGCTTCCACTTCGGATTCCCCGGTTTCCGCGTGTACCGTGATCGCGTCAGCGCCGCTCGCGATGAAGTCCGCAATGAGGGCCGTGGGCCGCTCGACCATCAGGTGAACATGCAATGGCCGCCTGGTCAGCGGACGCAGGGCGCGCACCAGGTCCGGAAAGAACAACAGGCTGGGAGCGAAGTGCGCATCGCAGACGTCCAGGTGAAACGAGTCGGCGAATGGGTCCACCCGCTCGATCTCAGCCGCCAGGTTGGCGAGATCCGCCGACCACAAAGAGATGTCGGCCAGCAGGCGCGTACGCGGCAGATCCGGCAAGCCACTCACATTCCAAATGGTATCAAGCGGAAATGAGCCGAAAGCAACCACCATCCGCGGCGTGAGACACTTCGCGCGGAGAGGGGCGATACTCGCCTGGTGCTCGCCGGCCAACACCACCAAAGAAGGAAACGGCTCCCGATTCTGCTCCTCCCGGCGCCGGTGCGCACGTTGTTCAGCTTGAAAATGCCGACCGCTGTTCGAGTCCTTGCTTCAGCGTAAGCGCGCCGCAGCGAAATGCTTGGCCGTTAACTTCCTGAAATCCTGGTGCATGGCCTTCACGGCGGATTTGGCGTGGCTGGTCTCCGATATGAGATCCCCGAATCTGGGGCGCAAAGGGTGCATATCGCTCCCGTTCCGCGAAAGAACGGATCACACATGCCACTTCAGCAGTTTGGGCGTCAAGTTGACGTGACCGGGACTTCACGAGACTATGCCAGCGAGGTTGCTCTACAATGGGAGCAACGAGGATCCGATGCCGCACTGGCAACCAGCCGCATACAAAGAATATCAATGGATCGTAGCCGATCCCCAACTCCTCGGCGGGAAGCTGGCAATTCGCGGTACTCGGCTAGCCGTCTCCCTGATCCTCGAATGCCTGGCTGGCGGTATGACTCTTGATGATATCGATCAGTCTTTCGATTGCGACTTTCCGCGCCAGGCCTTACCCGAGGTTCTGAAAGTCGCCTCCGAGTTCACCGACTCGTTCCATGTGGCTGCTTGACGCCAATATGGACGTGCATCTGGTCTCCGTCCTGACTGGTTTCAAGATTTCCTGCGACACCGCCGGGAAACGCGGCTGGAACGCGCTTTCGAATGGCGACCTCGTGAAGATGGCCGTGGACGCAGGCTTCCGTTGCCTGCTCACTCGGGACCAGCTCTTTGGTGAATCCGCCTCCCGCGCCCTAAAGTTGTTTCCGCAATTCGCTGTCGTGGTGGTGAACGTCCCACAGCGACCTTGGCCCCAATATCGAGAACAATTCCTCGCACTATGGAGGGAACACCCAATTGAGCCAGTGGCCGGCCAGTTGATTCAGTGGCCATGAGGTAGCACCACTGCTCCCGCCAGACGCCGTTCACGGAAAGCACTGGGCGGGTAGCCGGCGCCGGCTGCATCCGCGACGTTACCGAACTGCCCGGCGTCACGGTCTACGGGGCAGACTGCCGGGAAAGCAGATGATCCGGACGCCAACACGCGGCAGTTCCCCCGGCCGCATGTGCGAGTGGCCCGCGGTAAGTCCCGCCCTCACACCAGCGCCAATTCCTCGACCGCTTCGAGCAACTCGCGGCTCGCCACGGGCTTCACCATCACCCGCGAGACCATCTTCTCCTCCGCCTGCCCGTACAACTCCTCCGGCCAGCCCGACAGCACCACCACCGGAGCCGCACATCCCCGCTCGCGAATGCCGCGAATCAGCGACATGCCCTCGCGCGAATCCGGCTCGCCGGCGGCGTTCAGAAATCGCAGGTCCATGATCACCAGGTTCGCCCAGCCGCGCTCCAGTTGCCGCAGCGTTTGCGCCGGAGTGAACGCTACCGCCACCTCGTGGCCCGCGGACTCCAGCACCTGCTTGCGCAGATCGAGCCCTACGAAATCGTCGTCGGCCAGCAGGATGCGGGACATTATCGCAGCAGATCTTCCAGTTGGATCTTGGTGTCGGTCTTGGCGTCGCGATACTTCACGATCACCGGCGTGTAGACGGAAATCCCCCACTCCTTGCCCGGACCGCTGGTGACCGCGCGCGAACCCGCCACGATCACCGCCTCTTCGGGGATGACCAGCGGCTCGTCATCAGTCGCCCGATGCACCGTATTGCGCACCAGGTCGTACACCGGGGTCGAGCGGTTCAGAATCGTGCCCGTCCCCAACACCGCGCGCCGTTTGACCACCGTGCCTTCGTAGATCCCGCAGTTGCCGCCCACCAGCACCTCGTCTTCCACGATCACCGGCATCGCGCCCACCGGCTCCAGCACGCCGCCAATCTGGCTGGCCGCCGAAATGTGGCAGCCCTTCCCGACCTGCGCGCAGCTCCCCACCAGCGCGTGCGAATCCACCATGGTGCCATCGTCCACGTACGCTCCCACGTTGATGTACATGGGCGGCATGCAGGTGACGCTCGTGCCGATATAGCAGCCGTCGCGGATGCTCGATCCTCCCGGCACGATGCGCACGCCGCTGGTATCCGTAAAGCGCTTTACCGGGAAAGTCGATTTGTCGAAAAAAGGCTGGCGCTCGGAATTCACGGACATATCGACGATACGGCCCATGCGGAAGCCCAGCAGAATGCCCTTCTTCACCCAGGCATTGACGCGCCATCCGGTACGCGTTGAGGGGTCCGGCTCCGCCGCGCGGATGCGGCCCTCGTTCAGCGCCTTCTTGAATTCCGCAAACATCTGGAAGTGTTCGCCGGCATAAGCCCACGGCTTCTCGTCGAACAGCCGCTCGATTTCATCCTGCAACGGTCACTCTCCCCAGCAAACCCACGCTCTCCAGAACCTGTTCGATCTTCGCCAGGCTGGACGCGCCCGGCGGCACCATCGGCAGCCGGTACACCGGCTCCAGCAATCCCATCAGCCCCATCGCGGCCTTCACCGGAATGGGATTCGACTCCACGAAGTTCACGTTCATCAGCGGCAGGTAGCGGCGCTGGATGTCGCGGGCCGCTGCGAAATCGCCGCGCAGGCAGGCCTGCGCAAGCTGCGTCATCTCGGCGGGAATCTGGTTCGACACCACCGAGACGATGCCGCGGCCGCCCAGCGCGATCAGCGGGATGGTGATGGCGTCGTCGCCCGAGAGCACCGCGAAACCCGGCGGCACTTCGTGCAGCACGTTGGCCATCTGCGCGATGTTGCCGGATGCCTCCTTCACCGCCACGATGTTCTCGATCTGCGCCAGCCGCGCCAGCGTCCCGGGCTCCACGTTCACCCCCGTGCGTCCCTGCACGCTGTAGACCACGATGGGCAGCCGCACCGCGCCGGCGATCGCCTTGTAATGTTGATACAGGCCCTCCTGCGTCGGCTTGTTGTAGTAGGGCGTCACCGAGAGGATGCCGTCTACGCCCATGTGCTCCAGATCGCGCGCCAGCTCGATGACCTCGTGCGTGTTGTAGCCGCCTGCCCCGCCCACCACCGGGACCTTGCCGTGCGCCTCTTCGAGCGTGATCTCGACCACCCGCAGATGCTCGGCGCGCGTGAGCGTGGGGCTTTCGCCCGTGGTTCCGCACGGAACCAGGAAGTTGATGCCCGCCTCGATCTGGCGGCGGACGAGCCTCCGCAGCGTCTCTTCGTCAAGCGACAGGTCGCGCCGGAATGGAGTGACCAGCGCGGTTCCGCATCCTGTAAACATGTGCCACCTCGTGAAACTCGGGGATTGGGGGTTAGCCCGCATTTCTCACACTCCGCCGGCCGATGTGGCGCAGGGGGTGCCCTCTGGGCCCGTGCCTGCCGTGTCGAGACTCGTCTCGACACGTTTTCGCGATTGTGACACCGTGTCGAAGGCGGGCGTCGGCATGAGTGCCGACGCGGCAGGCACGAGTGCCTGCGCCACGTCACCGCAACCGAACACGTGTGAGAAATGAGGGTTGGGGATTGGTGCTTCATAGGATCTCGCTGAATTCGTGAAAGCCCTTCTTGCCCACCACCCACTGCGCGGCCTTCAATGCGCCGCGGGCGAAGCCCTCGCGACTGCGCGCCGTATGCCGCAGCGTAATCGTATCCGCGGCCGAATCGAAACCGATCTCGTGCGTACCGGGATGCGCCCCGGCGCGGCTCGACCCCACGTCGATCGCCCGCGTGTATCCCGCCTTCTTCATCTCGTCTACCAGCTTCAGTAGTGTACCCGAAGGCGCGTCCTTTTTGGTGGAGTGGTGGATCTCCCACGCCCATGCTCCGTACTCGGCCTCCGCCGCCAGCAGCCGCGCGGCCTCCGCCACCAGCTTCAGGAACGCATTCACCCCCACGGAAAAATTCGGACTCCACACCAGCCCGATCCCATTCTCGTCCACCGCGGCCTTCACCGCATCCATATATTCCAGCCACCCCGTGGTGCCGATGACGAGGTTGACCCCCAGGGCCGCGATCCCTTGCGCGTTGCGCGGAACCGCCGCGGGAATCGAAAAGTCGATGGCCACGTCGATGTCCCGGAAATTCTCCGCCGTGATGCCTTCGAAGTTGGTGTTGTTGAACTCGTCGAGCTTCAGCGCCACGGCGAACCCGTACTGCGGCGCAAGCTGCTCCACCAGCTTGCCCATCTTGCCGTAGCCCACGATCGCGAGCCGCCGCTCAGGCATGCACCGCCTCGCTGCGCTCGAAAACCGCCGGGTCCAGCTCCGAGAAAAACTCTTCGTGCAGCGCCTCCACCGTTCGCGTCAGGTCGCCCTCCGCCACCACGAAACTGATATTCAGCAGCGACGCGCCCTGCGAAATCATGCGGATGTTGATGCCGTCGAGCNNCGCGCCCTGCGAAATCATGCGGATGTTGATGCCGTCGAGCGCGTTGAAGACGCGCCGCGCCACCCCCGGCGTGAAGCGGATATTCTCCCCCACCAGGCACACGATCACGTTGCCGTCCTCGATATCCGTCTCGGCGAACTGCCGCAGGTCCGCCAGGATCGCATCCACGTTCTTGCGGTTGTCGATGGTCAGCGACACGCTCACCTCCGACGTCGACACCATGTCCACCGGAGTCTCGAACCGGTCGAACACTTCGAAGATGCGGTGCAGGAATCCGTGCGCCATCAGCATGCGCGTGGAGTGAATGTTCACCAGCGTGATCTTGCGCTTGCAGGCGATCGACTTCACGATGTTCTCGCAGGGCACCCGTTCCGCGGTGATCCTGGTCCCCGGCACGTCCGGCCGCCGCGAATTCAGAATCAGCACCGGGATGTTCCGCTCGATGGCCGGGACCACCGTCGCCGGATGCAGCACCTTGGCGCCGAAATAAGCCAGCTCCGCCGCCTCGGCGAACGAGATGGTCTTCACGCGGTGTCCGCCCGCCAGGATGGTCGGGTCCGCCGTGAGCATGCCGTCCACATCCGTCCAGATCTGGATCTCCTCCGCCCCGATGCCCGCGCCCACGATCGAGGCCGTGTAATCCGAGC
>OMOG01000534.1 GCA_900290305.1 Candidatus Sulfopaludibacter sp. SbA4
GTGGTGAGCGAAATGCGGCTGCCGAAGCGCTCGAACAGCTCGGTGTGCAGCTCCTGCTCGAGCTGGCGCACCTGGGCGCTGATCGCCGGCTGCGTGCGGTAGCACGTCTGCGCGGCTTTCGAGAAGCTCTTCAGCCGAACGATCTCCAGGAACGTGTGAAGCTGATCGAAGTCCATAGACTGCCAGGCGCTGCGGCGCCCCGGCTCCGCCGGTTCTGTCAAACGCTCTCAATTAAATTATGAATCGGCGGGATAGAAATTATGAATTTCACTCGCGCCGGGCATATTTGGTACTCATTGTAACAAAGCCCCGGGTGGTGCGGTCGGAATCGTGGGATTCTCGTAGGTCGCAGCCCGTCCTCATATGGGCGGAAGGATCGCACCTCCATCCGGGCGCCGTTCCGTTGCTGCGATCGAACCTGTGGCCTGGTTCGTCCTCCTGTGGTCCCTGTTTCCGCGCCTGCCCGCCCAAACCGGCGAAAACGTGCTCCTGGCGGTGACGGCAGGGCGCGACAAGGATCTGGAGTTCACGAGAGCGCTGGCGCGGCGCACTGAGGCCAGGTGACCCTCTCAGAAATTGTATTTGAGTGCGAACTGAATCTGGCGCATGCTTGCCCGAGTCGAAGTTATATAACCGAAGTTCGAGGGCGGCGCCACGTTCGAGCTTCCGCCCCAACTGGAGCCCGGCGTGCCTAACTCCACGTGGTTGGGAGCGTTGAACATTTCCATACGGAACTGCAGAGCCTGCCGTTCCGTGATGCGGAAATCCTTGATGGTCGAGAAGTCGAAATTCACCTGTCTCGGCCCCCGCAAGTTGTCGCGCCCGCAGTTCCCGAACGTGCCGGCGACCGGGTTGGAGAAGGCGGCCGAGTTGTACCAGCCGTTCTGGTTGGGATTGGGCAGAACCGGATTCAAGCCGGTGCAGTTCAGCCGGTTGCCGTTGGGCGAGAAGACGACGCCCGCCGAATCGTATGCGGACGTCTCGGTGATGGCGCCGCTTTGCGCCGTGGTGATGGTGCTCAGTTGCCAGCCGCCCACTACCTGGTTCAAAACCCCGCCATGATTCAGGAAGCGCTGGCCTCTGCCGAATGGCAGGGTATACAGGATGGACGTGACGAAACGCTGCGGAACATTGAAATCCGAGGGACCTTTTTCGCACACGTGGGGGCAGAGCGAGTTCTCGGGAACGAAGTCGTTCCCGGGGCCGCGGATAGCGCTGCCGTCATCGAGAGACTTGGAAAACGTGTAACTGAACAAAGTAGTCAGATTCGTTCCGAAGCGCTGGCTCAACTTGACGCCCAGGGCGTTGTAGTTACCGATGCCGTCATCGTGCAGATACTGGATTCCGGCCGCCGCGAACTCCGGATAGGGCAATCGGGTCACAATCGGAGCCGTGCCGGGAACGGGCTGACCGGCATTAATCAGGTCGGCTAAGTGGCGGCTCTGCGATCCGCTGTAACCGGCTTCGAGAGTGGTGGATTGGCCGAGCGTGCGCTGAACGTTGAGCACATACTGCATGGTGTAGCTGGTCGGCAGGTGCGGGTCCGTGCCCCAGGTCAGGCCGAGAGGTATAGTAACCGGAAGCGCCGCCGTGTTGATAAAATTCGTATAACTGAAAGTCGGCTGGCCATAGGCAGTGGGAGTCACTTGCCCCGTCCGGCCACCCAGTCCGCGATTGTTATCGAAGATCGAGTTCTTGCTTTCCTGCGAATAGAAGAAGCCGAAACCGGTGCGGACGGCCCACTTAGTCGAGGGGCTCCAGGCGATTCCGAGCCGCGGCGCAAAGTTGTTGTAATTGGTGTTGACCAGCCGGTCGCCCAACCGGCCGTCCCTGACCACCTGCAGAGGAGGAGAGCCGGGAACCGTCGCTCCCACGCTGGCCCAATAAGCCTGGTAACGGAAGGCGATGCCATCGTAAAAACTCCCCGTGCCCGTGCGGACGTAAACCGGATGCTGACTCAGATCCTGCACGCCGGCGGTGGGGGAAAGCGGCGAATTGAGGTCGACGCTCACCTCGTTGCCGGCCAGGTCTTTCATCGGCTGCGCGACCTCCCACCGCAAGCCCATGGTGACGGTGAGGTGCGGCAGCACTCTCCAGGTGTCGTCGACGTAAGCCGCCCATTCGCTATTGCGGTCATCGGCCGCAGCCAGCGCGACGGCAATAATGCTGTTGTTCATGTCGCCCATGAGGAAGTCCGCGCCCGAGTAGCCGCCGTTCTGCGAGGCCGCGGTCACGGTGTTGGTGAACTGGCCGGTGAAAAAGAACTGGCCGCGGGGGAACTCATTGCCGAGCTGCGGATACTCGTCATACCGGTACTCTCCGCCCATGCGCAGGGAATGCTTGCCGAGGACCCAGGAGAAGTTGTCCACTACCTGGTAAATCTTGTCATTGATCTGGAACGGGCTGCTGGTTGCATTGCCAAAGCTGCTCAGATTGTTGCTGAGCTGAATGCTGGGGATGCCCCAGGAATTCTTGTCGGTGACCGATACCGGTATCCCCAATTCCTCATCCACATTTTCGACGCCCGCCAACTGTTGCGTGATGTTATTGAACAGTGAGTTGTAGCCGAACCGCGCCTCGTTCACCTTAGTGGGTGAAATGACCCGGACGTTGGACAGGACCCACTGACTGGCCCTGGTATAGAGAGTCGAGCCGTCAACCGTGAGACCGGGGGAGATCGTAGATTCGTCGGTCCAACTGTAGCGGCCGAACCACTGCGACTTGGAGCTTTCGTTGAAATCGATTCGCTCAGTGATATTGTCCTTGTCGACAGGCGTCTTGTTGAGGTATTGATAGTTTCGCAAAGGCAGCCCCGGGGCAGCAGGCTGATTGGGCAACGGATCGAACTTGTCGATCAGCAGCTTGGAGTCCTGGTTGATGCGGCTCGCCGGAATCTGGTTCCCGGGGAAGGGCGAAGAGGTGATGTTGGGATAGGTTCCCGTGCGCGAGAGCGGATCCTGCAAGGCGGTAGTGACGGCCGAGAAATCGCCGTTGCGCATGGCCGCGGTCAGGGTGGTGGCCAGGGACGTCGAAGTTGTCCTGGATTTGAATCCCTCGAAGTTGGACATGAAGAAGAGCCGGTTCTTTCCGTTGAACAGCTTGGGAATCCGTACCGGCCCTCCCAATGTGAATCCGTATTGATTCTGCCGGTACGGCGTGCTGCCCGGCGAGGGGTTGGTGGCGCTGCGGGTGCTCGAGCTGAAGTCGTAGGCACGGGCGTCCAGCTTGTTATTGCGCAGGAATTCGAAGAGGGTTCCGTGGTAGGAGTTAGTGCCGGGCTTGGTAGAGACGTTGACCTGTCCCGCTTCGCGGCCGAACTCCGCGGGGTAAACGCCGGACTGGACCTTGAATTCCTGCAGGGCGTCGACGGAGGGCTGCAGGACGTAGGTGTTGAAGTCGACATCGGTGTTGGTGATGCCGTCGAGCGTGTAGTTGGACCAAGTGGCGCGCGCGCCCGACATGGAGATGGTGAGCGAAGAGCGCGAGCCGCCCAGGCGGCTGCTGGCCTGTTGGGCGGGAGTAAATCCGTAAGCCACGTTGGGACTCAATGCGACCAGGCTGAAGAAGCTGCGTCCGTTCAAGGGCAGGTCGACAATGCGCTGCTCCTCGATCACGGTTCCGACGGTGGCGTTTTCGGTGTTCAGCAGCTCGCCCTGGGCGCTAACCGCGACGGTGGTACTCGCCTGGCCGATCACCAGGGCGAAATCCACGCGCGCCGTCTGCTGCACCTGCAGCTCGATGTTGTTGGTGACGGCGGTTTCGAAACCGGGCGCAGTCACTTTGACCGAGTACGTTCCGGGAATCAGGCCCGGAAAAGTGTAGAGACCCGCATCATTCGTGAGAGTGGAGCGGGCGACGTTGGTCGCGGTGTTGGTCACGGTAACGGGCGCGTTGGGAACCATGGCGCCGGCCTGGTCCTTGACTTCGCCCGCGATTTCTCCGGCGGTTTGGGCAGTGGCGATACCGGCGGGCAGACACAGCCCGAGAACAAGCAGCAGGGCTCGCATTCGTTTCCCCCTTTTTCACCCCGTGATTAAACTACGGGAAATGGTGAGAACGCTATCACAGTCAGGCGCCGGGTGCAAGGGGGAGTAGAGGAAAACTCGAAAACGCGATCTTGACGCGGAGGCGCGGAGGAGCGGAGACAAGCGCGGAGAGAAACCAAGAGAAAGTCAACACCTGAGAGCGCCGAGGTAGCGGAGAAGAATGCAGCCGAGGGGTGACTTCGGGCGAATAGTCGGGTCCTGGTGGACGCCGTCTACATCCGCTTCAGCACCATCAGGGTGATGTCGTCGTGCTGCGGGGCGGCGCCGGCGAATTCGTCGATCCGGCGCAGCATCTGGTCCACGATCCCGGCGGATGGCTGCTCGCGGTGCTCACGCAGCACGCCGATCACGCGATCCATGCCGAATTCCTCCTCGTGGATGTCGTCCGCTTCAGTCACGCCGTCGGAGTAGAGCATCAGCAGATCGCCGGGCGACAACTCGACGCGGCCCTCCTCGTACGCCGCGCGGGCGAAGAGGCCCAAAGGCATGCCGGTGGCTTCGAGCAGCGTGACCGAGCCGTCCCCGCGCAGCACGATGCCGTCGTTGTGACCGCCGTTGACGTAGGTGCAGCCGCCGGTCGCGGGGTCGTAGGACAGCAGAAAGGCGGTGGCGAACTTGTTGGAGGGAGTGCTGGCGTGCAGCAGCGCATTGACGCGCGTGGCCAGCGCCGAGAGCGTATCGTTTTGTCGGATCGAAAGGCCCGGCGCCCCGATGGTGGCCCGCAGGGTGGCTTGGATGGTGCTCATCAGGAGCGCGGCCGGCAGTCCTTTGCCCGAGATATCGGCCACGCACAGCAGGTGCGGGCCGGAGGCATCGCGCTCGATCGGCAGCACGTCATAGTAATCGCCGCCGACCTGGCGCGCCTGGCGGTTCCGCGCCGCCAGGTCCGTGGCGCCGAGCGCCGGCAGACTGGCGGGGAAGAGGCTCTCCTGGATGCCGGCGGCGATCGACAGCTCCTGCTCGATCTGCTTCTGCGCGACGATTTCCTCTAGGCGCCAGGCGTTCTCGAAGGCCACGGCCGCCTGCGCGATGAGGCCGGCGCCGAAGGCTAGGTCCGACGGCGCGTACGGCGCGCCCGCCAGGCGCGGGCCACAGATCACGATTCCGATGGCCTCTTCGCTGGTGCGGATGGGGAAGACCGCGGAGCCGGGCTCTACCGCGAGCGTGTCGCGAACGGCGCCCGGCAGATTCTCGCTGGCGTATGCCGGCTCGGTTAATTCGGAGAGGGCGGCCTGCAACGCCGCGGCATCGCACAGACGGATGCCGCGCTGGCGGATCACCGGCGCGTGGCCCGCCCGCCATGCGGCCAGGGCATGCTTGCGAATGGTGTAGCGGCCAGCCAGGGTCAGGGCCAGGAGGTGCGCGATTTCCTCGGCGTCGAGCTTGGATGCGAGGCCGCGCGCCAGGTCGAGCACGGCGTGCAGCTCCTGCACGTTCTGGTCGAGAACGCGGTTGATGCGCACGGTCTCTTCGTGGGCGCGCGCGTTGAGCACCGCGGTTTCGGCCAGTTCCAGAAGCGCGAGCAGGAGCTGGTGCTGCTCCGGCGTGATGGCGCCGAGCGCGGGCTTGCCCAACGCCAAGACTCCCAGCGGGTGCTCGGGCGGGCCGATGGGATACCAAAGCTCGAGCTTCTTTTCCGCGGCCTCAGATTGCCGCAGAGGGCTCCCCGTTGCCAGGCCCGCCACTCCGCGCGCGAGCGCCACGCGCATTTCGCCCTGCTCCGCAATGGCCACCGCGACGCGCGTCACCAGCAGGCGCCCCATCACGGTGCGGATCAGGTGGCTGAGAAGGTCTTGCAGATTGAGCGAGGCGTTGAGAAGCCGGACGGAGTCCAGCAGGGCCTGCATGCCTGACAGGCTGAGATTGGCGCGGGCCGCCGGCGCGGCCGCGGTGTTGGAGATTGGGTCTGCCACAGATGACTAATGTACCGTCTTGGGCGGGCGGAAGTCACTGGGTGCCGTGGGACAGGCGATCGTTTTTTGTCGCCTGTCTTTCGGTGGCAGCGGCAGGCCACAAAAGGCGATGGCCTGCCCCACATTGCGCTTGCCGGTTATCATTATGTTTCGCAAACGCCCCGGTCCGCGAGGAGTCCGTCATGAAGTTTGTCCAAGGTCTCGAATGCGTCCTCTGCGGGACGACGTATCCCGCGCGCCTCACCTACACCTGCCCCCGCTGCGGGATTGCGGGCATCCTCGACGTGCGGTACGACTACGCGGCCATCGCGCGCGCCCTCACTCCACGCCGCCTGGCCGCGCGGCGAGACCCGTCGCATTGGCGATATCGGGAACTGCTGCCGATCCGCGAAGACGCCGCATTGCCGTCGCTCACCGTCGGAGGCACGCCGCTCTCGCCCGCGGCGGCGCTCGCACGCCACGTGGGCGTCAGCACTCTGTTTCTGAAAGACGACGGCCGCAACGCCACGGGCTCGCTGAAGGACCGCGCCAGCTCGCTCGGCGTGGTGAAGGCGCGCGAGAGCCGCCGCAAAATCATCGCCTGCGCGAGCACCGGGAACGCCGCGTCCTCCTGTGCGGGCATGGCGGCGTCGCTGGGACTGCGCAGTGTGATCTTCGTGCCCGAGCGCGCGCCCGAACCCAAGGTCACGCAGTTGCTGATTTTCGGCGCGACGGTGTTGCGCGTGCGCGGCAGTTACGAGCAGGCCTGGCAGATGTGCCAGGAGGCTTGCGAGCGCTGGGGCTGGTACAACCGCAATTGCGCCATCAATCCGTACCTGGTGGAAGGCAAGAAGACCGCTGGCCTGGAAATCGGCGAGCAGCTCGCGTGGCAGCCCACCGACTGGGTGACGGTGTCGGTGGGCGACGGCTGCAGCATCGCGGGCGTGTGGAAGGCGTTCCGTGAGATGAAGACCCTGGGATGGATCGATCGCCCGCCCCGCATGCTCGGTGTGCAAGCCGAAGGCGCGGCTCCCATTACCGCGGCATTTCGCAGCGGCCTGCCGCTCGAGCCCATCGAGCCGCGCACGTTCGCCGAGAGCATCGGGGTGGGGGTGCCTCACAATTGGAAGAAGGCCGTGCGCGCGATCCAGGAATCCGGCGGCGCCATGATCAACGTGAGCGACGACGAGATCCTGGATGCCATGCGCTACACCGGCCGCCTGAGCGGCATCTTCGCCGAACCGGCAGCCGCCACCGCCGTCGCCGGATTGCGCCGCGCGGCCGCGGAGGGCATCGTCGCACGACGCTCGAGCGCCGTCGCGGTCATCACTGGCAACGGCCTGAAGGACGTGCAATCGGCGCGGACCGCCGTCGGAAAGCCCTTCGACATCACTCCCGATGGCGCCGGGCTTCCCGATATCCTGAAGGCGAAGGGCCTCATCGGAGATTGAGGCGGCGAGCTAAAGCCAATCGCCTTCGATCCTGTTCTGGCGCACGACCGCCGCAAGCGCGGCAGAATGGCCGCAATACCCACTCGCCATCATCCCGTATCATAGGAACAGATGGGTGTCGATGACACATTACTGAACGAAATTGTCCGGCGCATTTTGAGCGTCGCGCGGCCGGATAAAGTGATCCTGTTCGGCTCGGCGGCCACCGGCCAGATGACCAAAGACAGCGACATCGACCTCCTGGTGATCGAGCCGGCCCCGGCCGACACGCGGGCCGAGGGGCTGCGCATTGACGAATCTCTTCGTGGCCTTGGATATCCCTTCGACGTGTTCGTGATGGCCACGGAGCGGTTTGAGGAGTCGAAGAATATCTTCGGCGGGCTGGCGTATCCGGCACAGAAGCACGGCCGCGCAATCTATGAGGCAGCCTGACCGCCCGGAAGACCTGGAATTTATCGGCGTTCATCTGCGTTGATCTGCGGCCATAGGGTTTTCTTACGCT
>OMOG01000533.1 GCA_900290305.1 Candidatus Sulfopaludibacter sp. SbA4
GGGCCGCTATCTATATGTTGTGGTCCCCGAGAATGTGGAAGGGATCGGCGGGTACATTTCCGGCAAACCCTACGCCGCCACGTTTCAGGTGGAGCCATACCGCCAGGCCCTGACCTTCCTGGGGAACGGCGCGCTGTTGTCGTTATCGGGAGACAAGAAGGTGGGATTTCTGGTGCGCGATGTGGATCACGTGGAGATCGAGATCGGCCGCGTGCTGCCCAACCAGTTGCAGCACATCGCGCCCATGATGTGGGATTTCAGCAAGCCGCGAGTGTACCCATGGCTAGTGGACCAGGTGGAGGAGCGCTTCCTCGAAGTCCGGGACTACACCGACAAACAGCCGGGAAAGCCGACCTACGAGAGCATCGATCTCGGTCGGTATTTGCAGAGTAAGACCTCGACCAATCACGGCCTGTTCCTGTTGCGGATTCGATCGGTCATTCCGGCGCCGAAGAATGCGGCGGAGGACAACGGCGATCCAGAGGAAAACCGAGGCAACGGCATCGAGGACACGCGGCTGATCCTGATCACCGATCTCGGGTTCATCGTGAAGCAGGCGAAGGACGGCAGCCGCGACGTGTTCGTGCAGTCGATCCACAGCGGCGTGCCGGTGGACGGCGCGCGCATCGAAGTCATCGGGCGCAACGGACAGGCGGTGGCTGCCGCGACCACCGAGAATGGCGGCCGCGCGAAGCTCCCGAAGTTCGGCCCATGGAAGCGCGAGAAGATCCCGCTGATGATCCTGGCGGAGAAGGATGCGGACTTCTCCTTCATGCCTTTCCAGACACAGGGCCGCAATTTGGATCTCTCGCGGTTCGATACGGGCGGGATCGAGAATGAGAAATCGGCGCAACAATTGTCGGCCTATTTGTTCTCGGATCGCGGAATCTACCGTCCGGGAGAAACCACGCATCTGGGGCTGATCGCGCGCACGGCGGACTGGAAGTCATCGCTGGCCGGACTGCCGATCGAGGTGGAAATCACGGACTCGCGAGGCGCGGTGGTCAGCCGCGATGCGCTGAAGCTGTCGGCCACGGCTTTCGAGGAGATCGCCTTTACCAGCCAGCTCGCCGCGCCGGTTGGCACGTACGAGGCAACGGCGTTTCTGGTGAAGAGCGAGAAGACCCGCGAAATCCTGGGCAGCACGTCGTTCAAGGTGCAGGAGTTCGAGCCGGATCGCATGAAGATACGGCTGGATCTCAGCGACAGGGCGGTGGAGGGATGGCTGACGCCGGACGAGGTGAAGCCTCGCGCGGTGGTGGCGCACCTGTTTGGAGAGCCGGCCACGGGGCGGCGCGTGGAAGCGGAAATGAGCCTCACCGCGGCGCTGCCCGTATTCGCGCGGTACCCGGAGTATCGTTTCCAGGTGGGCGAGCAGTTGACTGAGCCGTTTCACGAGAGCCTGCCCGAGACGGTCACCGACGACAAAGGCATCGCCACGTTCACGCCCGACCTCGGGCGGTTCACGGGCCGGGCCTACCGCTTGAGCCTGCTGGCCCGCGCCTTCGAAGCGGAAGGCGGCCGCAACGTGGCGGCGCAGAGCAGCGCGATTGTCTCGAACGCGGCGTACCTGATCGGGGTCAAGCCGGATGGCGATTTGACGTTCGTCAAGCGCGGCAGCGCGAGGGCGGCGCACTGGCTGGCGGTCAACCAACAGCTTGCCCCGGTGGCGGCGGACGGGTTGACGCTCGAATGGGTGCAGCGCAAATACGTTTCCGTGCTGACGCAGCAGAGCAACCAGACCTATAAATATGTCTCGCGGCGGAAGGAGATTCTGCGCGATAGCCGGAAGGTGCGCATCGCGGCGGGCGGCAGCAACCTGCCGCTGCCCACCGAGGAGCCGGAGCAACCTGCCGCTGCCCACCGAGGAGCCGGGAGATTTTGTCCTGAAGCTGCGGAATGCGGCCGGCACGGAGTTGAACACGCTGAGTTACAGCGTGGCGGGCGAGGCGAATCTATCGAAATCGCTGGATCGCGATGCCGAGCTGCAGATCCAGCTCGATAAGCCGGCCTACGCGGGCGGCGACACGATCGAGATCAGCATTCGCGCGCCGTACATAGGGGCCGGGCTGATTACCATCGACCGCGACCGCGTGATCCAACACCAGTGGTTCAAGACGTCCACCACCAGCTCGGTGCAACGGGTTCAGTTGCCCAGGGATTTCGAAGGCAATGGCTACGTCAGCGTGCAGTTCCTGCGCGATCCATCCTCGGATGAGATCTTCATTAGCCCGCTGTCGTACGGGGTGGCGGCATTCTCCGCCAGTCTGGACGCCCGTAAGCAGCCGCTTACGCTGAATGTGCCGCGCGAGATCAGGCCCGGCACGACCCTGACGATGCAGGTGACCCCGGCCGAGGCTTCGCGCGTGGCGCTGCTGGCGGTGGATGAAGGCATCCTGCAGGTGGCGCGATATAAGAATCCGGACCCGCTGGCTTTCTTCTTTCAGAAGCGGATGCTGGAGGTGCAAACCACCCAGATCCTCGATTTGATTCTGCCGGAGTTCAAGCAATTCCTGGCGCTGGCCGCGCCGGGCGGCGATGCCGATGGCGGCTTCTCGAGGCATCTGAACCCGTTCGCCAAAAAGCGCAAGCCGCCGGTGGCGTACTGGTCGGGGCTGGTGGATGTGGGCCCGGAGGGACACCAGTTCCGCTACGCCGTGCCCGACTACTTCAATGGGAAGCTGCGCATCGTCGCGATCGCCGTGAGTCCGCGGCGCGTGGGCACCGCTGAGGGCGCGACCGAAGTGAAGGGCAGTTTCATCCTGACGCCGAACGTCCCCACGATGGTATCGCCGGGCGACGAGTTCACGGTCAGCGTAGGGGTGTTCAACAACACGGTGGGCGGGAATGGGTCGATTCGCCTGGAGGCGCAGGTGACCTCGGCTCTGTCGCCTTCCGGACCATCCACGGTGGATCTTCAGGTGGCCGATAAGAGAGAAGCCGCGGGCGAGTTCCGTTTCAAGGCCAATGCGGTGCTTGGCCCGGCCGCGTTGAAGTTCGTCGCGCGCAGGGGCGGGTCGGAGGCGCATATCGAAGAGAACGTGGGCGTGCGGCCGGCGGTGGCGTATCGCACGCAACTCACGCTGGGCCGCTTCGAGGGCGCCACGTCGGCGGTCCCGCTGACGCGCGACATGTACGTCGAGAAGCGGAAGGTGGAAGCGGCGGTGTCCTCGGTGCCGTTGGTGTGGGGACAGGGACTGGTTGCGTGGCTCGACGATTACCCCTATCTCTGCACGGAGCAACTGGTGAGCAAGGGAATGGCGTCGGTGCTGCTGGCGTCTCGGCCCGAATTCGGCTCCGTGCGGAATCGCTCCGGTGCGTCGCCGGCGGACGCGTATTCGGTGTTGCAGAGCCGGCAGAACGATTCGGGCGGATTTGGCTTGTGGGCCTCATCGCCCGAGACGGCGGAATTCCCGACGGTCTACGCGGCCCAATTCCTGTTGGAAGCGAAAGAACGCGGGCAGAAGATTCCACCGGCGCTGCTCACCGGTCTGGACGATTGGCTGGCGCGCTTCGCTTCCACGCCTGCGCCGAGTTTGGCGGATGGGCGGTGGCGCGCTTACGCGGTGTATCTCCTGGCGCGGCAGGGAATCAAGCCGGCGAGTGCGCTCTCGAATGTGGAGCAGGAGCTGTCGCACCGGTATGCGCAAACCTGGCCTGGCGATCTCTCGGCGGGCTGGCTGGCCGCCACGTACCGGCTGATGCAGCGCAATGCCGATGCGGAACGAATCATCGCCAAGGTGCCGTGGTCTCGGCAAAAGCGCGATTTGGGAGAGGAGATCTACTACGACCCCGTGGTGCATGACGCGCAACTGCTCTACATACTCGCGCGGCACTTTCCCACGCGGCTGAGCGGGGTTCCCGCGACCGTGCTCGAAGATCTGGGCAGCGCGGCGAGCGGCAACCGGATCGATTCGCTTTCGGCGGCGTGGACTCTGCTGGCGCTGGACGCTTATGCGAAGGCGGCGGGGGACGCGGGAAAACTGAGAATCGCGGAGATCGGAAAGGACGGCCGCGAACACGCCTTGCCTGTGCCGGCGGGCGCGGCGCCGAGGGCCGATCTTTCCGCGAACGCCGCCAAGGTGCAGTTCAGCAAGGAGGGAGCGCTGGCGGCTTATTACTCGGTCAATGAGTCGGGCTTCGATCGCAATGCGCCGGCTGCGGCGGTTAATCAGGGGATCGAGGTGATCCACGAATTTCTGGATCTGCGCGGCAACCCGGTGGCGACGGTGAAGGTGGGCGAGGAGTTCCTGGTGCGCGTGCGGCTGCGATCCACCAAGCGCGATCGCGTGCCGCAGATCGCCGTGGTGGACCTGCTGCCGGGAGGAACGGAGGCCGTTCTCGAATTGCGTCCTCCGGCGGATAGCAGCGCTCCGGGCCAGGATCCGGCGGCTGTGCGGCAACAGGCCCGCACTTCGGGGCTGCCGATCGGCCTGCCCGACAAATCCAACTGGGTGCCGCAGCACGCCGACGTGCGTGACGATCGGCTGGTGTTGTATGGCGACGTCGGCAAGGATGCCGCCACATTCGTTTACCGCGTGAGGGCGACCAATGCGGGCGTGTTCCAGGCGCCTCCGGCTTTTGCCGAGGGGTTGTATGACCCGAAGACCAACGGCGTCAGTCTGGCCGGAAAGCTGGAGATTGTGAAGCCATGAAGAACCCCGCCAAGGCCGGGCTAAAAGCCCGGTGGGGCCGACTGCCAGTCGGCCCGCAGGCTGCCAGCCTGCCCCACAAGGCCTGGGTAGCCATAGCTGCGGTCGCCGCCATTCTCGCACTGTTGCGGATGTGGCCGCACGCTCCGCTGGCGGAACGCGTGCCGCTCTCCACCGCCGTGTGGTCGGCGGACGGTGAGTTGCTTCGCGTGACGCTGGCGTCCGACGATCAATACCGGTTGTGGACACCGCTGTCGCAGATGTCGCCGGTTCTGGTGGAGGCGTTCCTGCTGAAAGAGGACCGCTGGTTTTACTGGCATCCCGGCGTCAACCCGGCGGCCCTCTCGCGCGCCGGTCTCCGGACGTACCGCGGCGCGGGACGGCAGGGCGGCTCCACCATATCGATGCAACTGGCGCGGATGCTTTACGGCCTGAAAACCAGAACCGCGACCGGCAAGCTCCGGCAGATCGCGGCCGCGCTTTGGCTGGAGGCCCGATATTCGAAGCACGATTTGCTGGAAGCGTATCTGAACCTGGCGCCGTTCGGCGGCAACGTTCAGGGCGCGGGCGCAGCGAGCCGGATCTTCTTCGGCAAGCCGCCGGACCGCGTGAGCCTGGGGGAAGCGGTGACGCTGGCGGTCATTCCGCAGAGCCCCGCGGCTCGCACCCGAGATGGCTTCCAGCAGGAGAAGCTGCTGAAGGCTCGCGCGCAACTCGCGGCGTTGTGGCTGGCGCGCCATCGCGCGGACGACGCGGAACGGCGGCAGTTGGAATCGCCCATCGGCGCCCGGCCCGAGTTCGCCATGCCGTGGCTGGCGCCGCACTTTGTGGATGCGCTGTTGGCTGCCCGGCCGGGCCGGCCTCCGCGCATCGACACCACGCTCGATGCCGGTCTGCAGAGGGTGGTGGAGCGCCAGATCCAGCGGTACATCGACGAATATGGCGACCGCGGAATCCGCAATGCGGCCGCGCTGCTGCTGGATTCCCGCGAGATGTCCGTGAAGGCGTGGGTGGGGTCGGCCGACTACTGGAACCAGGCGATCGATGGCCAGGTGGATGGCATCCTGGCGAAGCGCTCTCCGGGGTCCGCTCTCAAGCCCTTCATCTACGCCATGGCGCTGGACCAGGGCGTGTTGCATCCGCGGACCATCCTGCGCGATTCGCCCACGTCGTTCGGCCCATTCACTCCGGAGAATTTCGACGGCCGTTTTTTCGGGCCCATCCCCGCCGAGGAGGCGTTGATCCGCAGCCGCAACGTACCGGCGGTGTGGGTAGCGGAGCAGCTCAAGCAGCCGAGCCTCTACGGATTTCTGCAAAGCGCCGGCATCAGCCGCCTGAAGCCGGAGTCGTACTACGGGCTGGCGCTGGCGCTGGGCGGGGGCGAGGTCACCATGGAGGAACTCGCGGGACTCTACGGGATGCTGGCGAACCAGGGCGTGCTGCGGCCGGTGCGCGTGGCGCCATCGCCGGCGGCGCGTCCAACGGACGATGGCGCGCGGATGCTCAGCCCGGAGGCCGCGTTTATTACGCTGGACATGCTGCGCCGCAATCCGCGGCCCGATGACGATGGCGCGCCGGCGGCTCGCAACCGTTGGCCGGTGGAGTGGAAGACCGGCACTTCGTGGGGATTTCGCGATGCGTGGTCGGCGGGCGTGGTAGGGCCGTATGTGCTGGTGGTGTGGATCGGCGATTTTTCGGGGAAGGGCAATCCGAGCTTCGTGGGCATCGATGCGGCCGCGCCGCTGTTCTTCCGCATCGCCGATGCGGTGAACTTCGCGCGTGTTAAGGAGCCGGCGCCGGAGTTGACGCCCCCGCCCGGGGTCAGCAAGGTCGCGGTCTGCGCCGAGAGCGGCGACCTGCCCAACGCGTGGTGCCCGCACACTGTGGAGACGTGGTACATCCCCGGCAAGTCTCCCATCCGGGTCAGCCAATTGCACCGCGCGGTGGCCATCGATATTGCGACCGGACGCCCGGCCTGCCCGCCTTATGCTCCCGGTGCGACTCGCCTCGAAGTATTCGAGTTTTGGAGCTCCGACATGCTGAAGCTGTTTCGCGAGGCGGGAATGCCCCGCCGCATGCCGCCGCCGCTGCCGGCCTGCACGGTGGAAGATAGCGCGGAGACGCCGCGCATCGCGTCTCCTCTGTTGGGTGTCACTTATACGTTACGCCGTTCGCGGCCCGATGGTGTCATTGCGCTGGAGGCCAACGCCGCGGCGGATGTGCAGAATGTGTTCTGGTTTGACGGCGGCGCGCTGATCGGGAAGCTCCCGGTTCGCGCGGGGGCGTTGGCGTGGCGTCCCACGGTGGATGGAGCGCATCTGATTCGCGTGATCGACGACCACGGGCGCGCGGCGGAGCGCGACGTTCAGTTGCAGTTTGCGCCGTGAGGGTAGATTCTTAGGGTTTCGGGCCTGCTCAGGTTCCCCGAGGTGAGGGCGCTGCTTCGAAGCGCCCGCGTTACCCGGAGAGAATGATCATCGCCGCCTGGCGGGGCGTGTTCATGCGACGGGTTGACGGCCTCCCAAAGGGGAAGCACCGAGTACCACACCCGGCGTAAATCCTGTATGTCCACGNNCTCTTCCAGTTTTCGGCTCGCCCAGAGATACTCGCAGCCAACCTGCCATAAAAGCGTGCCATCGGTCAGTGAGCCAATCAGTTCGGCGGCCGTCCTCTGCTTATCCGGGTGGCGCGAATCGTGGGCGTAGAAGAGAATATTGGTGTCAACCGCGGTCATGCATCTCGTCCCTACTGAAGCGGCGTGAGTCAGGGGGTAGGGGATTGCGCTTCATGCGCTCCACCACCGACTGCAGTACGGCGGCTCGCTCCTCGGGAGCGGTCACTTCGGGCGGGAGTGCCATGCCCTCACGTTCCCCATGCTGAACCATGAGGACAACCTTCGCCCCCTCAGGGAGATCACAAGGAGTCTCGGGAATGAAGCTCCCCTGTTCATAAACGGCTTTCACAATCTGAGGCATGTCTGCTCTCACTCTCCAGTATGGGCTGCACCAGGCGTTGGGCACAACTCCGCGTTCTGAATTCCGATGCTGCTGCGGCGATATGCGGGCCTGAACGCCCTGATTGTCGGGGCTGCTCGCCAGCATTGTCCGTCTCCGCTTTACCGGCACCCGCAGAATAACACGCACTCCTCACAGGCTCCGGCAAAAGGGGATGTTTCTACTTTGCCAGAATGGGGACGTTTCTATTTTGCCTTGCGCGTTCAGTAGCAGTTTGCGCCATGACGGAGTAGATTCTCAGGGTTTTCAGGAGGACTTCGCCCGCGAGGTGGCGCGCGTGGGCCGCGGCTACTGGGTGCAGACGCCCAATGGGGGTTTCCGGTGGAGCAGCACGTGCTGACGCCGTTCATTCACTGGCCGCCGATATCGTGGCATCGGCCGATCGTGCCGCGCTGCAACCTGTGGAGCCTGCTGGTGCGAGTGACGCCCGACCGGCGGCAGTTCTGCATCCAGCACTATCTGAGCGACGTGCGGCTGCTCAGCTTCGGCGAAGTGCGCGCGCTGTTCCCGGGCGCTCGCGTCATTCGGGAGTGCTTCTGCGAGATCGCCAAGTCGCTGGTGGCGATGAAGGCGCCGTGAGGAGGGTCGCGATGAGCACGGTCATTGGGCCCGCTCGAAGTTGAAGCTCTCCTGCACGGGCACCGCCAGCGCCGTCCCCGCTTTTTCCACCGCCTGTAACATGCGCAGGAGAAGCTCCTGCTGGAGCGCGAGAAACTCGTCGTAATCGACGGTCTTGATGTATGCGGCCACCTCCACATCCAGCGAATACGGGCCTACGCCGACGAAGCGGACGGGAAGGTTGCCGGTCTCAGCCTTGGGATGGGCCTTCAGAAGCTCGCGCACCGAAGAGAGTACATCGAGGAGTTGGCCGGAGGTGGTATCGCGGCGCAGGTTGAGGGTGGGGTGAAACCAGATCTTGTCGCGGCGCGAAATATTCTCGAGGGCCATGGAAGCGAACTGGCTGTTGGGGATGCTGATCACGGTGCGGTCGGCGGTGCGGATGAGGGTGGAGCGCAGGCCGATGTGCATGACGGTGCCGGTCTCGTTTCCGAAGCGGCAGACGTCGCCGACCAGGACGGGACGGTCGCCGATCACGGAGATGCCGCCGAAGAGATTCTCGATGGTCTTCTGCGCCGCCAGGGCGACGGCCAGTCCGCCCACGCCGAGTCCCGCCAGAATGGTGGAAGTGTTGTAGCCCCACGCACTGACGACGGTGAGAATGGCGAACAGGAAGAGAGAGAGCCTGAGGATCTGCCGGCCGAGAGGAAGCACGGAATAACTGACGCCGTGCAGGCGCGGATCGAGACGGCTGCGCCAGCGTTCGGCAAACAGATCCACCATCACGGCGCCCGCCCACGCCAGGCCCAAGGCGAGCATCATGGCCAGCGCGCGCTCGATGAATACGCGCGACAACGTGGCGGGCGGCGCGAGCTCCAGCGCGGCCCGAAATCCCGCTACCGCCAGCAACACCCGCAAGGGACCTCTCAGCGCCGGTGCATCCCAAACGGGCCGCACTGCCGCTAACAGCCCCACCGCCAGGAGGCGCGTCAACACCGAGAGCACCAACGCCATGAGGATCAGCGCGATCCAACGCCATGCGGGCGTGTCGAGGATCTCAAACGTCACCAGGGACTGAGGAAGCTTTTTCTCGAACGCCGTTTCCTCCACGAGTTTGTGCGCGATCGGGATCAGCGTGAGGCTGTCGGAGGCCACCAGCCAGACTTGGAATCCGGGCCTCAGCTCCACGCGCTCCAATTGCAATTCCACGGTCTGACCATCCACGCGGAAGGTGTCCAGATGCTCGCGCGCCGCGGAAAGGGCGTCCGCGGTATCCCCTTCGGGATCCCGGCTGAGCATGGTGATATCGAAGGGGGTGTCGTCGAGCAGGTCTTCGAGCTGGGCTGCGAGCTCGGGACCTTGCTTGGCCCTGTCGGCGGGTGGCATGCGGCGCAGGTCCAGGTAGTGAGCCGCCTTGGAATAATCGCGCGCGTGGCAGGATTCCAGAAACTGGAAGACGGCCTCCTGCGGCGTAGTCCGCCCCAGCGGATCCTTGGTTTCCGGAGTGGGCGTCTGGGCGCGCAACACACCGGCGAGCGAAATGAGTACGACCAGCGTGACGGCGCGCGGTTTTGGCCGGCGGCGCGCGAATGACGGCTTGAAATCTGCGTGCACCTCTCTAGTTTCGCCCGAAACAAGGAGCAGTTGCTATGAAGGCGGCGGAACCGCGCTGCAGGTTTCGTGCGGCGGCATACGCGATCGAAATGCTCGTAGACACTCTACACAAAATTTAGTAGAATGCCTACACAATGCATTCAGAGCCGCCATCCCGCGTCGAGCTGCTGCAAGGCACGCTCGACCTTCTTATCCTCCGCACCCTGCTGGCCGGACCGGCCCACGGCCACGCCATCGCCAAACACATTCAGCGGACGTCGGAAGAACTGCTGCAGGTCGANNAGGGCAAGCGGGCGCGCTACTACCGCCTCAAGCCGCTTGGACGGAAACAGCTCGCGGCCGAACAATCGAAATGGGAGGCGTTCTCCCGCGCCATGGGATTGATCTTGAAGCCAGCCGATCAGGAGGGGCAATGAACTCGTTCTTTCGCAAATTGCGTTGGTTGATGGGACGGCGTCACAGGGAAGCGGAGCTGGGCGATGAACTCCGGTTTCATCTGGAGGAGGAAGCGGAGCAGCGCCAGGCAGAGGGGTTGGCGGAGGATCAGGCAAAATGGGCGGCGCGCCGCGAGCTGGGCAACCTCACGCTGGTGGAGGAGAACACCCGATCCATGTGGGGATGGACGATGGTGGAGCAACTCGGCCAGGACCTGCGCTACGCCTTCCGGACCATGGCGGCCAACCGGCTGTTTACGCTGCTGGCTGTCTTGTCGCTGGCGCTGGGAATCGGGGCGAACACGGCGATCTACAGCTTCATGGACTCGATCCTGCTGCGCTCGCTGCCGGTTCGGGATCCCGAGTCGCTGGTGGTTTTGAACTGGCACACCAGGCCGGGCCGGAACTCCGTGATGCGGGGCATGAGCGGCAGCACCTGGGGCGATGACAAGACGGGAACCACGAGCGGTATTTTCCCCTTCCCGGCGTTCGAGCTTTTCCGGAAGAACGACGCCGTCTTTTCGAGCGTGTTCGGACATTTCCGATTCTGGCAAACCAGCAAGCTGAATCTGGCCGTACGAGGGCAGGCCGAGGTTGCCGCCGGCTGGAACGTGTCGGGCGACTATTTTCGCGGACTCGGCATTCCTCCGGCGGCCGGGCGGCTGATCATTCCCGGCGACGACCGGCCGGGAGCCGCGGCCGTGGCGGTGGTGAGCTACGGGTTCAGTCAGAGGCGTTTCGGAGGAGCGGTCAATGCTGCCGGCCAGCCGGTTCTGATCGACAACGTGCCGTTCACGGTGGTGGGGGTGACGCCGCCGGAGTTTTTCGGCGCGGATCCCGCGGCGTCCCCTGATGTCTATCTTCCGATGCACAGCCTGGAATTGCTGGGAGCCGGCAAACAGTTTGGCTTTCGAGCGGAGCGGTACCTCGACCAGCACTATTATTGGATCCAGATCGTGGGCCGATTGCGTCCGGGAGTCAGCCTGGCGCAGGCCCAGGCCGCGCTGGCTCCGCAGTTTCAGCAATGGGTAGAAGGCACCGCCGCCAATGACGCGCAGAGGGCGAACCTGCCCGCGCTGGTGGTTAAAGAAGGCGCGGGTGGGTTGGATACATTGCGGCGGCGGTACTCGCAGCCGCTCTATGTGCTAATGGCGATGGTGGGGCTGATCCTGGCGCTGGCGTGCGCCAATGTCGCGAACCTGCTGCTGGCGCGCGCGGCGGCGCGGCGGCGCGAGATGGCGCTGCGGCTGAGCGTGGGCGCGGGCCGCTTTCGCCTGGTGCGGCAACTGCTGACCGAGAGCATTCTGCTGGCTTCGCTGGGCGGAGTTCTGGGGGTAGCGTTCGCGATTTGGGGGATGCGCTTCCTGACGCTGCTGCTGGCCAACGGCCGCGCGGACTTCACGCTACGCGCAGAGTTGAACTGGCACGTGCTGGGCGCGGCGGCGGCGCTTTCCATCCTGACTGGGATCGTGTTCGGCCTGGCTCCGGCGATGGAGGCCACGCGCGTGGACGTGATGCCGGCCCTGAAGGAGACGCGCGCGGGCCAGGCTCAAGCGAGGCGTGGTTTCCGGCGTGTCAGCCTGAGCCACGCGCTGGTAGTCGCGCAGATCTCGATCTCGCTGCTGATGCTGGTTGCGGCGGGGCTGTTTGTGCGGACGCTGTCGAACCTGCAATCGATCGAGCTGGGATTCAATCGGGAAAACGTGCTGCTGTTTCAATTGGACGCGCGGAAGGCCGGACACGTGGACCCGGAGATCGCCGACTTTTACGGCGAACTGCGTAGGCGGTTCAGCGCGATCCCGGGCGTGCGCAACGCGAGCCTCTCGGAAGATTCGCTGATCGATGCCGGGACGGGGCTGCCCATTTTCGTATCGGGTGCGACGGACGAAACCAAGGGAACGAGGATTTTGAACGTGGGGCCGGCGTTCTTCGCGACCATGCAGATTCCCATCCTGGCCGGCCGCGATTTCGAGGATAGCGACCGGCTCGGCTCGCCGGGCGTGGCGGTGATCAACGAGGTGTTCGCCAAGGCGAATTTCGGCGATCGGAATCCGCTGGGGCAGCACCTGACCCTGCGGGAAGGGGGGACAGCGAACCACGTGGCGCGCGACATGGAGATTGTGGGGGTATCCAGGAACGCGCGATATGGCGGCCTGACGGAGGACATTCCGCCGGTGGTGTACATGCCGTACAACCAGGGCTACCCGCGGCCGGACCAGATGGTGTACGCGCTGCGCACGGCGGGCGACCCGCTGCGGTATGTCAACTCGGTACGCGAGATCATGCGCCAGGCGGACGCGCGCGTGCCGGTGTCGGAGGTGAGAACGCAGGTGGCGGACATCGACCAGAAGATCAACCAGGAGATTACGTTTGCCGAGTTGTGCAGCGGGTTCGCAATCCTGGCGCTGGCGATTGCGTGCGTGGGTCTGTACGGCACGGTGGCGTACAACGTGGCGCGGCGCACCGGCGAGATCGGCATCCGGATGGCGCTGGGGGCGCAGCGTGGCGTGGTGGTGCGGATGGTTCTGCGGGAGGTGCTGGCGCTGGCGGCGGCGGGGTTGGCGATCGGGATGGGCGCGGCGCTGGGCACGTCGAAATTCGTCGCGTCGTTTTTGTATGGGTTGAAGGCGAATGATCCGCTGGCGCTGGCGGTTGCGGTGGGGACTCTGTTGGGCGCCGCGCTTCTGGCGGGGTACGTGCCTGCGCGGAAGGCGTCGCGGATCGACCCGGTTAGTGCGTTAAGGCACGAGTGAGTGGGGTGGCCGGGGCCGCTTGCCGACGCCTGTCTTCGACACCGTGGCCCGCAACTCCGAGTGGATCAGTTCTTCCAATTGCCTTTCCGGATTCCAACGAGCCGGGGGGGTGTCCAGTTTACTCCACCACTTGTACCCGCCCTCAACCCAAGCGCGGCGCAGATCGGCCACAGTCATGCGCACGTCATCGTATTCAAACTCCGTGCCGCAAGACGGGCAAATCGTATAGTTGTTCGGCGGATCTTCGAGCCGATCGAACCCGCAAACTGGACATGTGTGCATTCTTTGGTCCTACCGCTTGCACGCTTCCACGTAATACGATTCCGCTGTCTTTCCATCTGGGTACGGCGGTAATACAACCATATATGTGTAGATGCGCTTTTCCTTAGACATGGTTCCGAACACCGCCGTCGTTGGGTCGAACCTCACAATACCACCATCCGACCGCCTGCATTCCTTGACGCCCGAAGGGAGTGCCTCGTACATAAACTTTTCTGCCATCTTTTCATACTCATCGGCAGTTTTCGCCCCAAATTCCATTCCGTGCCGCTCGAAGTGGCGATCACGGGAATGGCGATGTTTAAATGGGCTCGTCTCCCAAAAGTGTAATTAGCGTTCCGGGGGCAGCGGCAGTCTTGCACAGCAATG
>OMOG01000532.1 GCA_900290305.1 Candidatus Sulfopaludibacter sp. SbA4
CCATCCAACAAGATTCTGCCCATCGCTGGGCACACTGGGGCAGGCGCTTTCGCCTGCCAACCACCCCGCACCACCTACGTCTGCTGCAGCACTTCCGACGGGCTGGGCATGCCGCGGCGCGCAAACTTGATTACTCCGTCCGCGCCGATTCCGTAGACCGTACGCTTCACGATGAAGCCGTTGGCGTGATAGAGAGCGGCCACCTTCTGCCCCGAATCCACCAGCAGCGGAAAGGGGAAGTGGAATTTATCGCGGAACTTCCCGTGGCTTCGCGCGTTGCCGGGATTTACGCCGAAGACCTCCACCCCGGCGGCGCGCGCTGCGCTCCAATTATCCCGAAACTGGCAGAGTTGCCGGGTGCATCCCGGGGTGTCGTCGCCCGGATAGAAGACCAGCACCACGCGTTTGCCGCGCAGGGCCGAAAGCGTGACGGTGCGGCCGGAATCGTCCGCCAGCGAAAAATCGGGCGCCGGCGTGCCGGGCGCGAGGGGACTGGAAAAGAGCCAGGAAAACATCATTGCTCCAGGAACATCATTGCTCCAACAACATCATTGCACCGCGATTGAGATTTGGTTGCTGTGGGCCCCGCTAACGGACATGAGCAGGGACTCGATCCCCGGCGCAACCCCGGCGGGCACCTGCACGTCCACCTGGTACAGTCCGGCCAGCCCGGGTGTCAGACCGCTATAAACCGGAGTCACCGGCACCGCCCCGATGAAGACCACCGGAGCGATCACAGTCTCCTGCAATCCGCCCACAGCGTGCGTGAGCCCCAAACCCGTGCAGTAGATCTCGATGTAATCGCCCGCCGTCACGGGGGTGGTCACCGCGCTGATCGCAGTCCCGGCGTGCAGCACGGCGCCCGAAAAGATGCCGGGCTCGAACGGCGTCACATTCACCGCCGCTGTGGCCTGCGTGCCGGATGGCGTCACCACAGTGAGGACCCCGGTCCCTTGCGGCGCGTCCGGCGGAACATAGAAATTGATCTGCGTGTCGCTCACATAAAACACCGGGACTGCTGCACCATTCAGCAGCACCTGCACGCCGCCGAGCGCGGTGGGCCAGGGATAGCCGGCGGTCGCCGTCTGCCCGCCCGCAAAATTGACACCCGTGACCGTCTGCAACCCACCTGCAGCAACGCCGCCGGCGAAAGACGCCGCGTTCACCACCGCCGTGACCACCGGGGCCGCGCTCCCGGAGGTCAACGTGAGGCTGACCGCGGGCAGGCCATCCAGCGCCAGTTGCAACTGACTTGCAGTAGCGGGGCCGGGCGTCCAGCGGAAGGCCGCCTGGCCATGCGCGTCGGTGATCGCTGCCGCCGTTGCCACGCTTCCTCCAGCCGAGGGCGTCGCCACGATGCGCGCGCCGGCATAGGCCAGGTTGTTGGCGTCGGTAAGCCGGACTACGATCGGATCGGGCAGGGCGCCCGACGCCACGGGAAGCTGATGGTCGCCTGAAATCGCCACGAGTTTCAGAAGCGCCGCGCCCGCCACCTGCACGCGCGCGAACGCGGTCTCGTAGCCGGGGTCTCCGGGCACGGCGGTCACGTCTTCCACGCCCGCCCGGACGCCAGTGACCGTGACGGCCGCGCTGGTGGCGCCGGCCGGAATCTTCACCGAGGCCGGCAGCGCGGCGTTGCCATCGGGCGCCTGGAGTTGCACGGTCATGTCCGCCGAAGGCGCCGTTGCCAGGGTCAAAGTGGCGGAAGCGGTGAGGCCCGCCACTATTCCCGCCGCGGGGTAAAGCGAGAGCTTCATGCTGCGCTTCAGCGACGTATCGGCGGTGGCGTTGCCCGAAGCCGCGTTGG
>OMOG01000528.1:0-11084 GCA_900290305.1 Candidatus Sulfopaludibacter sp. SbA4
CTTGTTGATGGTCTCGATCATGTGGACCGGAATGCGGATGGTGCGCGCCTGGTCGGCAATGGCGCGGGTGATGGCCTGCCGCACCCACCAGGTGGCGTAGGTGGAGAACTTGTAGCCGCGGCGGTACTCGAACTTGTCCACGGCCTTCATGAGCCCGATGTTGCCCTCCTGGATCAGGTCGAGGAACTGCAGCCCGCGATTGGTGTAGCGCTTGGCGATGCTCACCACGAGGCGGAGGTTGGCCTCGATCAACTCCTTCTTGGCGGCTTCGGCCTCCTGGTGGGAGTTGGTGATGATCTCGAGGGTGCGGCGCATCTCCGCCGCCGAGGCGCCGAACTGCTCTTCGTGCTGCTGCAGACGCTGGCCGATGCTGCGCTGTTCCTTGCGGAGGTCCTTGATATTCTCGGCCCGGCCGCCGGGCCAGGTTTCGAGCTTCTTTTGAACGCGGGCGATTTCCTTTTCGAGCGGCCGCAGCTCTTCGACCGCGCTGCGGATGCAATCGATGAGGTGCCGGATGACGGGGCTCTGGAAGCGCACGGTGCGCACCAGGCGCGAGGTGCGGACGATCAGGCGTCCGAGTTCCCAGAGCTGCCGCCGGTACTGCTTGGGCTTCATGCCGCGGGGGATGGCCTGGAGCTTCTGGCGGCACTGCAGGATCTTTTTGTACTGGCGCGCGATCTCTTCCAGGATGCGGGAGAATTCCACGCGCTTCTCCTCGACCAGGTCGTCGGTGAGGATGGGATCGGAGATCTGGATGATGTCGCGCGCCGAGATGGTGTCCCTAGCCATCTCTTCGCCCATGGAGATGATTTCCATGACGACCAGCGGGGCGCGGGCCAGGGATTTCAGGACGGTGTTCTGGCCGCGTTCGATGCGGCGCGCAATTTCGACTTCGCCTTCGCGGGTGAGCAGGGGGACGGTGCCCATCTCCCGCAGGTACATGCGCACGGGGTCGTTGACCTTCTCGCCGAAGCCGGTGGGCAGCTCCAGGTCGAGCAGCTCTTCGCCTTCTTCGAGTTTTTTCTCGAAATCCTTGGGCTCTTCGAGGATCTCGATACCGGCGCCATCCAGGCCGGCGAGCACGTCCTCCAGCTCGGCGCCGCCCGGAAGCTCGCCGGGCAGTACTTCACTGACTTCGTCGTAGAGGACGTATCCCTTTTCCTTACCCAATTGAACGAGCCGCTGAAGCCCGTCGTATTTGTCATCAATCGCCACTGAAGCCCCGTACTCCCGGCGGAGAAGAATCCAGATCATTGTACACCACGGCGGGATGTCCATTCAGCGGCAAGAATGTCATCTTCCCCCCGCTCTTTTTCCCTTGGCCCCCGGATCCAGTTTTGGCAGCTCGGCCATGAGCCGCAGAGCCTCCAGCATATTGCCCGCGCGTTCCAATTCCTTGATGCGCGCGCGTATTTCCGCCACGCGATTCTGTTCGTCGCTCAAGCTGACGCGGCGGACCGCCGCGAGCACCTCCTCACGCGTATACTGCCCATCCTCGGTGAACACGGCCTGGGCCAGCAAGTTCCGATCGGCCTCTTCGAGGCGCGCGTTGACTCCATCGAAGCTCAATGCCCCGTCCGAATCGTGCACGGCAAAGATCGCCTGAAAAATGCGCCGCGACAAAAACGCGGCGACCGCCTCGCTGGGCTTGAGCGCCTCGATCACTTCTTCGCACATCTCCGGCTGCGTGAGCAAAGCGTTCAGCAGCATGCGTTCATCGTGGCGCAGGGCCACCTTGGGCTTTTCGAAGGCTTTCTCCTGCCGGTCGGCCACGGCCTTGAGAAAACTGTCGAGCACGATGCCGCGCTCGACCCCGATATAGCCGGCGACTTCGTTGGCGATGGTCATACGGTCCAGCCGGTCCGTGATGTGTCCCACGGCGGGGAGCAGGGCCTTGAGCGCGGCGACCTTTCCTTCGGCAGTGCGCATATCGTTTTTCTTTCGCGCGCGGTCGGCCAGCCAGAAGAAGTATCCCTTGGCGGCGTCGAGCCGTTGCTGGTAGGCGCCGGCTCCGCGCTGCTTGCAATACTCATCGGGATCCAGCTCGCCATCCAGCTCCACGATGCGGATTTGCAAGCCTTCCTGGAGCAGCAGGTTGATGGACCGTTCGGCGGCGTTGGCGCCGGGCGTGTCGGGATCGAAATTGACCGCGATCTTCTGGATGTGCCGCTTGATCGCCTGCACCTGCTGCAGGGTGAGCGCGGTGCCGCAACTGGCCACCACGGCGCCGAAGCCCGCGGCCGTGACGCCGATCGCATCCATGTAGCCTTCCACCAGGATCACCCGGTCTTCCTTATGAATCGCCTCCTTGGCGCGGTGCAGGTTGTAGAGCACCGCACTCTTTCTATATATCGGCGTTTCCGGCGAATTTAAATACTTGGGATTGTCGTCGGCGGCGAGGGCGCGGCCGCCGAACCCGATGATCTTTCCGGATTCGTTGTGGATGGGGAACATGAGGCGGTTGCGGAAGTAGTCGTAGAAGGTGCCGTCGTCGCGCTTGCGGACCAGGCCGGACTGTTCCAGTTGGGCCGCGGGGAAAGTGCGCTGGTCGAAAATGCGCAGCAGGGCGCGGCCGGAGCGGTCGGAATATCCCAGGCCGAACTGTTCGATGGTGGCGGCGGCCACGCCGCGGCGGGCCAGGTAGGCGCGGGCGGCCTCGCCCAGGGGCCCGTCGAGGTTGGCGCGGAAATTCTCCTGGGCGTATTCGTGCATCTGGAAGACGGCGCCGCGCAGTTTGGAGTCTTCGTCGGCGTATTGAGAGCGCTTGGGCATGGGGATGCCGTGGCGCTCGGCGAGGGTTTTGAGAGCTTCGTAGAAGCTGATCTTCTCGATTTCCATGACGAAGTTGATGACGTCGCCCTTGGCGTGGCAGCCGAAGCAGTAGTAGAACTGCTTGGTGGCGCTGACGGAGAACGACGGCGTCTTCTCGTTGTGGAAGGGGCAGAGGCCCGAGTAGTTGTTCCCGGATTTGCGCAGGCGCGGCCCATACTCCTGGATCACGCTGACGATATCGACGGAGGATTTCAACTGCTCGGCGAATTCCATGGCGGCCCTTGAGGCTATTATCCCGCACCGGTTGGGCGGCGGCATCCGGCGGGTGGGCAGGTAGTCCGAAGCCAAAACACAGGCAGGAATGCCTGTGCCACGGTTGGGCGAAAGCCCGGCAGTGACAGGCGACAAAAAACGATCGCCTGTCCCACCTCGGACTCGGCAGAAATGGCCAAGCTCCAGGCGCCGGGCTAAAAGCCCGGCGAACACAGGCAGGAATGCCTGTGCCACGCTTGGGCGGCGGCTGGCGGGTAAACAGCGGAACCATAACCGACGATATCTTGACCGGAGCAACCATGGCGACGCTACACTCCTGTAGTGCTGAGCCTGCTGGAAGATCTGAGTCCTCACGCGCGGGTGGCCACGGCGGTCGCGCCATTTGCGATTGCGATCGCGCTGCGGGTCGTGCTGGGCCGGAACCGGCTGACGCGCATGCTGATTTCACTGGGCACCATGTGGTTTGCCATCAACGTGCTGATGGCGCCATATTCGGCGCGCATGACGCAGGACATCCGGGATTTGCAGTATATGTTCCGGTAGGTTTGAGATGCGGAGCCGCTAGCCGCTAGCTTCCGGCCTATAATAGAGGGGAAGCTTGCTACGGCCATGCTGACACCCGAAGACCTCCAACAAATCGGCGCCATGACTCGCGCCATCGTCCAAGAAGAGACGCGTGCCATCGTCCAAGAACAGACTCGCGCCATCGAAGACCGGACTCGCGCCATCGCCGCAGAGCAGACTCGTACCATCGTTGAACGTTTCATGGAAGCCATGACGTCCAATCTCTCCGACCTGCGCACCGAGATGCTAGGCCGCTTTCAAGCCAACGAACGCACGATGGAACGTATGTCGGAAACCCTCCGCGGCATCCAGACACACCTGATGGGCCTCAACCGCTGGGCCGACACCCTCGACCGCGACAATGCCGCCCTGGTTGCCAACTACCACACCCACGACCGCGCCATCCGCGACCTCACCGCCCGTGTCGCCGCGCTGGAAGAGAGGCGGCAGTAGGGCCTGCGCAAACAACGGCGGAAGGAGTCTGTGCCCCGGATTCAACGGGGCGCTTAGGGAGTCCGGCAAGATACAGTGACATTCTCGTCTCGGGTTGGGATTGTTGCCAGCAGCCCGAAAGTCGGCTAAAAGCCGGCTGCAGGATAAAATCCTGCCCCACGTTCCGGGGCGCGAAGATGCCGCTGTAAGTCTGCGGGATTCAATGGTGCGCGATTTCAAAAATACGGTCACGTATCCAGGAACCGCTTGCTAACGCGCGCGGCTCCGATCGAAACCGCGCAATTACAATGGGTCGTAGCGAATGGCCCACTGCCGAAGCGCCGCTACCGGATGGCCAGCACGCGGGCGGGGATGGGCCGCAACACTTCGGCCGCCGGAGGCACTTCCACCTTCCATCGCTTCATCCACAGGAACAGAGTCAACAGGCCCCACAGGTGGTAGCCGATATTGACTCGCCGTTCCATGTGATCGCGGATCAGCGAATGGATGGCGCGCGCATCGAAGACTCCGGTAGCCTGGATGGCTTCGTGCGTGAGGGTATCCATCAGGAGGCTGCGCAGCGTGCCGCGGAACCAATCGTGGGCCGGAATATCGAAGCCGGTTTTCTTGCGGTTCAATACCGAGTCCGGGAGCTTGCCGCGCATCAGCTCGCGGAGGATCACCTTCTGTTGGAAGCCGCGGATTTTGAGGTTTTCGGGCAGCGACCGGGCGAAGTCCACGATCCGCGGATCGAGGAACGGGGGGCGGACCTCGAGGGAATGCGCCATGCTCATGCGGTCGGTCTTATAAAGGATGTCGTCGGGAAGGTAGTAACTCTGGTCGACCTGGAGATAGCGGTCCAGCACGCCCGAGGATTGGATGCCCAGGCGAGCCACCAGCGCGCGCAGGCCGTTTCCATTGGATCCGCGCAGGATCTGTTTGCGCTGCTGGTTGGTAAAGGTACCGTTCCAGAAGAAGTGCGCCTCATCGGGGTCGAGCCAGCTTCCTTCGATCCAGCGTTTGAGCTTGTACTCCAGGCCGATCTTCTCGTCGGAGACGGGCAGGTAGCGGTCCAGGGCGCCGAGCATGATCCGCCGCGCCACGCTGGGGACCATGCGGAAGGGCCGCGCCAGACGGTCCGCGAGGTAGGTCACGTAGCCGCCGAAGAGCTCGTCGGCGCCTTCGCCGGAGAGCGCCACGGTGACGTGCCGCCGGCTCATCCGGGAGAGGAACCAGACGGGCAAGGCGCCGGCGTCGGCGCTGGGCTCGTCGGAGTAGTAGGCGAAGTCTTCGATGGCGCTGGGCAGCTCGAGATCCGGACTCAGGTCGAATTCGTGATGGTCGGTGCCGTAGACGGCGGCGATCTCGCGGAAGTAGCGGCTTTCGTCGAAGCTGCGTCCTCGAAACGAGACGGAAAAAGTCTTCAGGCGGCCGGGGGTCTGGAGCGCGGCATAGTGCAGGATGGTGGAGGAGTCCAGTCCGCCGGAGGCCCACACCCCGAGGGGGACGTCGGAGACCAGGTGCTCATGGACCGCATCGCGCAGGAGCACGTCGAGTTCTTCGGTGGCGGCGGCGAGCGAGCATTTCCGCGGCTGCGGACGGTCCGGATGGCGCCCCGGATTGTGCCAAGGCTCGATCCACATTCTGCCGTGGCGCCATTCCAGGAAGTGCCCGGGGCCGACCTTGCGGATGCCTTCGATCAGGGTGCGATCGCCGGGGACGTAATTCACCGAGAGATAAGAATCGAGCGCCTCCAGGTCGAGTTGCCGCGGGACGGAGGGGTGCTCCAGGATGGCTTTCAATTCGGAGCCGAAACAGACGTCGTCGCCGCTGCGGTAGTAGTACAGCGGCTTGATCCCCATGCGGTCGCGCGCCAGCACCAGGCGTTTGCGCGACTCGGTCCAGAAGGCGGCGGCGAACATGCCCCGCATACGCGAGAAACACGCGGTGTCCCACTCGAGGAAGGCATGCAGGACGGTTTCGGTGTCGCAAGTGGAGTGGAAGCGGTGCCCCGCGGCCTCGAGCTGCCGGCGGATTTCGAGGTGGTTGTAGATCTCGCCGTTGAATGCGATGGCGGTATCGCGGTCGTCGCTGACGAAGGGCTGATCGCCGCCCGCGAGATCGATGATCTTGAGGCGGACGGCGCACAGGGTAGCCTCGCTACCCTCGAAAATCCCCTGCTGATCGGGTCCGCGATGGTACAGCGATTCGGTGATGCGCTGGGCGACGGCCTTGCTAACGATCCTGTTCAGACATGTAAATCCCGCAATCCCGCACATTCGGTAAGTCCCCGTTCCGGTATGGAACGCAGTAATTTGCATCCATTCTTCGATGGATTTGTGTTGACTATAACACATCGAAGGGGTTGGGGGTTGGGGGTTGGGGGTTGGGTACAGATCCGAAATGCTATCAACCTTTTCGCGGGTGGTGACGTCTAATCTCCGAGGCCAGACGTATGCGTGGTTCCTGGTGCGAATTCGCTATCGCTATCTCGGCTGTTTGGCTGGCCTCGTGTTCGCATTCCAGCCCGCGGAGCGCGCTGGCCGCCGCGCCTGCCTCGGCCGGAACGGAGACCCCCAAGGCCCGGCATGAAGTCCGGCTCACCGGGATACTGGAAGCGGTCCACTCCTCCAAGGTCCTGGTTCCGCAGATCTGGGGGCAAGGCGGGCCGGTGACGCTCACCAAGCTGATTCCCAACGGGTCGCAGGTGAAGGAAGGCGATGTGGTGGCGCGCTTCGACGCCACGCAGCAGGCCGATATGGTGCGCGACACGCAGGCCAAGTACGACGACCTGGGCCACCAGGTGGAGCAGAAGGCCGCGCAAAACCGCGCCGACGCCGAACAGCGCACCGCCAGCCTGCGGCAGGCGGAGGGCGACCTGGCAAAGGCCGAGATGGAGTTGCAGAAGGGACCGGTGCTGGCCGAGATCGTGCGGCTGGAGGACGAGGTCAAGGTGGACATTTCGCGCAAGCACGTCGAGAGCCTCAAGAAGTCCAACGCGCTGCACGATAAAGCCGATGCGGCGGCGCTGCGCATTCTGGAATTGCAGCGCGACCGCCAGAAGGTGACCCTGGAGCGGGCGCAAACCAACGTGGCGAAGATGGAAGCACGGGCCAACCTCTCGGGGATGGTGGCGCACCAGAACCTGTACCGCAACAATTCGATGGGACATGCGCAGGACGGCGATCAGCTCTTCCGCGGCCAGCCGCTGGTGAGCATCTTCGATCCCAAGGAGATGCTGGTGCGTTGCGCGGTGGGCGAGCCCGATGGCGCGGCGCTGGTGAAGGGCACGCGCGCCACGGTGTACCTGGATGCGTACCCGGACCTGGCGCTGCCGGCGCATTTCGAATTCGCGAGCCCGGTGGCATCGTCGGCTTTGGGCAGTCCGATCAAATCGTTCACGGCGGTTTTCAAGCTCGACAAGAGCGATGCGCGGCTGATGCCCGATCTTTCGGCGGCGGTGGTGCTGGTCACCGGGGCCCCGCCCGCGGGAGCAGGCCAATGAGCGCGCGCTCGCGGAGGATCCGGTTCTGGGGCACGCTGGTGTGTGTGGTTCTGGCGCTGGGCGGAGCGTCGGCGGGAGTGTATCGGCTGCGCCAGGTGGAGAGTGCCGTCACCCTGCCGGTGGCGCCGGCACGGCAGGGCGATTTCCTGGTGATCATCCGCTGCCGCGGAGAATTGAAAGCCGGCCGCTCGGTGCAGATCTATGCGCCGATTGTGCCCAGTTTGTCGATCGCGTGGATGGCTCCGCCGGGGGAAAAAGTAGACCAGGGCCAAGCCATCATCCGGTTCGATTCGAGCAGTGCCCAGCAGCAGCTTCAGCAGAAGGAAGCACAGTTGCAACAGGCCCAGGCAACGCTCGACCAGGCGCTGGCCCAGGCGAAAATCACGGCGGAGCAGGACAAGAGCGACCTGGCGGATGCGCAATACACGGTGGAGAAGGCGCGGCTGGAGGCTTCCAAGCAGGAGGTGGTGAGCCGGATCACGGGTGAGGAGAGCAAGATCGACTTGGGCGTAGCGGAGCAGAAACTGAAGGTGCAGGAGGCGACCGTGGACCTGCACGCGGCGTCCGACCGGTCGAAGATCGCGTCGGCCGCGCGGCTGCGCGACCAGGCGGCGGCGGATGTGGCGCTGACGAAATCGCGCATCGCCCAGATGGAGATCAAGGCGCCGCTGCCGGGCTACCTGACGTATGCGCCCAATTACTCGCAAGGCTGGATGAACGCCAAGCCGTTCAAGGCCGGCGACAACGTGTTCTCGGGGATGGGCCTGGCCGAGATGCCGGATCTCGACACCCTGATGATGGATGCCAAGGTGGAAGAGATCGACCGCGGGCGCATCGCGGCCAACGACGACGTGCGCGTTCGAGTAGACTCGCTACCGGAGCTGACTATGCCGGCCAGGATCGGACAGATCTCGCTGCTGGCGGAAACCGGCAACGAGTTTCCGCCGGTGCGCAGTTTTCGGGCCTATGCGCCTATTCCGCATCCGGATTCGCGCCTGCGCCCGGGAATGAACGGCGGGATGGACATCATCATCAATCGCATTCCGAACGCCATCAGCATTCCGGCGAAGGCTCTCTTTACGCGCGCCGGAAAGCCCATCGTCTACCTGGCGAATGCCGGCCACTACCGGCCGATGGAGGTCCAGGTGCTGGCCCGCAATCCGGACGAGGTGGCCATCCGGGGCATTGGCGCGGGCTCCATGGTGGCGATGGTGGATCCGGAGAAAAAGGACCAGAAGAAATGAGAGCGCGCATCCTGTTTCTGGCGGGCGTGGTGGTAGTGCTGGGAGCGATTGGATACGGCGCCCTGCGGGTGGCCCGGGTAGCCGCTTCCACCAGCGCGGTGGAGCTGCCCACGACCAAGGTCAAGAAGGGCCGGGTGACCATCACGGTGGCGGCGCGCGGAGAATTGCAGGGCGGGAACTCCGAGATGCTGACGGCGCCCATGGCGGGCGGCGGCGACCTGGCCATCACCCAGCTCCTCGAACCCGGCCAAGTGGTGAATGCGGGCGACGTGGTGGTGCAGTTCGACACCACCCAACTGGAATACAACCTGCGCGAAGCCGAAGCCGACCTGGCGGAGGCCGAGCAGCAGGTGATCCAGGCCGACGCCACCAGCGAAGCCACCGAGGAAGAATCGCGCTACACCATAGATTCGACTGCAGCCGATGTGAAGACGGCCGAACTGGAAGTACGCCGGAACCCCACGCTGCCGGCGATTACGGCGCGGCAGAACGAGCTGGCGCTGGAGGCGGCGCGGAACAAACAGCGGCAAGCGGTGCAGGACTACAACAACAAGAAGACCACCTCCGCCGCGGGTATTGCCATCCAGAAGGCCGCGGAAAACAAGGCCAAGGTTACTGCCGAGACGCAGGAGAAGATGATCGACAGCATGACGCTGAAGGCCAAGACTGGCGGCTACGTGAACGTGCAGCAGAACAGCAACCAGAACATGATGTGGATGGGCATGCTACTGCCTCCCTTCCAACTGGGCGACACGGCCCGTGCGGGCATGGCGGTGGCGCAGATTCCCGACCTCAAGAGCTGGGAGGTCAGCGCGAATGTCGGGGAGCTGGACCGCGGCCACCTGACGGTAGGGCAGAAGGTGACGGTGGGAGTGGTGGCACTGGCCGGAAAATCGTTTGCGGGGCACGTGAAGTCGATCGGCGGCACCTCGGGCCCGCCGTGGGATCGCAAGTTCGAGTGCCGGATCGCGCTCGACGAGGTGGGCCCCGAGCTGCGTCCGGGCATGACGTCCAACATCGTGATCACCATCGAAGCGCTGGACAACGTGCTGTGGATTCCCTCGCAGGCGCTGTTCGAAAGCGACGGGCGCTCCTTTGTGTACCTGCAATCGCCTAACGGCTTCATGCCGCACGACGTCACGCTGGTGCGGCGCAGCGAGAGCCAGGCCGTGATTACGGGAATCCGGGAAGGCGAGCTGGTGGCGATGTCGAATCCCGACCAGGCGAACAAGCCGGCGGCGGGCCCGCAGAGCGCCATGCAGGCGCTGCCCAAATGATTATCCGGTTCTCCGATATCGGCCAGGCCTTTTCGAACCTGCGCGCGCAGAAGACGCGCACCCTGCTGACGGCCCTGGGGATCGTGTTCGGGGTGGGCTCGGTGATCGGAATGCTGGCGATCGGCTCGGGGGCGAAGGAGGAATCGCTGCGCTTCATCGAGCTGCTGGGCGTGCGCAACATCCTGGTGGACGCGCGGCAAGCCACCAGCCAGGAGGAGTTCATGCAGCGCCGCCGCTCGTCGCCGGGCCTTTCGGATCGCGACGTGCGCATTCTGCGCGCCAACATCGAGGGGATCGAGACCCTGTCGGCGCGCCGCACGCTTCACCCGGGGCGCGTGCTGCCCAAACCTTCGCCCACCGTTCCGGATCTGTACGGAGTAGAGCCCTCCTACGGGGTGATCCACAGCCTGCACCTGGCGGAGGGCCGGTTCTTCGACGAGTCCGACGATGCCGCCAGCGCCACGGTCTGCGTTTTGGGCGAGGGGGCGAAGGTCAATATCCTGGGGTACGGGCCGGCCGTGGGCAAGTACATCAAGTTGAACGATACGTGGCTGGAGGTGGTGGGGGTGCTCAACGAGCAGCTCATGGCGGGCGCCCAGTCGAGCGGCGGCACCAGAGGTGGTGGGGGTGCTCAACGAGCAGCTCATGGCGGGCGCCCAGAACAGCGGCGGCACCATGCTGGACGTCAACAACATCGTCTACATTCCGCTGAACACCTTTCAGTACCGGTTCTGGGACCAGAGCGCCAACATGAAGGACGGGCTGGACGGGATCGATCTTCGAATGCGCGCCGAAGCCGACAGCATCGAGACGGCGAAGGTGGTGACCGCGGTGCTCAACTCCACGCACCACAACGTGCAGGATTTCACGGTGACCATCCCGGCGGCGCTCTTGGCGCAGCAGCAGCGGACGCAGACCATTTTCACCTACGTGATGGTGGCGATTGCGGCGATCTCGCTGCTGGTGGGCGGCATCGGCATCATGAACATCGTGCTGGCGACGGTGCTGGAGCGCACG
>OMOG01000528.1:11090-12013 GCA_900290305.1 Candidatus Sulfopaludibacter sp. SbA4
TACGTGATGGTGGCGATTGCGGCGATTTCGCTGCTGGTGGGCGGCATCGGCATCATGAACATCGTGCTGGCGACGGTGCTGGAGCGCACGCGCGAGATCGGCATCCGGCGCTCGATCGGCGCGCGGCGATTCGACATCGTGCGGCAGTTCCTGACGGAATCAGTGCTGATCTCGGTGGGCGGCGGGCTAATGGGGATCGGCTTCGGCTTCTTCCTGGCGTGGCTGATCGCGCGCACGGCGGAGTGGAAGACCATTGTCACATCGGCATCGGTCGCGATCGCGTTTGGGGTATCGGTGGTGGTGGGCGTGGTCTTCGGGATTTATCCGGCGGTGAAGGCATCGCGGATCAATCCGATCGACGCGCTGCGGTACGAGTAAAGCGCGAGTCGCAAGATCCATCACACGCATGAAGCCGACGAGGCCGGCAACCCACAGACCCTAACCAACGGTCAGGCCCTTCTTTTTCGTGACCAAGAGTCGGAGTCGGATGCTGTTGTGCATCCCCGGGGACCCAAGCGTGGCCGCCGTCATGTATACTGCTCAACGTGTTGTTCTGGTCGAATTTCCCACCCCTATTGACGCGACAGGTCTGCTATCGACTTGGCTTTAGCCACTTCGAAATCTCCGGCTTAAGCAGCACGGCTCTTTGTGAAAAGCACTGGGTTATAGCCATCCTTCAGGGATACTATGTCAAAACTGCAAATCGTCCGCATTATTAAGGCCAAGTACGATGATTATGTGGCGCAGGTAATTGCAGACATCAAGCGCCTGCCCGAGGATTGCCGTCAAAGCGGGGACGACGGACTGTCGGACGTCTGGGAGGAGTTCAGGGCGCAGATCCAGGGGGAGCATTGTTTCTCCTTAGAGCGTGTCAAAAAACCCTCCGTCTTCGTGATCGACGCTCCCGCCGATGTCTTTTCGGG
>OMOG01000527.1 GCA_900290305.1 Candidatus Sulfopaludibacter sp. SbA4
GCGGAAACCATATCGTTCTCGGTCTTCTTGGGCAGCATCACGACCTTCATGCCGCTCGAGAGCTTGGAGCGCAGCACGCGGCTTTCGATATTGGCCGGAGTGGGGTCGAAGGCTTCGGCGTGGGAGATGTTGACGGTGCTCCTGTAGCCGTTCAACAGGGCATTGAGGTCGGGCGTGTCGGGGACCACGGTGCGGTCGGGGGCGGGGTCGGGAATGTAGTAGCCCACGGTGCGGTTGGAGGGCTTCAGGTAGAGCCTGGCGACGCGCACGAGGTCGGATGGGCTGACGTCCTTGAGGCGGTCGTGCTGCAGGAACATGAGGCGCCAGTCGCCTTGCGCGATGGCGTTGTTGAGCGCGCCGGTGGCGATGGATTGCGGATCGGAGAGGCTGTTTTCCAGGTTGTGGAGCATGCCGGCGGTGACCCGATCGACCTCTTCCTTGGTGGGCGGATTCTTGACGACATCGTCGAGCGCCTGGGTGAGGGCGTCGCGGGCGGCGTCGAGCGATTGATCCTTATTGAGGCTGGCGGAGACGGTGATGAGGCCGGGATCGTGCAGTTCCCGCGTGCCCATGTTGGCGGACTCGGCGATCTTGGTATCGACCAGGGCCTTGGCGAGGCGGCCTTCGCGCGCGCCACCTCCGCCGCCACCGCGTCCACCGCGCCCGCCGCCACCGCCGCCGCCGCCATTCATGACGCCGGAGAGAACCTGGAGCGCCGCGGAATCGGGATGGCCGGCAGCCGGGCCGTGGTAGGCGATGATGACGTCCTGACCCTGGCCGACGCGGCGCAGGGCGACGAAGCGCTCGCCATCCTGGGGAGGCTCCACGGTGTAAGTCTGCTCGAGTTTGCGCGTCGGACGCGGAAGCTTGCCCATGCTGTCGGCGACGAACTGCAAGGTCTTGGTCTCATCGAGCCGGCCGGTGACGACGAGCACGGCGTTATCGGGCTGATAGAACTTGTGGTAGAAGGCGGCGAGGCGATCGACGGGGACGCGTTCGATATCGTCCTTGGAGCCGATGGTGGATTTGCCGTAGTTGTGCCAGAGGTAGGCGGTGGCCTCGACGCGCTCGCGGAGGATGGATTGCGGGCTGTTTTCGCCGCGCTCAAACTCGTTGCGCACGACGGTCATTTCGGTATCGAGGAGCTGCTTGGTGAACTTGACGTTGACCATGCGGTCGGCTTCGAGGCCGAGGGCCCACTTCAGGTTCTCGTCGGTGGCGGGGACGGTTTCGTAGTAGTTGGTGCGGTCGTAGGAGGTGGTGCCGTTCCAATTGGCGCCGCGGGAGACGATCTCGTTTTTGATCTGGCGGCCGTTGGTGGTTTCGATGAAATCCATGTGCTCCAGCAGGTGGGCCATACCGGTTTCGCCGTAGCCTTCGTGGCGAGAGCCGACCAGGTAGGTGACGTTGATGGTGACCTTGGGGCTGGCCGGATCGGGATAGAGGAGGACGCGCAGGCCGTTGGGGTAATCATACTCGGTGATGCCTCCCACGGAGGCCTTTTTCTGGACGCCCGAGGGCAGGGTCTGGGCAGATGCACAGGCGAGGAGCAGGGCGATCGCCGGGAGGGCGTAGCGGGTTCTTGGAGGCATAGATTCTGACAAGGCGCGGGAGGGTCGCCGGGGGTTACGGACGGGGCGGGGGCCAAAAGCGTTCACATTTGAACGGTTTTCCGGAGGGCGGTGTAGGTAAATCAATGAGTTAGCGGGGATCGACCGTTCAAGTTGAACGGTTTTGATGTGGCGGCGACGCATAGAGGCTCCGATTTGGCGGCGATGCAAGTTGCATCGCGGCGGAAGTACCCGACGTTGAAAAGAGGGGAGTTAGCGAATTTAGGCGATGCAGATCTGCATCGCCGGGGTTTCCGGTTGATGCGGAAACGGCTCCCCGGGAGCGGGGAGTTGCCAAGTCGCTAAACCTCTCCTAATTTGACGCTAGCATACAATCAAGGGGCGGCCGGGGGTTTGGGTTGGCGGGGTGGGGCTAAGTGGCTTTGGAATGAGTGAAAGTGTGTCTGAAAATAAAGTTCGTTCCTTGGTGACCGTGATTTTTGGGTTGGTCAATTCTGGTATTTTTGGGAGGCGCGTGTCTCTTGCGGAGTGTAGGCTGGGGGACTCGATGGCTTGGCTGGGTAAGGGCTGGCACTTCGATGATCATTGCCCTTTCCGGTGCAGCGTGAACTTCAGCGGATTGAGGTCTGCCACGGTGGCAGGCTGGAATCCAATTTGATCTGTGTCTTTGACTTGGTTGCCGCCTTGGTCGAAGGCGTCCGCCACGCTGCTGGCGACTTTCAGGGCAATGACGGCTGAGCTACAATCGGCTGGATCTCCAAAGTGTGGTTTCAAGTCCCGAACGGGCAAAAGGACTCGCGATGCGAAGATTCTCTTTGTTTCTCCTGCTGATCGGTTCCGCCGCGGCGCAAAGCGCGGTTGTGCGCCCCAAGACGATCGACGACGTTCTGGTGAACCCTGGGATGGGAATCCAGACGTTCCAGCGCTATAACCGGCAGGCGATTTATCCGGGGCTGCGGTGGTCGGAGGTGGGGCCGGATGCCAAGGTCGAGGACGCGCCGGGCAAAGTGGATTTTCCGGAGTCTTCGGTGGCCTATGTTCGCTGGTTCTGGTCGCAACTGGAGCCCGAACGGGGCAAGTACCGCTGGGACATCATCGACACCGCGCTGGACGAGGCGCGGCGGCATGGGCAGAAGCTCGACATGCGCCTGATGCCCTACGACCAGAGTAGTCCGCTGCCCCAGTGGTATCGGAATTCGGGCGCCCGGCGCGCTAACAAACCCACCGGCCAGGACGGAAAGATCTGGTCGCCGGACTCCGCCGATCCGCTCTACATCCAGACCTGGGGCGCGGTCGTGGCCCAAGCCGGCAAGCGTTACGACGGGCACCCCTACCTCGACGCGGTGGACATTTCGACATTCGGCTATTGGGGCGAAGGCTGGGGGCCTTATCCGCCGGATTGGCCCACTCAGAAGCTGCTCACCGACCAGTATTTCGACGCCTTCAGACGCACCCCGCTGCTCATGAACTTCGACGTGCTCCAGACGTTGATCTATAGCACGGGACGGGGTGCGGGCTGGCGCGCCGACTGCTGGGGAGACATGGGCCGGCCCGGACGTAACTTCGCCCACATGCTCGACCGATATCCGCAATTCATCGCCGAGGGAAATTTGCAGGACGCCTGGCAGCACGGGCCGGTGTCACTGGAGAGCTGCGGCACTCCCGGTTCGTGGTTTCGCGATCGGTACGACCTGCAGTACATCTTCGACCAGGCGCTGCGGTGGCACGTTTCGACGGTGAATATCAAATCCACGGCTATTCCCGAGGAGTGGAAGAAGCCCTTCGATGAGTTTCAAAAGAAGATGGGTTACCGGTTCGCACTGCGCAAGCTGGAGTACCCGCCAGCGGTGACAGCCGGCCGCACGATGCCGGTAAACATGTGGTGGTTGAACGCCGGCGTGGCGCCGGTGTATTCCGAGTACACGCTGGCGGTCGAACTGCGCGGCGCCGGCGGAAGCTGCGTGATGAAAGTGCCGGTAGACGTGCGCAAATGGATGCCGGGCGATGCGGTTTACGACGGCTCACTCTACGTGGACGACCATCTCAAGGCGGGAATCTACCGAGTGCGGGTAGCCATGCTGGATCCCCGAACCGGGCAGCCCGCCATCAAACTCGCCATAGAAGGCCGGCAGCCGGACGGCTGGTACGATCTGGGCGAAATCCGGGTGGAATAGCGGCTCGCGAGCTTCCCGGATTTGGGCCGCCCGAATCGGGGAATGGCAAACGCCCGGCGCGCTGCCGCGACGTGGAGCCGGATGCGCGCCGAAAGTGGCTAACACGGATTTGTCATCGGTCATGGGCAAGAGGCGTCGGCATGAGTGCCCGGCCCAGGGGGCACCCCGGCACGCTGAGAGCGTGCGCCACGTTCGCCCCACGACAGGCCCAATGATCTTTCATGGTGTCCCCCGAGCGAACGGAGCCATCAGTTCAGGAATCGTGTACACACGGCCATCGACCATCACACGCTGGACCTTGGCGACGTCTTTGATGTCCTTGAGCGGCTCGCCGGCGACGAAAACGAGATCCGCCAGTTTGCCCGCCTCCACTGAGCCGAGATCCTTGGCGTAACCGAGAGCCTTGGCCGGCAGGATCGTTGCCGTCTGCAACGCTTCCCAAGGTTGGAAGCCGTACTTCACTTCGGCCCGCAGGCCGAGATGATTCAGGATGGCAAGGCCGGCAAGCGGAGAATCCGTACCCAGAATCACCGTCCCTCCACTGTGCAGGACGGCGAGCAGCGCTTCTTCCTCCTTTTGCAGACCAGCGGCTCCGCCTCCTCCCCTTCCCCCACGACCCGCGCCGGCCGGCTGGTCGCGCGCCGCCACCATGGTGCGCTGCTCCCAGGGCGTGTTCAGCGTCGCGATGCGCGGATCGTCGAGGATTTTCGGGTCTTCGGCATAGAGAGCCGATGCCGCGAAGGGAGTGGAGATGATGAACTCGCTCCCGGCGACGAACAGCTTTCGGATGTCGTCGTAGGTCGTGCCTCCGGTCGACCGCGTATACGAGTACCCCCAGCGGCTGGTCGCGCTGATATGGGTCATTCCATCCATCCCATACAACGTACCAGGCAGGCCGTAGTGCGATGCCGCCCAGATACCGAGCTTTTCATGGGCGAACTTCAGCGCCTCGTATTGCAACTCGTGGGGCAGGCGAACGTAAGTCTTGAGATTGTCGTATTCGAGCGCCTGCGCGCGGCCGAGCTCGAGCTGCAGCTCTTTGGAATTGGTGACGCCGTGGTCGCCGGCGTAGTAGCCGCGCTCCCCATCGATGGGCTCTCCGGCGGCGAAATAGCGCGGCCCCACGCGCGCCCGCGCGCCGAACGATTCCTTGATCTCGAGCGCCCCGTAGGCCGAATCGCCCTGGGACTGGAGCTCGGTGAAGCCGTAGGCCAGCCAGATGCGCCCCGCGCGGTCGCCGAAGCCGGCGAGGCCCCCGTAGCCGTGGTTGTGCGCTTCCCAAAGCCCGGGAAGAACGGTCAGGTCCGATGCGTCGATCACTTCGGCGCCGCTCTGAAGTCCGTCGCGATGGGGTTCGATCTTCTGAATGCGGCGGCCACTGATCGTGATATCGACGTTGTCGCGCAGGTGGGGGCCCAGGCCGTCCCACAGGTGCCCGGCGTGGACGACGACCAACGCCCGCGGCGCCTCGCGATGCCACGAAAGATCCAGGGGCACCGTGCCCGGCGCGGATGTCCCGTCCGACGCGACCATACGCAGCTT
>OMOG01000766.1 GCA_900290305.1 Candidatus Sulfopaludibacter sp. SbA4
CCGGTGGTGCCCCCTGTGATGAGGGCCCGTTTGCCTTCGAGCCTGTTCACTGCCGATCCTCTTCCGTCCGCGCGATTCGGACGTCCACCACGACCTTTCCGCGATGGTGCCTCGGCGCCTGGCCGGCGTAGGCCTCCGGCGCCCGCCATAAGGGAACCACGGCATCCACAACCGTGCGAAGCCGCCCGTCGTCCGCCAGATCCCCGATTTCGACGAGCTGCTTCTGATTCGGCTCCACGATGAAGAAAGCCTCCCTCACGCGTGGATCGAGGGAGTCATCTGCCGTCGACGCGATGGTCACCATTCGTCCGCCAGGCTTGAGAATGCCCCAGGATCGCTCCAGCGTTTCACCGCCCACCGTATCGAACACCACATCCACTTCGTTCACGAATTCTTCGAATCGCTGCTCCCGATAGTCGATCGCCTGTTCGGCGCCGAGACTGATTACCAGCTCCGCGTTGGGCGACGATGTAGTCGCTATGACGCGCGCCCCGTGCAGCCGGGCGAGCTGGATGGCGAAGATTCCCACGGCCCCGGCCCCGCCATGGACCAGAACACGCTCCCCAGGCCGAAGCCTGGCGCGGTCGAACAGGCCTTGCCAGGCAGTGAGGGCGCCAATCGGCACCGAGGCTGCCTCAACATAACTCAGCCTCGGCGGCTTCGGCGCCACGGCGAAGAATGGGGCCACGCCATGGCTCCATCCGAAAACCAGTCGTTCATGCCAAACACCTCGCGTCCGATTTCGACGAGCTTCAGGTTCTCCAGCCGGTCGCCCGCGGAAACCGCAACAAGCAGGTCGCAGCCCAGCTCTCCATCGCCGAAGAGACTGTCAGAATGGCTCCGGCCGGGCGGCGAGGAGGACGGCGAATGCCTGCCATGAGTTAAATGGCACGGCTTTCGCCCACGCCGCCCTGACGACTGGCCAATCGATTGCATTACTCCGCACGAATTGAGGCCTGCTTATGAACGATGCGTCTCGTGGAAAGGGAGGCGGCCTGGTCTACTACATGCACGATGGGTCCGCCGCGTTCCGCTTCAAATTGGCCGGTGATCTGTCCCAGGACACTGCGCAGGATCTGGAACAGGCCCGCAAAACGGC
>OMOG01000559.1 GCA_900290305.1 Candidatus Sulfopaludibacter sp. SbA4
GTCGGGGCCGCGGGTCAGCACCTGCTTCCAGGTGGCGCCGCCATCGGTGGAGCGGTAGACGCCGCGCTCGGCGTTGGGACCCCAGAGGTGGCCGAGGGCCGCGACATACACGATGTCGGCATTCTTGGGATGCACGCGGACGGCGCCGATGTGATAGGAGTCGCGAAGGCCGATGTTGCGCCAGGTCTTGCCGCCGTCGGAGGACTTGTAGACGCCATCGCCGTTGGAGGCGTTGCCGCGGACGCAGGCTTCGCCCATGCCGGCGTAGATGACGTTGGGGTCGGAATCGGCGACCGCGATGGCGCCCACGGAGGCGGTCTTGAAGGCCGCGTCGGAGATGGAGAGCCAGGAGGCGCCGCTGTCCGTGGTCTTCCAGACGCCGCCACCGACGCCGCCGTGGTAGTAGACATTGGGCTGCGAAGGCACGCCGGCAACGGCCACCACGCGGCCTCCGCGGAAGGGCCCGACGAGGCGGAATCGCAATTGGCTGAAGAGGTCCGACTGCTGGGCGACGAGCAGCAGCGGGAAAACGAGCAAAGACAGAATGCGAACGGACTTCATAGTCTGGCATGGTATCACGGTGAGGGGATTGATGGCCCCCCGCAAGGTGGGGTGCCGGCTGGGGTGACGCTTTGGGAATCGGGTTGTGGGCGACCGGGCGCATAGGATGATCGAGCGCGAAAAAAGTAAGAATTTTACTTTTCTTGGAGGAGACTTTTGAAGAAGATAAATGACTTAGTAGCGTTTCCACCGTAAGATACTTACGGTTTGGGTTGGTTTTCCGGAAGTTACTAACGGAAGGCCCGAGGACCGCTCTTCCTCTCCTGATTTAAATGTATACCTACTCGATTGCGCTCGCGGCAGATTTGAGAACTAAAGAGCTGAAAATAAAGGGAAAATTTTGTGACCCGCTTTTGGAGCGCTCCACAAAATGAGGTTGAGCCGCGTCTGGCTGGCAGCTTTTGGCCGTTTTGAGGCGAGTTCTCTTGGCGTACCGCATTTTTGGGTCTTGCAGTATAGGGTGGACCGAAAGGGTTGGCGGTTCGAATCCTGCCTGGGGAGCCAAACGTCCCTCCGTTGATAGCATTGGCCTCGCACGCTTGCCAAAACCGTTAAGTCCTTTACTATCGGGTTCGAATCCCGAGTGGGGCACGTCTATGGTCACATCCTCTCGATGGCATCGAGCGCCTATTTCGGCTCAACGCGTCCCAGGGCCTCGTCGGTTGCCAACTCCAGTTCTTCGAGCTCACTCTCGTCGAGGTCCCGGATCTTGGCCTGCAACGCCGACTTGGGAATCGCCCGCATCTGGAATACCAGCGCAACGGAGTCCTGTGGTGGCCCGCCGCCTGAGGAGGAGTCAATCATCGCGGTTCCGGCCAGGTTCGCTCGGTCAAGGTTCGTGGTGAGAGGAACTACCAGAATCGATTGGAGCACCCGCGTCAACGTATCACTTTGCCAAATCACGACGGGCCGGCGCCCCGTCTGTTCCCGAGGTCGATACGCACCGAGGTCTGCCCACCAGACCTCTCCTCGTTTCAACTCTTCTCCTCGTCTTCGAGTGCGTTCGCCCACTCCGCGAGACCCTGCTCGGCAAGGGCATCCCCATATCCGGTCTTCGCGAGCCTCGCCAAATCCCAGCGGCCGGGGTCTGGGCGCCGCACCACAATCAGGTTCACCCGCTCACCCGAACGAAGGCTCAACCGCTCCGCAGGCCGGAGCACGCCATCCTCGTACTGGGCTTCGACGAGTCTCACCACCATGATCGTATCATATGACGCTTGCCGTTAAGGAGAGTGGGCCGAGCAACAGCATAGTTCGAAACGCATCCATGGCGGGGTTAACCATGGTTGGCGCCTCGCCCGCATGGCCGCGGCCGTCGTAGTTGCGCGGAGACGGAGGAGGCGGCGCAGTTGCTCGCCGACCGAGAACCGCTGTTGCGGCGCCAGAATCATGCCGGCATGCTCTCGCCCGGCACCGGCCCATTCGGTGTGAAGGCGATAGAAATCGGAGACGTTGAACGTGTAGAGAACACACCCGCATTCGGTGGCGAAGGCTAACTGCTCCTCGTCAGGCTTTTCGGTGAGACCGGCGTCCAAAGGCGTGACCACTGTGACACCGCGGGAACGAAGAGCCACGACAAGATCGCTGTCCATCGTGTCTTCGTCGATGTAGATCTTGATCTGACTCACGCGTGAGGATCACCGGCGGTGTTGCTGTTCGAGGGCCTCGGTCTCCTGCGCCTCGGCTTCCAGGTCCGCGTCGATTTCCGGCTGGTTGGCATGGTAGTAAGCGAGGGCCGCATGAACTTGCGCCAGCGACAGGTGGCCGAACTTCCGCACGATCTCCTCCGGAATCAGACCCATGTTGTGCCACTGGGCGATTCGGCGAACGGAGACGCCCGTCCCGGCAATGCACGGCCGCCCGCCGCGAATGTCAGGGCGTCGAGAGATCAGGCTACCTATCTCGGTCACGGTTGCCATGCATTTCAAGTATAACGCCGTAATGGAGCCGGCAAACGCGGAATGGCGCGAACTTCCTTTGGTTGTAGCGCTTGGTGAGGCGGGGTGAATTGGACCATCTCCAGCGTTCCTGGCATACTGGAAGAGGTCGCGATAAGGAGCCGTCATGACGGTCAACGCACATTTTGATGGCAGGGCCATCATCCCCGATGAGCCGCTCGATTTGCCGCCGAATCAAGCCTTGATCGTGCATATCGAGCCGGTGGGAACGCGTGGGACAGCGGAGGATTCGGCTTTAGCCTGGCTCGCCGCGAATGCAGTTGAGAACGACGACCTGCCGGCGGACCTGGCCGACCAGCACGACCATTACCTCTACGGCTGTCCCAGAAAGGACGAGCGGCGGTAGTGGCAACCTGCTTCGCCGATACTTCCTTCTGGATAGCACTTTCGCGCGGGCGTGATCAGTATCATCCGCGCGCGGTCGCATGGAACCAGTTCGTGATCCGGACCAGGAGCATCATCGTGACGACCGAGGCCGTTCTTTGGGAATGGCTGAACGCCCTCTCCGACGCGGCCACTCGCGGCGTTGCAGCCGAGGCTTACCACCGAGCCCATGCGGACGCGCGTATCGAAGTAGTGCCATTCCAGGCCGAACTAATCGACTCCGCTGTACAACTTTACCGGACGAGGCCCGACAAGGACTGGAGCCTCACCGATTGCCTGTCCTTTGTAGTAATGGAGCGGCGCCAGATGACGGAGGCGCTGACCACGGATCATCATTTTGGGCAGGCGGGCCTGAAAGTGATGATGCTCGATCAACCGCCGCTCTGACTTTACAGGACGCCGCGGGGCAGGCCGGGGCTGCGCGAGATGTCGGTCCAGTTGTCGCCGCCATCGGTG
>OMOG01000526.1 GCA_900290305.1 Candidatus Sulfopaludibacter sp. SbA4
CGCCTTCGCCATCGAACCCCGGGCCGGCTTGCAGGCGGTGCCAGACGTCGTCGTGGATCGTGATGTTCTCGCCGAAGATTTTCTGCCCGATGCGGTCGTTCAGAAAGCTGCGTCCGTCGCGAATGGCCGTCGCGCTGAATCGGTTCTCGCCGTCATAGGTAAAGGTGTACCTTCCGATGGCCTGCAGGTTGCCCGCCGGGTCGTAGGTGGCGCCGGTTAGTCCGTTCGTGCTGGTATTGAAGCTGCTCTGCGTGGTCGGGGTAAACGACGAGAAGGTGGTCCATTCACCCAGCGGTTTCCGTAAGCGTCGTATCCGTAGGTCTGCGGCCACGCCGAGCCTTCGGATGCGGTCCAAGGGCGGTTGTAGGCATCGTAGGTGAAGTTCTGCGTGGCGCTGAAGGGCGCCGCGGCGGAGATGGTTTCCGAGAGGATGTCGCCATTGTTACTCCCCGCCGATGGGTAGCCGATCGCCAGATGACTGCCGGCCGTGAGCCGGTTGAAGTTTTGCTCGCTTGGGGATACCATCTGGCAACTCGCTGATTCCCTACTTTGGTTCCCCACTGCGAACGCTGGGATGCCCACAATGAGCCTCTTCGAAGGTCCAAACCCCTTGGGCCATTCCTTCCTCTAAAATCCGGTACACAACGAAAATGTCGGAGTCCGAGGGAACATCGATGCTGATCCAGCGGCGCTTGGCAACTTCATGAGTGCATCCAAGTTCGCTCAGCCGAGCCCAGAGCTTCTGGAAGCCAGCGCTTTCGAATCCAGCCGAATCCTTGACCAGTACGCGATATGTCGAATGTCCACCCCGGGCCGCTATCGCGCGAAACCTCAGCCTTCCGTCTGCCTCGTCTGCAACCACCACGTCCTCGTGACTGATGCCGTAGGCATAGAAGGGAACGTTGTCGATTCGGTATAGGTCTTCACCAAGGGGCTCGGCCCACAGGTTTTCGGCTTCGACCCCCTGGGCCTGATCCTCGGGAGGCAATGGGAGATTGACCTTCACGAGTTCCGAAGTCGTTGGATGACTCGAGTTGGAGTGGTCACCAATCATTGATTATGCTCCTGCTTACGCCGCAAAAACTCCTCGGTCGTTCGCGTGTGCTTTCCGCCGGGACCCCGATTGCAGTCGGTGCACGTTGGCTGCAAATTCCCTCCGGGCCCCGTAGTGTTGTTGCCGCCCCGTGACCTCGGGACGGCATGATCCGCTTCAGTGGCGGGCTGTCCGCAGAATACGCAGTTTCCGTTGTTCTCCTGAAGGGCCTGCCCGCGTTCGCGTGGTGTGGCTCTGCGTCCTGCTCCAGGTCCACCTGAGCTGCCTGGCTTCGGCCCGCTTGGCTCACCGATCTGTCCGCCGCCCAACGTGTTGACTGGTGTATCGTTCGTTGAGCTTGCGAACGCCGTATTTACCAGGTGCCCGCCACCTTCTACGGCCGCGGTGGCTCCGTGCGCGATGATGCCGGCCGAAACCACGTTTACTGGAACACCAATGAGCGCACCGAAGCCGGTGAGATCCAGGGCTCCTCCCAGGAGCTCGCCGCCACCCCCAACAATGGACTCCAGCGTACCCGCCGCCGCTGCAACTGCGTCGCCGATCGCCTGGCCCGTCTTAAAATCGCCGTTGCCGCCGCTTTGGCGTGCAGCAGCGCCTATTGTGTAATCGCTCGCGAAGGAGTTGATCGCACCCTTAAGAGCGTCCTGCCAGTCTTCGCCGTCCGGATCGATATACCTCAAAGGGTTGTTGCGTGTATACGTGTACTTGTTCCAACTCTGCGGGTCTGTGATGTCGTGGGGGAACTGCTTTGATTCCGGGCTCGTGAACCTCCCCATCGCGCCCGAGAAGTACCGCGCCCCGAAGTAGTCGAAGCCCTGCATCGCCGAGCCGGCCAGTTCCGTGTCCCGCGGCTTGCCCGTGAATTTGCCGGTAACTCCGTCGGCCGATCCGTAGAGGCTGTTCCGCCCTCCCATCCCGCTCGGGATCTCCTCCCCAAACGGCAGGTAATCGTGAAACTCCACGGTACTCCCACTGGCATTGGTCACCAACCGGGTGCTCCCCAAATGATCGTCCGCCAGATAGCACGTCGTGCACGGCGCTTGCGTTGAACTCTGCCCGTATTCCGCCACCAGGTTCCCCTGCGCATCGTTCACGTACCAGGTCGGGATCACCCCTTGCGTCGAGGCATTGCACGTGCTCGCGGTAGGACACACGATCTTGCCGACCCTCCGTCCCTCTCCATCATACTCATACATCGTCGTCACGTTCAGCGTCGCGCTGGCCATGCGATTCTCACCGTCGTAGGTGAAGGTGTACCCTCCGATGGCCTGCAGGTTGCCCGCCGCGTCGCAGGTGGCGCCGGTCAGCCGATTGGTGCCGGCATTGAAGCTGCTCTGCGTGGTCGGGGTAAACGATGACAACACCGTCCCATTCGCCCAGCGGTTCCCGTAAGCGTCGTACCCGTAGGTCTGCGACCACGAGCCCTCCGATGCGGTCCAAAGGCGGTTATAGGCGTCGTAGGTGAAGTTCTGCGCGGCGCTGAAGGGCGCAGCGGTGGAAATGCTTTCCGAGAGGATGTTGCCATTGTTGCTCCCCGCCGATGGATAGCCGACCGCCAGGTTCAGCAGGTCGCCGGCGCTGGCACAGTTGCCGGTGGTTCCTCCGCTGGCCGGTCCAAGGCGCACGCCTGTCACCTGGAGGCGGTTGTTCTGGCAATACTGCTGCCGAAGGAAACTCGGCCCGAGCTGAAAGTTGTCGACCGAGCCGTTGGCAAAATAGGCAAACGAGCCGGCATAAGGCGTGGATATCGGACCAAGCAATCCGCTCAGGGCGCTGACGCGGCCGGCGGTGTCGTACGTCATGACCTGCTGGCGGCCCGATGGCAGCGTGAATGCACGCGTCGCCCCAGTCAGATCGTAGACATACGACATCCCATACCCTTGGTTGTTTGTGAGTTGATTGTAGCTCGTGGGACGACCTGCCCAATCATAACAGTACGTGTTCGACCGAAACGGCGTGCTGTTCGCGGTCACGACGCTCAACCTCCCCTTCCCGTTGCAGCCACCCTGGGTGCTGTCGTAGCTATAGCCCACGGACGGCGTTGTGCCGTCGCTGTAGGACTTGCCAGTCACCCGGTTCAGGCCGTCGTAGGAGGATGTCAAAGTCAGGCGGGCGTCCGCACGGGTGCTCAAGTTGCCGCTCATGTCGTAGCTGTACGCTATGATCCCGTTCTCGGGATTCGACGCCTGAACCAACCGCTTCAGCGAATCGTAAACGAACGCACGTGCTGGTTGGCCCGCCTGGGACACGTTGGTTAGATCATCCAGCGCATCGTAGGCATAGGTGGTCATATACTTGGCCTGTCCGGAAATCCCGTAATTCCCATTCTGCCAGGTCAGGATGTTCTCATCAACCTCTACGAGCCTTCCCGCGGCATCGGCGTATCGCAGCCGATTGCGTGCCCCCGGCTCGATCTCAAGCGTTTGGAATGTATGTGTGGCCGGGTCCGCCTGGTATATGTTCTGTGATACGGAACCGTCTGGCTGCGTCGAGGTCAGCAGGCGATTCAGACCATCGTACGCATACGTGACCGTGTTCGTAGTGCAAACGCTTGCGTCTGGGTTGCCGAATCCGACGGTGGAATATGCCGGGTTCGAGCTGGATCCCAGCCGGCCGCGCCCGTCGTATGTCTTGCACACCACAATGTTCTGCGACCCCGCTTGTGTCGACGTCTCCGACTCGCGTCCGAGCCCGTCAAAGAACAGGTAGCTTTGCATGTTCACATCGTTCGGACGGTTCTGGTCAACCAAAGTCTTGACGCTTAATGAGCCGGGAGTGTCGTTATAGATAAAGAGGCTCGTGCCGCCATCGGGGCGGAAGACGGCGGTGAGGCGGTCGAAGGAATCGGCATACTGATAGCTGGTGGTGTTACCGTTCACGTCTATCGTGCTCGACGGTCTGCCGAGGTTGTAGTCGTACCTGACGCCGGCGCACAAGCTGGTCCCGCCGCCCGAAAGCCCGGAGTAGCTCTTTAGAGCAGTGGGCAGGCTATAGGTGGTTGAGGAGTCATTAGAAGACCCATCGCAAAGGTAGTGGTAGTCATAGTCGTGCTGCACGCCACGCGGATCGAGAGTTCTTACTATGTTTCCGGCGATGTCGTAGTAGTACTGCGTCACCATGGAGGGGATGGTGCCGTGGACGGGATCACTCCACGTGGTGGTTGTCACATTGCCCCTTTGTGTGATCGCCGTCGAGTAGCTCGAGTCATGGCTGGCCAAAGCACCGTAGGCCGTCAGGGAAGATCCGTCATACGCGTACCCGGTCTGCGCCAAAACATTGCCGCTTCCGTCGGTGGCCTGGCGTTGTGTCAGCATATTGACGATATACGGGCCAGAGGTGTACGGGAAAGTCGCGGGATAGTGCTGGTAGCTATTGATGGTTTTTCTGAAGACCGGGCCAGCGGCGCCGGTTCCAAAACCGTACTCATCGGCCTCCGTCACATTGTTGTACTCGTCGTAGGAGTAGCTGTTCTGCGAGCGCTGCCCGTTGTAGCTCGTCGTCTCGTATAATACGCGTGGGTCGTGTGCGGGGGCGGACAGGGCCTGTGGGTTGCCAAACCAACAGGTCGTCTCCGTGGAGCAGTCGCGCTGTTGGAACGTCGTCGTGGTCGTCTTCAGAAGCCCGCCGCCATTCACCGCAGAATCTTTATAGTCGGTGCCGGTTTCTTTACCGCTCATCCATCCCACGTACTCCGTTCCGTCCGTCAGAGATGAGTCCTGAACGGCGCCATAATGGACCTCCGTACTCAGCACATTGCCGCTGCCATCCTTGTACGTTACGGTCGTCGACCCGGCGCCGTAGGAGTAGTCGATCACCTGCGCCGGCGTAGTTGACGTGGCGTCGAGGAAGATGCGCTTCTCCACGACCTGCCGCTGAAGTTCATAAATGGTTTGATCTCCCATCGTCTGCGGGTCAGCGACAGTGACGTAGTCGTACTCGTAGTGTCCGCCGGTTGGCAACGTTAGCTTTGCCACATCCCCCCACGCATTGTACTGAAACTGGTAGGATTGCCCGTTCGGCAGATTGATCTGCGAAATATATCCGGGTGGGTCGTACAACGCTGTTGAGCAGCCGGAGGGACACGGCACCATGGGGAAAAGGGCTTGGCAGGCCGTCGCGCATTGGGTGGGTAGAGTCGTCATGCCCGGCGCCAGAAGTGTACTCAAATTGTTCCTGACGATGGTGACGGTACGCGTGCTACCGGCGTAGCCGGGATAGGTGATTATGTCGGTATTGGAGCCGAAATTAATCTCGGTTGTTCGGCCATACGAGTCAGTGATTACGAATGGGTTTGAGCTTCGGTTAATCGTCAGGAGGTTGCCGTTGCGGTCCTCGATCTGGGTCACGTAACCGAACGTGAGGGTATAGGAGGTACCGTTGCGAAGCTTCATGACGCCGTCCCAATAGCTGGAACCACTCGCACAGGCAACCGGATCCGTCAGATCGTTATTCGCCACGAAGATCGCCGACGAACCGTCATAGGCATTAAAGAGATTACCGCGACCGAATCCGGTGCCAACGTATTTACCAAGCTGTTTTTGTCCGCCCGTCGCGTTGTCCCTAAATTCGGTTTCTGTGCCGTCCGCCGCGACGTAGGTTAGCCGGCTGAGTGTATCGGTCCAGTACTGGATCCAATTTCCGGGCGAGGTTTCCACTGGATTGCAAACGTCGCCAGTTCCACGCAGCTGGAGCACGCCTGAGACGTAGTCTGGGTCGTCCGCGTTCCACGGGGTGCCGAAGACCGCGTACGAGCCATCATCGGTCGGCGCATGCCTCCAGTTGGTCTCCACATGCACGATGAGAGGCGTATGCGCGTCGCCTCTGCCGGGGATTTCGCCGACGGGAATCGCGACGTTGAGCCGGCCCGTCAGAACGTTGACGGTATCGATATTGCTTAGACGGTACGCCTCGATGGGGCTGCCCGGGGTGTTCAGGCTCGGGGTTGTGCCGTCGAACAGGGAAGGAAGGGGAGTGGGAGGAGGGTTCTGGGCCCACGCGCCTCCGGCAATTGCGGCTGCGATGGCAAGCGCTAATGTGGAGTTCGGAATTCTGATGTTCATAATGTTCCTCCGTACGCTAATTCGCGATGGCTATATCCACGGAGAACTTCGTGTTATTCCTGAACTGCAGATGATAAAGCCCGGGTTGCGGGTCTATGGCCGCGTGGTCGCGAGCCTTGCTGCTGGACGTCGCTAGTTGCAGCAGCGCCGTAGGGCTCCCGTCACGTACCAGGGTGAATACTTCCTCATGGTTCCCGAGGCGATTCTCAATGTACAGGACGAACGGGCCTTGCGGACGATTAATCCGCAATGGATAGACCCCATATCTGCTGACGGTGAGAACCTCGCTGGGAAACACAGCCGGTTTTCCAGCCGGAGCCGTGATCGGCCTGAGCTGACCCGGCGCAGACAACGCGGTAGCCAACAGAAACGCACAAATGTAGGTGGATCTCGATCTTAGTGCCATGTATATGTTCTCGCCTTTCGCTCCTCCGGAGCAGACTCCGGTGTCTCGCCTCGGGGTCGAATTATCTATCGCAAGAGTCACGAGCAGCAGAAACTCTGCGGCGGTAGCGCCTACGGGACCGTCCAAGACCCCACCGACTGCCACCCGCTGTTCCCGCTGAACCCAGGGGCGTTCTCGTATGCCGCCAGGTAAAAGATCCGATCGCCTCCAAATGTCGGGCTGAAGCTCACATTCACCGTTACGGTAAGTGTGTTGCCGCTTATCGAGGAAGATGTTCCCGCACCGTTAACCGTGCACTGGCCGTTCGACACGGTAGTCGGAGTTCCCGGCGTGATGCTGCCGCCGATACCAGTGCCGGCGTCATTGAGGAGGTAGACGGTGTTCATCGCGGGCGAATAAGTCACGTAACAGGCGTGGCTGCCATCCAGAAAATTATTGAGGAGCACATCGGCGACGTTCCCATTGAACCAGCCGTTGATGTCATAGAAAGTCGTGGTGACGCTCCCACTCCATGCGAAGGTCGTCACCGGGCTGATGCCGCTTACGCTCGGCTCGGTAACCGAGGATCCCGGCACCGTGAAGAAGCCAACTGCCTGCCACGGCACAGCCTGTCCCAAGTTGTCGGTGGCGGTGGCAAACAGCACCTTGGTCCCCGCGAAACTGGAACTGAAGTTGGCGCCAAGGGTCAGGGTCGCGACGTTGCCGCTCGGGACGTAATTCATCGAGGTAATGGTGCAATGGGTATTCCCCGGGTCGCCAGTAGACGGGATGGGTTGGGAGAGCGATTGCGGTGAAGAATACTGCGTCGACGGATACGGTCCGTGCCACTGGTTCGCTGGGTCGTTTAACAAGTATAGCCCGCTGTTGGAAGCTGCGCCGGGAATGTACGATACATAGCAGGAATCGATGGCATTGAAGTATAGGTTGGTCAGGAGATAGACCTGTGCAACGTTCTGAGACCCACTGTAGTCCGCTACCGATAGGGTGAACGTCGATGAAGTTCCAGACGTCGGGTTAGCCGAGGCCGAGACGGAGAGGGCGCACTGGTTCTCAATCGCTACCACGCGGCCTCCTAAACGCATGTACTCCTTGCAGCTCTGGCCGAATGCGGCGGTGGATAGTCCCGAAAAGACAAACAGGGCTAGCGCGGCTCTGATTATATACAGGGGTTTCGCCATGGTTGTGTGCTCCCTCAGGGCTTCACAGGCCCAACTGTAAACGTCACCGGTGGCGCGGCTTGCCCCGGCGCGATCTGCACCGGTACCGGAGTCCCGAGCGCCGTATCCAGGGACTTCCCCGACGCGTCCGTGAGCGTGAACCCTTTCCCGAACAGGTTCAGCGAGACCGCCTTGTTCAGCGGGATCGCCGTCTGGTGACTTCGCCCGCCGCTGTCTTTGCTAACGACTGGAAGGGGCTGGATCATGTGCCGGGCGGTCATCACCGCGACGATCAGGGTGGCTGGCATCTGATTCAGCGCGGCCGCTGGCTTGTCGAGAACCTGTCCCGCGTCGTTCACACGGACCCGAAGGATAGCACCCTTGGCGACTGTAAGCTTGTAGCCGCTGACCGGCTGCTTGGCACTAACCGTAACCGTAGCCGGCGTCTCCGCCCAATTGCACGGGTCCAGGTACGTGCCGGAGTGATCCACGGCACAGAGCTGATAGGTGCCATCGAGGAGACCGCCAATAACAAACGAACCGGCGGCATTGGACTCGTTTTGTCCTCCCGCTACTGGCCGGCCGGACTTGACCGCAGTGATCAGCGCGCGGACGGCCTTGCCGTCGTCGCCTAGTACAACGCCAGAAATCGTAGCGGCGCCCGTCGGTACCCCACCAGATGACATGACGGCAGCTTGAAACGAGGTCCCTCGCATGCTCAGCCATTGAGGAGCGCCACGGACGTAGGTGCCGTGTGGGATGCTGGAGGACTGTGCCAGAAGAGCGGCGGGAGCCGCCGACAGGAGCAGCGCGAGATAGCCAGATGTCATTCTACTTCTTTCCTTCCAAAAAGCTAAAGATAACAACCGTTGTGAATGATGCGGCACGCCGCACTCTGTTTGTACTCGGGCTAACCAATAGCTCGTGACTAAGTATCGCTTCATATGGTCCTGCAATCAATCTCCTTTGGGAGGGTAGTACTCCATAGTACTAAGTCGGAGGGGGCGCAGCGTCACAGCGGAGACCAGTGGGAGTTACAAGCGGGACTCGCAACACATGGTAACAATTGCAGATGGAAGGGTGTCCCTGATCGTGACCGCTCGCTCCACCAGTTCCGCCGTGGAATGCACTCTCAATTTGCGGCAGATGCTCTTGCGATGAGTGCCTACCGTACCGACGCTCAACGCCAAAAGGTTTGCGATGTCCTTGGTGGTTTTGCCTCGGCCGATCAGCAATACTATCTGCGCTTCTCGTACAGTGAAGAGATACTCGCCCTTTTTCGTCGCTTGATGAAAGGGTGTGGATGTCGCTTGCTGGTTCAGGGTTTCCTCCTACCAGGGTCGTCAATCCTTCAAACTTCAAACTGGCGCGAGGAGTTAAGCCGGAAGGGCGCCCACCGAGTACCGATGGTCCTAGAACCAATGATAACATCGGTCGTTCGGAGAAGCAAAGCTGCCTAAAGCAGCCCTTAGAATCTCGTGACTTCGGTGAAGTTGAAATCCCGAACCTTCATCGCCGGCGCCACCATGTCGAAGGTCTCTTCTCCCGAG
>OMOG01000784.1:0-174 GCA_900290305.1 Candidatus Sulfopaludibacter sp. SbA4
GAGGCAGGCGAAACCGCCAGGCGAAACCACCTGCCCCACCGTTGTTGCAGGGATACGACCTGGGTGGCACAGGCGGTTTCGCCTGCGGGTCGGCATTTTTTCACAGCTCTTAAGCTCGACTTTATCCATTCGCCGAACGCTCTATGTGCGGACATACCAATGAAATCGAGGGTC
>OMOG01000784.1:184-3994 GCA_900290305.1 Candidatus Sulfopaludibacter sp. SbA4
TGGAATGGCCCTGCCCCGCAACGTTACATCGGTCGATTCGTCGACCTCGGAGAGGGCGGAGCGATGGATAAAGTCGAGTTAAGGGAGCGGTTACCGGCGGCCCTTGGCGGCGGTCCGCGGCATCTCTACCGCCGCTCCGGCCGAGAATACGCCCAGCGGCGGCGCGATGGAAGTGTCCACCATCTGGACCATGGTGTACGCCGGCATGTTCTCGGCGTCCTTGAAAAACGTCAGGCGGCTGAGCGAGTCGTCGTAGTCCACGCGGATCAGGTCGCCGCCGCGGACCTGCCCCGAGGCAATCAGGTTCGAGAGCGAATGCACCAGGTTGCGATCGATGGCCCGCTTGAGGTGGCGCGCGCCGTACTTCATGTCGGTGCCTTCGCGCAGCAAGTGGTCCTTCGCCGTGGCTGTAACCGAAAAGACGAAAGGCGCGCTGTTGGCCGAGCTGAAGATGCGCTGCTGCACCATGCCCAACTCGATGACCAGGATCTTCCGCAGTTCTTCCTCGCCCAGCGGCTTGAATACCACTACCTTATCGATGCGGTTCAGGAACTCGGGGGTGAACTTGCGGCGCGCCGCTTCCACACCGGCGCGCGAAATCTTGTCGTTCAATTGCCCGTTGGCGCTCCCGGCCGCTTGCATCCGCTCCGTTTCGCCCGCCGCAAATCCCAGGCTCGGCCGCAGGATCGAGCTCATCTCCGCGGCGCCCAGGTTGCTCGTCATGAAGATCAGGGCCCGCGAAAAATCCACCCGGCGATTGTCGCCCAGGGTCAGCGTGGCCTTGTCCAGGATTCCCAACAGCAGGTTCCACAACGCATCGCTGGCCTTCTCGATCTCGTCAAAAAGCACGAAGCTCAACTTCACCTGGTCGGTGTGGTATTGGTTCAACACTTCCTGGCTGAGCAGCGGATGCGTCTCGCGGTGCCCCAGGTATCCGGGAGGCGAGCCGATCAGCTTGGCGATCTCGTGGCTGTGCTGGAACTCCGCGCAGTCGATCTTGATCACCGCGTGGGAATCGCCCACCAGGCTCTCCGCGGTGGCCTCCACCAGCCGCGTCTTGCCCGAACCCGTCGGTCCCAGAAACAGCAGGTTGCCGATCGGCCTGCCCGGGCTCGACATGCCCGCCAGGTTGGTTTGATAAATGTCAACGATTTGCTGAATGGCGTCGTCCTGCCCCACAATGCGCTTGCGCAAGCCGGACTCCAGCTTCTCGGCTTCGTCCCCTGTTTGGGTCGGGTCCAACTGCGTGTTCAAGCTCCCCATAACTCCCTCATTCTCCGGTAGATTCCCGATCCCCATCGGGGCGCTCTAGCGGTCCACAGTTTGCTACTGAGCAAGTTGAATGCCAAAGAAGGGATGCCGAACATTAGGGGCTTTGACAGACCAAAGCGTCTGTCCCACGTTACTTTTTCGGACGCGACGGACGCATCTCGACACGGCTGATCATGGTGCGCGCGGGCATTCGTAACACCATATCTACAGCTTCAGCCACGTCTTCGGGAGCGATCATCCAACTGCTGTCGGCCGCGCGAAATCCGGAATCCGCGCCGAATTCGGTATCCACGCTGCCCGGCATGATGGAACTGACGCGCACGTTATCGTGCCGGTGGTCGAGCATCAGGGCCTCGGTGAAAAGGTTCAATCCGGACTTCGACGCATTGTAGGCGGCGCCGCCCGAGAACGCGTTTTTGCCGGCCAGGCTGGAGATGTTGACGATGAAGCCCCCGCCGCGCTGCGCGAACCGCGGCAGCGCTTCACGCGAGCAGTAGAACGGACCGTTCAGATTCAGGTCGATGTTGCGGTGCCACTCTTCGGGGGTCATGTCGCCGACTTTTCGGAAGACGCCCGCGCCGGCATTGTTGACCAGGATGTCGAGCCCGCCGAATTCGGAGTCCACGGCCTGAAAGAATCGGTGCACCTCGCCCGAGTCGCTGACATCCGCCGGGTGCCCGAACAGCCTGCCCAGCGCCTTCATTTGAGCCACCGCGCGGTCCACCGACTCCTGGCTGCGCCCGCAGATGGCGACCCATGCGCCCTCACGCAGAAGGCGTTCGGCGATGGCGCGCCCGATGCCGCGCGTGCCGCCTGTGACGATGGCGATTTTTCCGGAGAGAGATTCCATAGGTGATTCCAATATAAAATAGGAGCAGGCCGGTTTTAGAAGACCGCTCCCTTGCTCGCCAAGGGCGAGTGCTCGCCAAGGGCGAGTTACGGTGGCGGCTCTGATGCCGATCAGAGCCACGACCGTAACTCGCCCTTGGCGAGCAAGGGAGTGGTTACTTCGACAGATAGCGAAAGAAATGTCTTCCAGCGCGTCCGCTTCTCCCTTGCGCCAGATTCTCGAACTGCGAATTTCGCAGTTGTCCGCCGAAATGGAGGGCCTGTTCGCCGAGGCGCGCGAGCGCGGCCGCCGCGAATCGGCGGACCAGTTGAACCAGGCCGTGCGCCGCATTCGGCAGTCGGCGGATATCGAGGAGCTCCGCGCCATCCTGCTGGACACCGCTTCGGCATTCTCCACCGGAGCCGCACTCTTCCGCATCGAAGGGCAAGCGGCCATCGGCGAGCGCATCCGCGGCGTGCCGGAAGAGGCGGCCGAGACTTTCCGCGGCCTGGAAGTTCCGCTGGCATCCGCGGCGGCGTTGTCCGGCGCCGTGGAAAGCCGCGATCCCGTGATCGCAGTCAGCAGTGAGGGTGAAGTGTCTACGGAGATGGTGAGGCTGGCCGGTCACCGGCCCGATGGGCGAGTCTCGATTTTCCCGGTGGTGGTGCGGGAGCGCGTTCCCGCCCTGGTGTATGCCTGGGGAACGGCGCAGGGATCGGCCTTGGAACTTCTGAGCCAGGTGGCGGCGGCGGTGTGGAGTGAGATCTCCGTACCGCCGGCTCCCGCGGCGCCGCCGGAGTTGGTGCACATCGAACCCGCGCCCGCGCCCGCCCCTGCACCAGCGCCGCCAGCGTCTGCCTGGGAGCAACTCCCTCCCGGCGAGCAGGAGATTCACCTGCGCGCGCAACGTTTCGCGCGGGTGCGGGCGGCCGAGTTGCGTCTCGACCAGGTGGACGCCGTGCAATGGGGACGCACGCGGCACGACATCTACGGCGCGCTCCGCGAGCCGATCGACGCCGCCCGCGCGGCATTTCGGAAATCTTTTTTTGCGCCGTGCGCGAGCATGGTAGATTACCTTCATCTGGAACTGTTGCGAACCTTGGCTAATGACGATGCGGAACTACTGGGGAGGGATTATCCGGGGCCGATGGCGTAGCGGCGGGGCGAGAAACCGCTCCCTTGCTCGCCAAGGGCGAGGGACGGTCGCGGCTCCGATCGCTCGGGTCGGAGCCACAGCGGCTCGGGTCGGAGCCACGACCGTGAGGGAGTGGTCACTCTTCACGCGCGTCTTCGTGTGCCTGTTGCTGGCGTTGGCGGCCGCACAAGCCCAACGTCCGTCGGCGCACCCCGCTGCTCACACCGCAGCCAAGCCCGGCGACCTGGCTTCTCTCGTGAGCGCCTGGCGCGAATCCCCCTCGCCCGCCCGGCGAGCCGCCGTCGAATCCTACGCGGCCGCTCACCCCAAGGACGATAGCGGCGCGCTCGCACGCCTCGCCTTGGGAGTCGGCGCGTACGAGCAGAAGGACTACGCCGCCGCCATCGCCCTATTGCGCAAGGTGCAACCCAAGCTGCCGCCGCTGGCGGACTACATCGCTTACTACCTGGCGCTCTCCCGCGTGGAGTCCAAAGAAACCGACGGAGTGGCCAACGATCTCGCCCCGGCGCATTCCACCGAGATCCGCTCGCCGTATGCCGCGAGGGCATGGCTG
>OMOG01000784.1:4004-5217 GCA_900290305.1 Candidatus Sulfopaludibacter sp. SbA4
AACGATCTCGCCCCGGCGCATTCCACCGAGATCCGCTCGCCGTATGCCGCGAGGGCATGGCTGGTCGAGGCGCGCGCCCTTCAGACCACGGAAGCGGCAGCGAGTGTCCGCCTGTTGCGCGACCACTACTCCGAGTTGCCGCAGCCCGAGGGCGATGTCACGCTCGCCGACAGCTACCAGGCCGCCAACCAACTGCCCCAGGCAGCCGAATTCTACCAGCGCGTCTACTATCAGTACCTCACGGGCGACGCCGCCAATCGCGCCGCCGGCGGCCTGCTCGCGCTCAAGGACACCATGGGCGCGGCCTACCCGCCGCCGCTGCCGGAGCAGGTCTTGCGGCGGGCCGACCGGCTCCTCGATCTCCACGAGTACACGCGGGCACGGGCGGAGTACGGGTCGATCCTGGATTCGCTGGTCGGGGTGGCTCGCGACCAGGCGCGCGTGCGCATGGGCGCGGCCGATTACCTCGCCGGAAAAGCGTCCGCCGCGAATTCCTACCTGCAGGGGCTCGAACTGCCCGACTCGGAGGCTGCCGCCGAGCGGCTCTACTACGTGGTGGAATGTTCCCGCCGCCTGAACGACGATGCCGCGATGACCACCGCCATCCAGAGCCTGGCCGGCCGGTATCCCAAGTCGCCGTGGCGTCTGAAGGCCCTGCTGTCCGCCGCCAATCGATACCTGCTGGTCAACCGCCCCGACGATTACGTGCCGCTCTTCCAGGCCGTGTACCAGGACTTCCCGGCGGAACCGCCCGCCGGCACGGCTCACTGGAAAGTGACCTTCCAGGCTTATCTGCACGAAAAGCCGGATGCCGCCACATTGCTGCGCGATCACGTGCGCAACTATCCCGAGCACCCCACCGCTGGCGCGGCGCTGTATTTCCTGGGGCGCCACGCCGAAGAGCATGGCGACGCGGGGTCCGCGCGGGCCTGCTACCAGCGGCTCTCCGAGGTTTTCCAGAATCACTACTACGCGAGCTCTCCGAGGTTTTCCAGAATCACTACTACGCGATGTTGGCGCGCGACCGGCTCGCGCTGCTCGGGACGGCGAGCGCGACGCCCCCGGCCGATACCACCAGGTTCCTGGCGGGCCTGCACCTGGCGGAGGCACGCCCGGTGCCGCCCGAAGGCACGCGGGCAACGGCGCTGCGCATCGAGCGCTCACGTCTGCTGCGCACCGCCGGACTCGCCGACCTGGCGGATGCCGAGCTGCG
>OMOG01000784.1:5227-16191 GCA_900290305.1 Candidatus Sulfopaludibacter sp. SbA4
CCGCGCTGCTCGGCATGGAAATCGCGGAAGCCGCGGATGCCCCCTACCGCGCCCTGCACATCATGAAGGGCATGGCGCCCGACTACCTGGGACTGACTCTCAACCAGGCGCCGCGGAAGTTCTGGGAGCTGCTCTTCCCGTTGCCCTACCGCAACGACCTGGTGCAAGACGCCCGCGAGCGCGAACTCGATCCATACCTGGTGGCCGGGCTGATTCGCCAGGAATCGGAGTTCAACCCGCAGGCGCGGTCGCCGGCCAACGCCTACGGGTTGACCCAGGTGCGGCCCGTCACCGGCCGCCAGTTCGCGCGGAAGGCAGGGGTGCCGCGGTACTCCAACGGTGTGCTGTTCCAGCCGGCGGCCAACCTGAAGATCGGAACTTCCATCCTGCGGTCCATGCTGGATCACAATAGCGGCCGGGTGGAGGAGACGCTGGCAGCCTATAACGCCGGTCCCAACCGGGTGGCCGAGTGGCTCACCTGGAACACCTATCGCGAGCCCGCCGAGTTTGTGGAATCGATCCCGTTTACCGTGGAACACCTATCGCGAGCCCGCCGAGTTTGTGGAATCGATCCCGTTTACCGAGACGCGCGATTACGTGCAGGCGGTGCTGAGGAACGCGGATATTTACCGGCGGCTGTACCGGTAAGTGCCCGTCCGCTACGGCGCGCCGCGAGCTTTTATCCAGTGGATCCGCGACGGTAGGCCAGGTGTCCGGGAATCCGGGCTTGTCAAACTGCCGGGCGTTTACCAGGACCATTCGCCTATCTGCCGCCGGTGGGTAGGGCTTGGTACTGCCCATTACGGTGAAGAATCCGTTTCCGCAGGACCCTTTCAACCCCGCGCCAAACGCTACTCTTCCTTCCGATTTGTGCTCAAAACAGTTATTTTGGGCAGTAGTCAATCTCTGGGGGGTGTTTCAAAAAAGGGGTCCGTTGTGCAACAAGCCGCATGATAACCTTGATTACGGTGATTATGAGCTTCCAAGCGAGCAAACTGAAACAAAATTTGGTTCGCATGGCCCTACAGGTCGCCGACGGGCACAGCTTCTCAGTCGCGGCATTGATGACCGAGGGGAGGCGCTAGGCGGATGTCGTTTTGGAACAATGCAGAATTCGCCTTTCAGCGCCAGCTCGCGGATGCCATCAACGAAGAGATCTGGAGTCGGTCGGCCAAGATCCACGAGACAGAAGGATTTAGACCCGTGGACTTAGCCGCGATAGGAAGTTTCGGCGCACAGCAAGCTATGCTGGGCAAGAACCTTTTCGGTCCGGCGGCAGATGGGCTGGTCTTGCCGTGGGTGCCCGACGTGCTGGGCGTCGAATGGGATCACTCACGGGCGGTGCATATCGTCGGGAGCGCGTACGCCGGTTTCATCAAGGGGGTTAGCAACAGGAATTTCGTCTTCTGTGATTACCTGCGGGCCGGCAAAGGTCACTGGCACGACTTCGCTGACATGTTTCTTGGGCAGGTGATCCAAGGCGATTGCGCCTATTACGAACCACTCTGCCCCATCCTTGAGTTTTTCGGCAGCCACCGCCGCTTTTCGCTGTTCGACCTCTGTCGGGCGAGTTTGGTGGAGCGAGGAGAGGTTACACCCAGAGGCATCCGCCACGATGTGCCGATTCCGAAGAACGGCGCAGACTGCTTGCACAGGTATGCCATGCATGCGGAGTCGCGAAAGTGGACGCTGAACCGGCTAACGCAGTCTTCCGCCCGGATTGTGATTGCGCTTGGGTCGTGTGTTGAGCATGGACTCTTAAGGCTATTCGACAGCTTAAGGCTGCCCGACGGCGAGCCGTATTATAAGGTCTGGGATATCATTGACCATCGTGTGTGGCGGCCCAAGAAACAGAAGAAGCCGTCTGCTTGGGTTAACACTTATGCTCAAAATGGAAAGACCATCGGGTCACGGCTCAAATCGTCAACGTCTTGGTGTGTCGGTACAGCATTTGGCGAAAGTCGATGGTATATTGTTCCCGTTTTTCACCCGCAAGGCCGTGAAGATCCGGGATACCGGCAGACGCTGACCTATCTGGAGGACGTAATGCGGCGTATTTCGGCTGAAGACGGAAAATGAGCTAAGTCCCCCAGGCCTACCGGCGGCCCGCCGAGAGGGCCACTGCTCAAAATAGCCATTTTGAGCAGTAATACAAGGTGAAGGTAATCAGGTCCTTTTGATTGGTCCGACCGCTCGATTTTCCGACGGTTCGCGTAACGCTCGATCTCATGTTCCGGCAGTGAGGATTCGGTCTGTCCTTCATCGTAATGCGCAGTACAATAGACCGGAATGACGCCCGCAGAAGTATGCCCCTAGCTCGTCTGCCATCGGTGCCACCAGCGGCGCATCTGAATGGTAATGGGCAGAACCGGGAAATCTCACTGTGGTGCCCGCCAACACGTTTTGCGCCCCGAGTCTCATTGCGGCGGAACGCCCCTTTAGGGGATCACTCTCGTGAGGTCCCCGATCCCGTCCACGCGTGCCGCTTGACCCGTGGATGATTCGTCGCGCAGAATCATTGAAGGAAAGGTAGGACGTAAGGGAATCTCGAAATTCGTGACAGGCGGGCCCATATCCGGTACTGTGGGAAGAGAAGGATTGGACATGGAAGTGCGATTTACGGACGACCAGAAGGCTTTTGTCCGCCAAGCGATTGAGAGTGGCCGATACAGCCGCGAGGAAGACGCGCTGCAGGAAGCCTTGTCGTTGTGGGAAGGCCGGGAGCGGCGACGCGCGGAAATCCTCGCGGCTGTCGACCAGGCCGAAGCTTCTTTTGCGCGCGGCGAAGGCCGTAGAATCACGACGGGCGAAGAGACGGCGCAACTGGCGAACGAGATAAAGCGTCGCGGCGTGTCCCGGCTAGCTGCCGACGAAAACAACCGTTAATTAACTGGAAAACCGGGGAGCCGTCTTTTTTGCCGAGCATCAAACGGGAACCCGATCTGCACCAGAATCGCAGCAAAACCGCCAAAGCAAACTCTTGATTCAAATCGATCCGATTTTTCGAAACCATTGGTCCACACCCGCTTTTCGGCATCGAAAAGCGGAAGGGTCTTCACAGTACCAAGGCATGAGGGTATTCTCAGAGAAGGAGCCGAAGCGATGGAAGTGCATTTCAAACCCGATGTGCAAGCGAAGCTCGAGCAGATGGCACGAGAGAGCGGACGATCGAGCGGCGAGCTGGTTGAAGACGCCGTGAACGGCTATTTTGACGAGCTGGCCTACACGCGGGAAATGCTCGACCGGCGTTATGACGATCTGGAAAGCGGCAGGGTGAAGGCGATTGACGGCGAGGAGGCGTACCGACGCTTGATGGAGAAGACCGACGCCCAACGCCATCGTCACCGCCCCGCATGACTGGCTATGCGCTACACCTCGAAGCGTTCGCCGACCTCGATGACATCCGCGAGTACATAGCCGAGGACAATCCGGACGCAGCCGACCGGGTGATAACGGAGATCTTCGATGGGATTCGCGCACTGGTGCAGTTCCCCAATCAGGGCTATCGACGCCCAAACCTCACTTCGCGTTCGCTGCGCTTCAAGCTGGTGCGCGAATATGTGATTGCTTACGCGCCGGAGAAAAAACCGTTGTGGGTTGTGGCGGTATTTCACGGGCGGCGCAGCCCCCGCGTAATGGCCGCGATCCTGAGGGGCCGAGACTAAGCCAGGAAAATGCCTCGGGCGGCCAACCTGAAGATCGGGACTTCTATTTTGCGGTCCATGCTGGATCACAATAGCGGGCGGGTGGAGGAGACGCTGGCGGCTTATAATGCCGGTCCCAATCGGGTGGCTGAGTGGCTCACTTGGAACACCTATCGCGAGCCCGCCGAGTTTGTGGAATCGATCCCGTTTACCGAGACGCGCGATTACGTGCAGGCGGTGCTCAGGAACGCGGACATTTACCGGCGGCTGTATCGGTAGGGCGTCTCCGGCGGCGGTAGAATGGACGCATGCACAACGAGTTCACGGCGATTGTCGAGCAAGACGACGCTTGGTACATCGCGTACTGCGCCGAGGTGCCCGGCGCCAACGGCCAGGGAAAATCGAGTGAAGAGTGCCTGGCGAACCTTCGCGAGGCAATCGCCCTCATCCTGGAGTACAGGCGCGAGGAATCCTTGCGCGCCCTGCCTCCCGACGCCCGCCAGGAACTCGTCGTAATCGGATGAAGCTCGCAGGACTCCTCCGGCATCTTCGCCGTCACGGCTGCGTGTTGCGTAGAGAAGGCAAGGAGCACTCACTTTGGGAGAACCCCCGAACGGGCCACGTGGAAGCCGTTCCACGTCATGCCGAGATCGCCAACCTCCTCGCGAAGAGGATCTGCCGCAAGCTCTCGATCCCCGACCCGCCAGGATAAACTCCGCCTCACGGTGAGCCGCTTTTCGAGCCTGCCGCGTTGGAGCCGCGTGCTCTCATGAGAACTGAGCGACGAGCGTCGTAACGGACCGTGCGGGAACTTCGATCGGACTGCCGGGCGGCACGGCCGGGTAAGCTTTGAGCGTGTCGCCCTCGCGATCCGACGTGATGTACGGCCTGACCGAATGTAGCCGCCAGCGGCGCGAGCCGAGTCCGAAATCGAGCTGCACCGTCTGCGAACTGGCGCTCATGTTGACATACACGGCCACGACTCGCCGCGCCCTCTCGTCCTTGTAGGCCGAACCCATCAGCCCGCGGACATCGTGCCCCTGGCCTTCGAGCGCGACCCGCCGCATGCCCGGGCGCACGAACCGGCTGTAGTTGCCCAGCGCCCAGAGCAGCCTCGCCGGAGTAATTGTTTCGGCGTCTCCGGATTTCTTCCAGCCGGTGAAGATCAATCCGTCCTTGTAGTTCACGCCCGAGACAGCGGTCCACCATTGCCAGGCTGTGACTCCTACCAACGTCAGGTCCAGATGGACGATGCGGGCCACGTCGAGCGCGGTGTTCATGCCGAGATCCCGCCCGCTGCCGCCCCTGCCTTCCGACCCCGTCATGACGCAATACTCCGACATCCAGGGCTTCCAGCCGGGGTACTGGTCGAATTTCCTGCGGACCGCCTGCCGATTCTCGACGAGCTGACCTTCGAGCAGATCGGAGCCGTAGTCGTGGTACGAGAGACGATGATCGAGCATGCTGGAAACGGTCGTGTCTCCCAGAAAGTCGTCCACGTAATCGCCATACTTCGCCCCGTACTGCTTGGACATTTTGTCCGCCACGGAGTAGAGCGGAGGCAGCCCGGACACTTCGATGCCGGCGATCCTGGTGGGGCACCTGCGCTTCTTGATCTCCGCGTCCAGCGCCCGCAAAACGGCTTTGACGTCGCCATTGGCGGCCCGGCAGCCTTCCTGGCTCCTGCCGTTCCACTCCACGTTGGGTTCGTTCACCGGGCTGATGTAGTCGAAGGCGATGCGCTCGCTCTTGTCCGGGTTGGTCCGAAAATGCTCCAGGATGTCCACCAGGTAGCGGGCGAACTGCCCTTCGAATCCGGGCTTCAGGTTGGTGGTATCCGGTCCCGCCTGACCGTAGGTGATGCCGGTGCGCGTCATGCGTCCTGGAGGGCTGTTCACGAAAGCCAGGAACTGTGGAACACCGCGGGCCTTGGCCGCCGCCAGGAACCAGCGCTCCGGAGCCTGCCGGGTCCAGTCGTACTTTCCCTCGGCGACTTCGAAGGTCTCCGCGGTGCGCCAGGGGTTGTTGATTTTGTCCGTGATGCCGCCGCCGATATTGAACCGCCAGCAGGACAGCCCGATTCCGCCGTCCTGCGAAAACAACAGATCGGCCGCGCGGTTGCGGCTGGGCAGCGACCACGTTCCCACCTTCTGCATGCTCCAGCAATCCGACGCCCCGAAATTCTCGATCGTCTGGTATTCGGCATCCAGGCGGATCGAATCGCGATGCGGTCCCTGCGCCTGGAGGAGGCTGGAGGACATCCCCGCCAGCACGGTCTTGAGAGCGGAACGCCGGGAGCGGTTTTCCATGTGCCTCTTGAGGAACTCGCGCAAAACGGCCGCGCCGCGATCAGTTCCTGTCCCGTATGGTACCGCGCCGCGGCGTTTGCGCTCCTCCAATACATATAACACTGCGCCGTTCCGCGAACGCTCACAGCCGAACCGCTTTTCGCGCCTGCCGCCAGGTGTTCGCCAGCGTGGCCGAGAGAATCACCGCTCCTCCGGCCAGCGACCAGGCGGCGGGTCGCTCGCCGTCGACCAGCCACGTCCAGACGGGATTCATCGCGGGCTCGATCATCAGCAGGGTGGCGGCTTCGATCGCGGGCACATGCCGCATCGCCCGCGTGAGGCACACATAGGCGACTCCGATCTGCACCACCCCGAGATAGAGAATCACCGGGAGGTAATCTTTGGGCGCCGCTTTGACCGGCAGCGCCATGGGCAGGGCGGCCACACACGCGAAGAGGTTGCCCAGCGCCACCGTGGCGATCCCCGCGCTGCGCTCCTTCCCGCGGGCCAGCCAGCGCAGTCCGGCCAGCATCAGGGCGTAGAAGAAACCGCTGGCCAGCGCGATCGCATTGCCGCGCGGCGCGTCCGGCGCGGTCGCCACGGCGGATTCGGTTCCCACGAAGAAGACCGCCATCCCCGCCACGATCACTTGGAACACCTATCGCGAGCCCACCGAGTTTGTGGAGTCGATCCCGTTTACCGAGACGCGCGACTACGTGCAGGCGGTGCTCCGGAACGCCGACATCTACCGGCGGCTTTATCGGTAGGTTGGCTGGGGCAGGCTTCGACTCCGCAGTCGCAACTTCTGTGTTCATGGTTGACAACCGGCAATATACACTTTACGTTGTATCCTGATGATTAGGAGCTTTCAAGCACCGGGGCCTGAAACGGCTCTACGAACGCGGCGACCGTGGGGGGAATACGCCCGGACTTGTTGGACACGGTTTGAACGAATCCTCGCGGTTCTCGATAGCGCGACCACGCCCGAAGCTCTGGATGTTCCACGGTATCGCCTTCACGCGCTCCGCATTATCTTCCGCTTTGAAGGAACTGACGCCTTTGACGTTGAATCGATCGACTACCACTAGAAAGGAGAAAGCCGCCGGTGTCCATGAAGAATCCGGTACATCCCGGCCTCATCGTCCGGCATCAGCCCGGTAATGGCAATCCGGCTGACCAAGGCGTTCGGCAGCACGCCGGAAACATGGTTGCGGATGCAGGTTGCCTACGATCTTGCGTCCGCTCGCAAGGACGAGAGCAAAATCAAGGTGCGCCGCCAGCCCGTTCCGCAAGAATTGCACACGTATTGACACCGGCATGGCGCCCCGGTACGTGGTAGGGGTCACGACGGAAGGCACCGTGGGCGTCCGCCCGGCTCGGAGAATGCTCTCCACAGAACAGCCCGTGCAAGACTTCTGTAGGGATGGCCGACAAACCGCTTCGAGCCGTTAGTTCCGCAGGGAACTTCGCTTTTGAACAAGCTCATCCCGCGTTGGACTCTGTGCGCAAGGCGGGCTAAGCTTTCAACACCTGCTTGAGCACCCGCAACGCGTTGCCGCCAGCAATCTTCGCCACATCGCCTTCCGATAGACCTTTGGCGCCTAAGGCCGCGATCCAATCGGGCAGTTGGCGGTAACTGGAGAACACCGGCTGGAAGTTGCCGTCCATGTCGGTCCCGAGGCCCACGTGATCGACGCCCACGGCATCGACCAGCCGCATGGTCTGATCGACGAAATCCGCGAAGGTTCGATTGGCGAAACCCGAGGGCCAGGCACCGATCACGCCGCCGGTTGAGGCAACCAGACGGGCGTGTTCGACGGTGATGAGCCGGGGATGCGGCGAGGACTCACTCTGCAGGTGAGAGTGCGAGAGCAGAATCGGCGCGCTGGTTGAGTCAACCGTCGCCTTGACCGCAGCAAAGGCGGCGTGCGCTGCATCCACCACCATGCCGAGGCGATTCATGCGGCGCACCACGTCGCGGCCAAAGCCGGACAGACCGTTGTAGGCCGGAGGCTGCGTTTGCAGATCGCCCAGTGTGTTCTGCGCGTAATGAACCAATTGGAGGCTGCGGACGCCGCGCTGGTAGATTTGTTCCAGCCGCCCCAGGTTTCCTTCGAGGCAATCGCCGCCTTCGCAGGACAGAAACGCCGCCAGTTGGCCGCGCTTGCGGAAGGCTTCCATCTGCCGGACGCTGGTGGCAAAGCCGATTTTTTCGCGCTTGACGAGATCGTCAAAGGTGGTGAGTTGCCTCTCGCAATCGGCCCATGCTTCGCCGGCGGCAAAAGCCCGGTTCACTGCGATCCCCTTGGCATCGCGACTCAGTAACCTGGCATCGGCGACGACGCTGAAGAATCCGGCAGCCAGGCCGCCCTCGCGCATCTCCGAGATGGTCTTGGCAGGGGCCTGGTCGCCTGCGTATTCCGCCGCGCCGCGCTGGAGGAACATTCCGGGATGGCAATGCAGGTCGAAAGCCGGATGACGGTGCAGAAAACCGGCGCTCTCCCGCGTTTGCGCGGCTAACGATGGACCGAGCAGGGAGAAGAATCCCAGACGCTGCAAAGCGTGACGGCGGTTCATGGGGGGACTGCGCTCCTTTCGAGTGGCGGTCCTGGCACACTATCGGTCGATCCAGCGTATCACTTTGCGGTCGAATTCCCGCGGCACGCGCAAGCGTGCGCCACATGCTTAGGGTTGGCGATCCTCTGCCACTTCGCCGGCCGCTATCTGGCCGCTGTCCTTTCCGCCGCGTAAAAAGGCGCTCCCAACAGTGGTGGTTGAGATGCAAACCGCCGGCGATCCAGGATTCCGAACTCGCGGCGGCCCGGACGGCCGGCGCAGTACGGCTAGCTGGCTAGCTAGCTAGAGGCCACGAATGGAATGGGAAGCTTGGTTGTCCATTCGGGTCGTTCGGGTGTTACCAATCGACGACAGAACCGTCGTCGGGGTCGTACCGGGTGCGGTACTCTTGGGGCTCGCCAACCTGCGCCATCAGCTTATTCTCGTCTATGGTTATACCAATGCCTGGCTCGGTCGGCAGCTCGCGATGGCCGTTCTTCACCGGAGGCAAGGGTTTCGCGAGCAGGTTGGTGTGCTCTGCATCGCCGCGCTCCTGGATGAGGAAGTTCGGGATGGAGGCGGCAACCTGGAGACTGGCTGCCAGCGAGCATGGCCCCTGCGGATTGTGAGGCGCGATTGGTGAGTAGTAAGCCTCCGCCATCCCGGCAATGAGCCTGAGCTCCGTGATGCCGCCCGCGTAACAGACATCCGGCTGAAGGATCATAGCCGCCCTTTTTTCGAGAATCTCCCGGAAGCCCCACTTCGTGAAGATGCGCTCGCCCGTGGCCAGCGGGATGTGAGTCTTCTTCGCCAGTTCGGCCATCACGTCCACATTGAGCGGTTGAACCACCTCTTCGTAGAACCAGGGTTGATACGGCTCCAAAGCCTTTATGAGAAGCGAAGCCGTGGGCGGCTCCACCGCCCCGTGAAAGTCGATTGCGATATCGATGCCGGAACCGTAACGAACGCGTAGAGCTTTGAAACGCTCCGCAACTTCATCCACGAACTTCTGCCCCTCGATGTATTTGAAAGGAGCCCGCGTTGCATTCGGCGACACCTTCATCGCATTGACACCGGTAGTCGGACTGACCTGGCCGTAGACGCGGATCCGGTCGCGTGTCGGGCCGCCGAGCAACTTGTAAACAGGCACGCCGTAGACCTTGCCCTTAATGTCCCAGAGAGCCTGATCGATCCCGCTGAGGATGGCCGTCTTGATTGGCCCCCCGCGATAGAACGCACCGCGGTGAATTGCCTGCCAGTGAAACACCACGCGATTGGGGTCCTGGCCGACCAGGTAACGTCCGGCTTCGAGAGCCCCCGCGGCGCACGCTTTGGCATCGTCTTTGAGCATTTCGCCCCAACCGGCAATGCCGGCATCGGTCGACACCTTGACGAACACCCATGAGTTCTTGAGAACAAATGTTTCAACCTTTGTGACCTTGATCTGGTCGTTCGGGCCAACCGCGGCCGCGTCGGTGCGTTCCGCGGCAAATAACGCATCCAAGCCGAATAGCGTCCCCGCGGCGAGGGGACCCCGCAGCAAGGACCGGCGATCGATTTGTGCTCGTGGCATGATGCACTACCTTTCGAAGGCGATTCTACACCATGACAGTGCCCGTTGCCGCGAGTTTCGCTTTCGCAGGCGCCCACTTCAGCGGCTAATTCCCACCGCCGCCGCTGGGTTGCGAGTTGGCACGGTAGACCGCTGGACAACGGCGGGCCGTTCTATGAGACCATGCGGGGAGTCTCGCCTGGCGACGCCGTCTACTCGTTTGTTCACACCTTCATCGCGGCCATCGGCTGGAAGGTTGGTGTCCGGTTCACGGCGCTGCTGCACTGTTGAAGCCGTGATGGCCGGCATTGACTTGCGTGTTGATGGCCCGCGCCGCGCGTGCGCTCGGCGCTTCGGCCGGCCTACGACAGGAGATCTTCCAGACTCCCCGGCTTCCAGCAGCCGAAGGCCCAGCGCTTCCAACTCCGGCGATGTGAGCCCCGCCAACCGAGCTTCCGCCCACGCCGGAAGCGTGCCGAAACGCTTGGCGATCTGCAGGCGCAGCAGGTTCTGCTCGCCCTCCACTCGGCCCTCAACCCGGCCCTCTACCCGGCCCTTCAACTCACCCTTCCGGAACTCCGGTCCCAGCAGATCGTGATCCAAGATATCGTCGAGAATCGGCATTCGCTCGCTCTCCTCTTTGATTACCTGCCCCAACCTTCGCAAACCCGCCACGATCGCCAAGCGATCGAGCGCCGTCTGCCGCGCCCCCTCTTCCAGCCCCGCGATCCTCTCCAAAACCTCATGCACCATGCGGCGCGAGTCCGGCAGTCGCGTGAGGACCGCGATAATATTATCGCCGATCCACGGGCTCCGGAGCAGGCTGGCGCCGTCCAGTTCCCGAACGTCGGCCATACGGAAGGAATGTCTCATCTTCGGACTGCGGTACTCCGCCGGCATCGCTAACGGCGCCTGCCCCACGTA
>OMOG01000784.1:16201-34503 GCA_900290305.1 Candidatus Sulfopaludibacter sp. SbA4
AGTTCGCCGGCGGCACTCTCGCCCAGCAGATCGAGGCGCGCGTTGGTTTCGGGAAGTTCGACGTTATGCCACGTGGCGATGGTGGTTCCGGCCAGCTCGCGGAGGGTCAGATCCGCGGATTCCCGGAGAATCAGTTTGAACGCGACATAGTATTCGTGCATTGGAGGGCGGCGCCGTCACTCCAAAAGTACGACCCAGGCCACGAAATTCTCGGAAAAATACGGGCGGTGCCACAGGTTATCCGCGACACGGCCCATTACCGCGACAATTAGTCGCGCCGCCCTACGGGACGATTTCGATGGCCTAGCCCCCATGCGTCACCTGATGTCCATGGCAGCACCCGTCTTGGACGGCCCCAAAACGATCCCGCGCGCGGCGAGCGCCAGCGCGTCGGCGGAAAAGTAACCGGTCATGCGGCGTACTGGACGGCGCAGGTGAGGGCCGGGTTGTAGAACAACTCGATCAGGTCGCCATCTTCGTGGCGATAGCTGGTGCACCACTCGCGTTGGGTTAGTAATGCCATTGGCTCGCCGACCCCTGCCGCACGGCCTTCCGGGTCCCCGTCAATCACGAGGTCAACCGTTCCAGCGCCAACCCTATCAAGCGGTCATTGAACAGCCGTAACTTGCGTTCCGCTGCGGCCGGTCCCGCAGGCCACCGCGCCAATCCCTCCCGAATTGCGGGGAGGGTCGCCGCACACTGTTCCCGCTGGATTAGCTAATCGACCGTGGCCAGCAGTTCCATCCCCGCAGCACGTCGAGCAGCACTCTGCGTTGACGCCGTTGCGATGCCGCATAACGCTATCCCATCGACGAGATCGGGCAGTCGATTCCGCCGGGACAGGCGTCGTCGCTATGAGCAGCAAAGCTATGCTGTGCGTGGTTGAATTCCAGGAAGAGCGCGGCATCATCTACGTGTGGCAATCTGGCCGGTCCCTGCTCCGCATCTCGGGTCTGACCAAAGAACAGCTCGACTGCGAGCAGATCGACGTCAAGGCCGAGCAGTCGCGGAGTCACAACGAGACCGTCTACGGCTATGCGCAGGACGGGCCACTGCCGGAGGGAATGGCGCCGCAGCCCAAGGCTCGGCAGCGGGGACGCCCGGAATGACCCACTCGCACAGAGCTGAAGGCAGGTATCCCTATCCGTTTGTCGAGTGCGGCCATCACCGGGGTCCGCAGGAGGGCTACGGCATCTGCACCCACGTGATGGCCGGCGCGGCGGTGGGCTATTTCGAGCACGCCTCGGAAACGGAGATCGGCATCATCTCCTGCGAGTTGCCGCCGCGGAGCCATGGTCCTAAAGACCTGGTCTTGGCGTGTGCGGGCTGCGCCATGGCCTACCACGCGGCGGCCATCGAATGGCTGCAAAAGGGGAATCGACACGGAGGAGCGGAATTGAGGCTGGATCCGCCGGTCAGAATCTGCGTTGCGGACGCCGCTACCGATGGTATGAAGCACCTATGTGCAGGAAGGGCAGGTATAGCTCGATTCAGCATAAACAACTTAAACCCAGGCGCATCCGAACATGCTCTTCAGTTAGAGGCTCGGAGTGATGGATTGTTAGCAGAACGGGAGGTCCACCGCTAAGAAACCAGAGGTTTTCGGGTAGTAGTATTCGAACAGCTCGATCAGCGACAGCTCAAAGATCCGACCCCACAACGAGGAGAAATCCTCACGCTTCTCGGTCGGAAGCGAAAACAAAAGCTGGAAGAAAAGCCCACTGAACAGTAGTTCAGCTAGGAACTGGAGGTCGAGAACGATATGGTTCTCATTGTCAATATTCATCAGTGGGTACTCGCGGATCACGCGAAAGTCGGTTGGGAAAAGTGGACCAGCCATCTCTGAACTGAAACTAGCACTGGTCATAGGCGTGCCACCTGTGACCCTGTCTCTTAGCTGGGCAAGCTTAAGCTTCGGTTTGCGAGGAAATCGTCGAAGACTTGTTGCGGAAACTTCGTTCTTGATAAAAACCTCTCTCGATTGACCGCGCACTCACTGGGATTCCGCAACAGAATTCCTGGAGGCAGCTGGCTCACGTACGCGTGAAGGCCAAACACGACAGCGATGAAGTCTTGTAATGGTAACTTGTCGCAGCGCAGGTCCGCAAATGCCAGACCAAGCTGCGCAGTAAGCCCTTTGACAATGGGATCATCGCCACCGAGATATTCAAACATGCGGTACACTCGCGCCATTCCGTACGCAAGATCGCGCGGGTTTGTGAGCTCCCATATTGGAATCACCTCCGCGGCGATTTCAAGGCCGCTAGGCGTCGAGGTGAACCCTTGAAAATTCGCACTATTGATGAAGTCGTTGGCCCGCAAAACCAAATCACCGATCAGGCGCTCATCCATCGAGATGGACGGCGCAGCAGCGGGTAAAACACCAATGGCACACTTGAGGGCGATCAGAACACCAACGCGGTTGAAGATGAACGGGTAGTGGGGCTGAGGTTCCGCAGCATCGAACATCCGCGATGAGTGGTACTGCGGCCGAATGTATCGTTCTGTGGCGGCTTGCTCAAGTGCAGGATCGAGATGTTCGATTTCAAGGAGAACATTCAAGGCAGCGAGTACGGATAGCGTCATTAGTGGATCGATATCTTGAAGAGTCTCCCACAGTTCCTTTGGAGACGACGGAGAAGCGCTGACACTTTCGAACGTTGGCGGTACCACGAATTCGATTCCGCTCATCGCACCGGCGCTATCTCGATCGCTTGCTCTCGCAAGCCCCACTGGTACCCAGGGTTCTGGCTTAGGTCCAACGAGACGCTTACGCAAGGCCTGTAACGGCGGATGTCCTGATCCTCTGGGGTTTCCCCCGCTCTGCCACCACTCCAAACGAAGCGGTTGGTCAGGATCTCGGCGCGCAGCACCGCGGGATCGGTGCGCACGAGGCGCTCGGCGAGTGTGCCCTCCTGGAAATGCGAGCGGACGATTTCCGGCACGTCCGCCGGGGTCACGCCCGAGTACCAGATGCCTTCGGGATAGACGACGAGGTTGGGCCCGTTCTCGCACAGGCCGAGCGAGCCGCACGTCGTCACCTGGACTTCGTCCTCCAGGCCGCGCACGTTGACTTCGCGCCGCAGCGCCTCTAGAACCTGGCCCGCACCCCGCGCCGTACAACACGGCACGCCCTCGGGCTTCTGCTGGTCGCAGACAAACACGTGATACCGGAACGGCTCCATGTTTTTTCTCCGGTTTCAGAGTATCAGGTTTGCTTTGGCCGATTCTCGGGCACGCCGTCTGTTTGCGCGGCCCTGGCGCACGGGGAGCGCGGCTCCCCACCTTCACCGAATTTCGACAGCGCCGTTGGTCGCCGACAGAGCTTGGCCCGTGGTGTCTCGAACCACGAGGCGCACCAGGTAGATTCCGGGCTTCACATCGAAAGTTGTTTTCACGGTGACGCCCTTGCTCAGGTGAGCCAGTGTTTCATCCTTGAGGCGCAGTTCCACCACCTTCGTGATCCCCTGCAGATAGTTGCCATTGCGATCGAAGAGTCCGGAGACCAGCGTCACTTCGTTGCCATTGCGCCCGTCCGCTTTGCGGAACTTGAACTGTTTCAAATCCAGGTGGGCCATTACCGAAAGCTTGGCGGCCTGCTCGCTGGATTTGAAGAATTGCGTATGCAACTCGATGGGCAGTTCCATCATTTCCTCGCGCGAGAAGAGCGCCGCCTCGATTTCCTGGCGCGCGGTTTCCGCCGCATCGTCGGTGCGCTTGGGCGCGTAATACCCGCGGCGCGCCGAAGAGGTGAGGCCCGGAGCATTCTTCAGGGAAACCTTCAAGGCGTGAAAGCTGCCGTCGGACTTCAGGTTCTGCGGCGAGAAGCCCAGCAGGTAGAGATACTCCGGCGCCGCCGCGATCCGCCGGAATCCCTCGTCGAATCCGTTGCTGTTTTGAAACAACGTTCCGCCGGTGCCCGAGGCCAGCTCCGCCATCAGGTCCGACGCAATCAGCATCGAGGTCAGGGTGCGCCGTCCACCGGGCGCGGCGCTGAATTGCGGATCGGTATAGAGCCCCCGGGCGTCCAGCGAGCTGATGATCACCTTGTAACGGATGGCCTGTTCGATGATGCCGACGATGTCGTCTATATACAGCGGCGAGGTGGTGAAGAAACCGGGCGAAACCAATACCACGATCCGCTGACCGGGCGCCACGCCCATGCGCTTGACGATCGCCTTCAGATTGGCCAGAGAGAGCAGGACTCTCTGGTCGAAGTCGTTGAACGCGCCGACGCGCACCATGACCGCGGGGCGGATGCGCGCCAGTGCGGCGTGCAGTTTCGCGCGGTCGTCCGTAAAATCCTGGCTTACCTCGCCGGAGATGGAGTAGAGCGCCACGCGGTCGGAGGGCGCCAGGCCGTCGATGTGCTTGTCGGCGGCTTCGCGGACCTTGACCAGGTCGCCGGGGGCCAGGTGCACATCGTCGAATACGAAGGCGACGAAGCGCTCCGGGGCGGCCACCGCGGGTTCGCCGCCTTCCGGCGCCGTAGCGGGCTTACTGCCGGAATCGTTGGCGGACAGGGCCGTTTTTTCGACGCTGAAGCGCGCGATCTCCTGCGGCTTGCCCTTATCGAAGAGTTGGAAATTCTCCTTCGTGAGATTTCCCACGACGTCGCCGTGTGCGTCGCGGACCACCACCGGCACCATCACCAGGTTGACCTTGGATTTGAAGGACGCCTGTTCATCGTGCGTGGCCATCTCCGGCGGATTCTGGGCGGGGGGCGTCTGTGGGGCAGTCTGCGCCCGCAGCAGGCAGCAACCGCCGGCCGCGAAGGCGAGGAAACAGGCAACGCGGCACACCGGCATCATGAATACAGTTTAAGCTATCGACCAGCATACTTATAATCCCGGGCTGGAGAGCTTTCGCGATCGGCGGTAGCGGAGGCGGAATGCGACCCCGATCCCGATTGGGCGCGCGTCCCGCAGTCGGATTATCATGAACATTCGGGAGCCCTCGCAACGTTTGGACCGTACGAGTCGCGCTCGACCGGCCGTATACCGAGGAACCACATGTCTGAAGACCGGCTTGCCAATTTCCGGGAGCGGATCGACGAGCAACGACGACAACTCGAAGAGATCCTTCGGACGATTGAATCTCTGTTGCCTAAGATTCCCGAGCTGAACCGACTTGCAGAAATGCGGGATCGCTATGCTTCGGAACGTCTCGATCCTATCAAAGGAGAAAAGGAGCGCGACATAGCGCAGCGTGAATGGCAGCGATTGAACAGCGAGATCGAGGCGCTATGGCGAGATTTTCAGGCCACGGAACCCGCCGTTTGGGCCTTCGCGGCCCGGCTCAAACAGACGTTAGCTTCGATTCCTCTTGAGGAGCCACTTGTCGCGCTTCGTTCGGAAATCGAGAAGCTGGGTTTTCCGTCCAGCGTGTTTCCGGGTGCAAGGCTGTTATGGCAGAAGAGTGCGCAGGATTTGGAAATCCTCCGTGAGCGCCTGGCCGAGATCGCTGATCTCGTTGGGGAGGCTTCATCTGAATCGGCTGTGGTTCCGGCCGAACGAGTGGGTCACTCGCCCGCGCCGACCGGCGGGTATTCAGAACTCCTGGCCGCGTTGAAGGAGCGGATTCGCACTGCCCGGATCAAGGCTTCCGTCTCGGTGAACAGGGAGCTAATCCTTCTCTACTGGGAAATCGGTGCCGATATCCTCAAGCGCCAGCAAGCAGAAGGCTGGGGCGCTAAAGTCATTGACGAATTGGCACGGGACCTACGCCGGGACTTCCCGGATATGATCGGCCTCTCGGCTCGTAACCTGAAGTATATGCGAGCTTTGGCGGAGGCGTGGCCAGACGGCGCAATTGTGCAAGGGGCCCTTGCACAAATTCCCTGGTCGCACAACATCGCGCTGTTGGAAAAGCTCAAGGCCGCTGACGAGCGGCTCTGGTACGCCCGCCAGGCGTTCCAGCAGGGCTGGAGCCGCGACGTCCTGGTTCATCAGATTGAAAGCGGGCTCTATGTTCGGCAGGGGAAAGCGCTCACCAATTTCGACAGAACATTGCCATTGCCTCAATCCGATCTCGCGAGGCAGGTGATCAAGGACCCATACAACTTTGATTTTCTGGCATTGGGAGCGGAAATGCAGGAGCGGGATCTGGAGGAGGGCCTGCTCCAGAACCTCAGGGACCTCATACTGGAGTTGGGCAAGGGTTTCGCCTTCGTTGGGAACCAGTATCCTCTGGAGGTCGGGAATCGGGACTATCGTCTCGATCTGCTCTTCTATCACCTGGGCCTTCGCTGCTTTGTGGTATTCGACCTGAAGATCGGGGAGTTCAAACCGGAGTTCGCCGGGAAAATGAACTTCTATCTCTCAGCGGTTGACGACCAGCTTCGGCAGCCAACCGACCAGCCGACCATCGGTATCATTCTATGCCGGGAGCGCAACGAGATCACCGTGGAATACGCCCTCAGGAAGACGAGCCAGCCGATCGGAGTGTCGCAGTATCAGTTGCCCGAAGCTCTGAAGTTAAGCCTGCCCACCCAGGAAGAACTGCAATCACTGGTTGATTCCTCTCAAAGAGGAACTGAATTTTACAAAAGAGGCCCTCTCCGATTTTCAGTGCCCGGTTTGCGGCGCACCGCTCGTGTCCAGTCAGCCCATTCCCCTATCCGAGCACGACGAAGGAACGTTTGAAGCGTATGCGTGCGGCCATCAAACGGTGGATGGTGAGCCGGAGAGGCCATGCCCATCCTCACCGCTGTTTCCACAATTCGAAGAGTACGAGGTTTCGGTTACCGAGAGCCCACAAGATCGACTCTGGCTCGCATTTGCCAATCCGAAGACTCGGAACGCTCGTCGGGTAACCCTTGGGCGCGAACTCGGGACCACTGAGGGTGAGGCGCGAAAGCGGCTCTTCGAACGCTACCAGCGAACGGCACGTCGCTGGACCGCTGGCAGGCTGGAACGGTAAGCGCTCCCGCTAACCCCCAGCCTCCACATACACCCCGCGCTCGAAATCGTTCAACACGCCGATCGCGTCCTTATCCACGAACGGCAGGAACTGCATCATCAATACGGCGCACACGCCGCGATGCGGATCGATCCAATAGAACGTGTTGTAGAGGCCCGCCCAAGCGAGGCTTCCGGCCGACCGGCCGCCTTCGTACGCCGTCCCGTTGATCAGAAATCCCAAGCCGAATCCGTCCGTGAAACCGGGATGGAACTGAACGTCGCTCGATCGGTCCGGCCGGAAGGTCTTCATCTTCCCCGCGCTCAGGCCGCCGATCTGGTTCGTGGCCATCATGCCCACGGTCTTCGCATCCAGGATCCGCTCGCCGCCCGCGCCTTGCCCCCGCCGCAGAATCATCTGCATGAAACGCGTGTAGTCGCCTACCGTGGAATACAACCCACCGCCGCCGTTGAAAGACTTCGGAACCGCCGGCTGCTTCCGGGGATCCTCCGCCAGCGACCCGTCGCCCTGCCTCTCCCAAGTGCTCACCAGGCGGTCGAACTTTTCGGGCGGCAGGATGTAACTGGTGTCCTTCATCCCCAGCGGCCCCAGAACATGGCGCTGGAAATACTCTTCCAAGGTCTGTCCGCTGACCGCTTCCACCAGCCGCCCCGCCCAGTCGACGCTGGTTCCATATTGCCAGCGCGTTCCGGGCTCGAACATCAGGGGAGGGACTGCGCCCGTACCGGCGGGTCCCGCCTGCTTGGCGTAGCGGAACATGCTTTCGTCCCACGTGTCGTAGGCGAATCCCGAGGTGTGCGTCAGCAGGCGCCGCAGTGTCACCGGCTTCGCGGCCGGCCGCAGAATCGGCTTTCCCGTGTCGCGGTCGAAGCCGTGCAATACTTCCAGCTTGCCCAACTGCGGAAGGTGCCGGGCCACGGGTTCATCGAGCTTGAGTTTGCCCGCGTCCACCAGTTGCAAGGCCGCGGTCGAGGTGACGGCCTTGGTCATCGAAGCGATGGCAAAGATGGATTCGGTGGTCACCGGCATGCCCGACGCGGAATCGCGCGTGCCGAAGGCGCCCGACCAGATGGTCTTCTCCGCGTTCGCGACCATGGCCGCCGCCGCGGGAATCTTTCTCCGCTCCGAAGCCGAGCGCAGAATCTCATCGAGCCCGGTCGCGCCCGCCAGTTTGCGGACGCGCGCCAACAGAACCAGCGCCGCCCTCTCCAGGTCCCTGCGTGTGATCAGATGCAAACGCACCCCCCTGGTCGATTATCATGAACATCGGGAGTCTTCGCAACGTGTGGATCGTACGGATCGCGCTCGACCGGCCGTATACCTTTGTCGTTTTGGCCCTGCTGATCCTGGTGATCAGCCCGCTGGTCATACTGCGCACCCCCACCGACATCTTTCCCAACATCAACATTCCGGTGGTGAGCGTCCTGTGGAGCTACAACGGGCTGAATGCCGAAGAGATGGAAGAGCGCATCACCTGGGTCTTCGAGCGCATCCTGACCACCGTGGTGAACGACATCGATCACATCGAGTCGCAAACCGTGGAGGGCGTCGGCATCGTCAAGATCTTCTTCCATCCCAACGTGCATCTGGACGCCGCCGTCTCCCAGGTCTCGGCTTCCACCCAGCCCGTGACCCGGCTCATGCCGCCGGGCACGGTGCCGCCGCTTTCCATCAGTTACAACGCATCCAGCGTTCCGATTCTGCAACTGTCGCTTTCGGGTAAGGGCATGGCCGAACAGCAACTCAACGACCTCGCCACCAACTTCATCCGCACCCAACTCGCCACTGTTCCCGGAGCGGCCGTCCCCTGGCCCTACGGCGGGAAGCAGCGGCAGGTGATGATCGATCTCCAGGTCCCGGCGATGCAGTCGAAAGGCCTTTCGCCGGCGGACGTGGTCAACGCCGTCGGCGTGCAGAACCTCATCCTGCCGGGCGGGACGGCCAAGATCGGCCAGTTCGAATACGACGTCGACCTCAACGGCAGTCCGAAAACCGTCGAGGAGCTGAACGACTTGCCCATCAAGGCGCTGGGCAACACCACCATCTACGTTCGCGATGTCGGCCACGTGCGCGATGGCTTCGCGCCGCAGACCAACATCGTCCGCCGCGATGGAATGCGCGGTTCGCTGTTGACCATCCAGAAGGTGGGCGACGTCTCCACGCTCGATATCGTCGGCCGCGTGCGCGACCTGCTGCCCCGCATTTCGGCGTCCCTGCCTCCGGCGCTCAAGATCGAGCCGCTGGCCGACCAATCGGTCTTCGTGCGCGCCGCCGTGAATTCCGTGATTCGCGAAGCGGTGATCGCCGCGTGCCTCACCGCGGTGATGATCCTGTTGTTCCTGCGAAGCTGGCGGAGCACGCTGATCATTGCCGTCTCCATCCCGCTTTCGATTCTCACTTCCATCTGCGTACTTAGCGCGCTGGGCGAGACCATCAACATCATGACCCTGGGCGGGCTGGCGCTGGCCGTGGGAATCCTGGTGGATGACGCCACCGTGACCATCGAGAATATCGAGCGGAACCTGGCGCAGGGCAAGACCCTCGGCGGCGGCATTCTGGATGGCGCCGCGCAGATCGCGGTGCCCGCGCTGGTCTCGACTCTTTGCATCTGCATCGTGTTTCTTCCCATGTTCTTTCTCACCGGCGTGGCGCGCTACCTGTTCATCCCGCTGGCCGAGGCGGTGGTGTTCGCCATGCTGGCGTCCTACGTGCTCTCGCGCACGCTGGTGCCGACCATGGCGATGTACCTGCTGCAGGAGCATGGCCACCGGGCCGGCGAGCCGGCCGCGTGGAACCTGCCGGCGCGCTTCCAGCAGGCCTTCGAGCGCGGGTTCGAAGCCACCCGGCTGAGCTATCGAAGGCAGGTGGAAGGGGCGATCCGGCACCGCCGTATTTTCCTGCCGGCGTTTCTGGGGATGTGCGCCTTGACTGGTTTTCTGATTCCGTGGCTGGGGCAGGACTTCTTCCCCGTCAGCGACGCCGGCCAGTTCAAGCTGCACCTGCGCGCCAAGACCGGGACCCGAATCGAAGAGACGGCGCGCATCTGCGACCTGGTGGAAGACGCCATCCGGCGGGTGATCCCCGCGCGGGAAGTGGTCGCGGTGATCGATAATATCGGCCTGCCCTACAGCCCCATCAACCTGTCCTACAGCACCTCGGCGCCCATCGGCACCATGGATGCCGATATCCTGGTTTCGCTGGCGCCGAAGCATCGTCCGACGGAAGAGTACGTCCGCGAGTTGCGGCGGCAATTGCCGCAACAATTCCCCGGCGTCGCGTTCTACTATCCGCCCGCGGACATCATCAGCCAGATCCTGAATTTCGGACTGCCCGCGCCCGTGGATATCCAGGTGGTTGGGCAGGACGTAAACGCCAACCGCGCGTTCGCCGGCAAGCTTCTCGCGCAATTGAGGGAAGTGCCCGGCACGGTGGACCTGCGCATCCAGCAGGTATTCGACCAGCCCAAGCTGCACATCTTCGTGGACCGCACCAAGGCCGCGGAGAGCGGATTCACCCAGCGCGACATCGCCAACAGCATGCTGGTTTCGCTCAGCGGCAGCTTTCAGACCACCCCCACGTTCTGGCTCGACCCGCGCAACGGAGTGAATTACAGCCTGGTCACGCAGGCGCCGCAGTATAGCGTCAGCTCGCTGGGCGATCTCGACAGCATCCCCATCTCGGGCTCCGCGGGCGCGTGGCCCGAGATCCTCGGCGATGTGGCTTCCACCACGCGCGGCTCCGGGATGGCGGTGCTCTCGCACTACAATCTGCAGCGCGTGATCGACATCTACGGCGCGGTGCAGGATCGGGACCTGGGCGGCGTAGCGCGGGATATCAATCGCATTCTCGACCGCAATCGCAAAGACCTGCCGCGCGGCTCGCAGTTGACGGTGCGCGGCCAGATCGAAACCATGCAGAGTTCGTTCACGGGGCTCCTCGGCGGCCTGCTGCTGGCAGTGGTGCTGGTGTATATGCTGATCGTGGTCAATTTCCAATCGTGGCTCGACCCGTTCATCATCATCACCGCGCTGCCCGCCGCGCTCGCGGGGATCGTCCTGTTTCTCTTCATCACCAGGACCACCCTCAGCGTTCCCGCGATGATGGGCTCCATCATGAGCGTGGGGGTGGCCACCGCCAACAGCATCCTGGTGGTGAGCTTTGCCAAGGAGCAGTTGGCCCTTCACGGGGACGTGGAACGCGCGGCCATCGAGGCGGGCTTCACGCGCTTTCGTCCGGTGCTGATGACCGCGCTGGCCATGATCATCGGGATGGTGCCGATGGCGCTGGCGCTGGGCGAGGGCGGCGAGCAGAACGCGCCGCTGGGAAGGGCGGTCATCGGAGGCTTGATGCTGGCGACGATAGCGACTTTGTTCTTCGTTCCCACGGTGTTCACCGCGCTGCACCGCGGCCGGAGGCACGATGGCACAAGGTAGACGGGGCGCTAAATTGGCGCTGATTGTGATCGTCCTGCTGCTGGGCACGGCGGGCATTGTGACGTGGGGCATTCAGGCCCGCATCAAGACCGCGGCCGCCGTGAAGCAGCAGACCCTGGAGCTTGCGGTGCCGACCGTCTCGGTGGTCCGTCCCAAGCGCGGCGCGATGAAGGACGAAGTGGTGCTGCCCGGCAACATCCAGGCTTTCACGGACTCGCCCATCTACGCGCGTGCCAGCGGATATTTGAAGGAATGGAAGGTGGACATCGGGGCGCGCGTGAAGACCGGGCAGGTGCTGGCGGAAATCGATGCGCCCGAGTTGGATCAACAGGTCCGCCAGGCGGATGCGGCGCTGGCGCAATCGCGGGCCGCGCTGGAGCAGGCCCGCGCGATGCACGAACTGGGCCGGACCAACGAGGAACTGGCTCGGGTCACGGCGCAGCGGTGGGCCAACCTGGTCGCCAAGGGCGCGGTGTCGCGCCAGGAGAACGATCAATACCAGGCGCAGTACCAGGCCCAGGCCGCGAATGTGCAAGCGCTGGAGAAGGCCATCAATGCTGCCCAGAGCACGGTATCTTCGGAAGAGGCCAACCTCGCGCGCCTGGGGGAACTGCAAGGCTACAAGGTCGTCAAGGCGCCCTTCGATGGCGTGATCACCGCGCGTAACACCGACGTGGGGGCGCTGGTGAACGCAGGCAACGGCGGTCCGGCGCAGGAACTGTTTCACATGGCGTCCACCGCCACGCTGCGGGTGTTTGTGCGGTTGCCGCAGGTGTACTCGCGCTCCGCGGTTCCCGGCGTTACTGCCGACCTGGTGCTCTCCGAATTCCCCGGCCGCCGGTTCACGGGAAAGCTGGTGCGGACCTCCGAGGCCATCGACCCGGCGACCCGTACGCTGCTGACCGAGGTAGACGTGGACAACCGCTCGGGCGCGCTGCTGCCGGGGGCGTACGCCGCCGTGCATCTGAAACTGCCGTCCGCCGCGCCGTCGCTGATTCTGCCGGTGAACGCGCTCCTTTTCCGGAGCGAAGGTTTGCAGGTGGGGGTGGTATCGCCCGAGGGCCGCGTGGAATTGGTCTCCGTGATCCTCGGGAAGGATTACGGCACGGAGGTCGAAGTGGTCTCCGGGATCTCGGAGAGCGATCGCGTGATCGTGAATCCGCCCGATTCGCTGACTTCGGGGGTTACGGTGCGGGTGGCAGAGACGGAGGGGCGGTGAGGCGTTGGCGGCATGGCCTAGGGGGATGGTAAAGTAATACTACCAATCTGAGATGTACTCGCGCCCGCGATTTGAACTCAGACGAAACGAGAACCTCTAGTTCGGGCCACTGCATCCTCTTGGATTGCGCTTCGCGCTCGATCGCGGGCTGCAATGGGTAGCGAGAGTTCTTGAGGCCTCTGAACACCCATGGTGTTCCGGCCATACCTTCGGAAGCAATAGTGATTTCAGGGGCCGGGAATTCTTCAAGGCATTTAACAATCTCTGTCCAGCGCGAAGAGCGGCGATTTCGTGCCTGCGGATCGCCCGATTTCCTGCTCATACCCTCCGGTGTAATCACTACCGGCCCGCTTGCGCCGGCTTCCATTCGAGTGCAAGATCGCTTGCAAGGGGGCGGAGAGCCGATTTGAACAATATGGATCCACGATGGTGGCTGAATCGAAATCGATCCCGGGACGCGCACATCAAGGTAGTCGGGAACCGGTCCAACTGCGCCGCCCCTTGGGGCAGCCGGTCGCCTTGGCGGACAACTGGTCCCGAAAACGGCGTTCGAGGAAGTCTGCCTCTGTATTACGCCCGACAGGTCGCCCTACTGTCGGCATCCGCCGCAGCGCCCTCGATTACCACGCCGTTCCGCAGATCGGTCCGGACCGATGGCGAGCGTCAGCGATCATTGCCTCTCAGGAACGAGGGGCAAGACTTCCGGGCATGCATTATGACAAAATGCGGATATGAAACGTCCGTTCGCTGCAACTGTTTGGCGCGAGGGGAAGTGGTACGTTTCCCAATGTCTTGAGGTGGATGTAGCCAGCCAGGGCGAGAGCGAGGAAGAGGCTCTCGATAATCTGAAGGAAGCGCTCGAGCTTTATTTTGAGCCTCCACGGGCAACAAGGCCGCCGCACGTTCGCATGATCGAGGTCGAGGTTGGGGCGGCTTAAGCCGCAACCCTTCCGCGAAGTCAAGCGCCGGCTCGAGGCGGCAGGTTTTACGGAAGCCGGCCAGAGGGGCAGTCACGTCAAATTCGTTCGATCCTCCGCCGACGCTACCGATATTGCCATCGTCCCGAGGAAACACGAGGTTCCCGTCGGCACGTTGCGGAGCATTCTCAGTCAAGCCCACATAAGCTCCGACGACTGGGACGAACTCGCTTGAGTCACATGATCCTGGATGCCCTTTACCCCAACACCTTCCTGACTGCCGTAAGGCGCGATCGCCGGAGGGCCGCGTGGAATTGAGCGATCCGATTATAGTGAATCCGCCCGATTCGCTGACTTCGGGAGTTACGGTGCGGGTGGCAGAGACGGAGGGGCGGTGAGGTGTCTGTAACTATTCGACCACTGGGACAAGGTTGGATTCAATGGTGCGTTGATCCGATGTCACCAGCCGGAGCCGGTGAACGCGTGCCGTGGCAGCGATCGCACGGTCTGCGAAATCTCGCTCGTAGTACTGGCGAAGCGTCTCGAGATCCTGGTTGTAGGCGGCCAGGGAAACGGGGTCGGACGGGGGTGTTGGTTTGGATGCATATACGTCCGCCACCGTGGACGCCGCGATCTTCCAGACCGCCGCGAGCGCACTCACGCTGCCTCCGTAGATGGCGGACAGAGCGTGGTCCACCAGCGCCTTCTTCGCCGGTACGGATGCCCCCAGATCCAGAATCGCCTGCACTTCGGATGTCAGGATGATCTCGTCCTTCTCGTTTCCGACTCCCCAGCCGATAATTGAAGCAGTCGTCGCGTCCGGGAGGATTTGGGTCATGAGCGTCGACTTGAGCTGGCCGACGATGCCGGGGTCAAAAATGTCGGGATGCCCGCCGGTCACAATGTTCGAAACGGCGTCATGCTTCAGTACTGAGTCAACTGGAAATCCTGCCGGCGTATGTCCAAACTTTCCCGCGCCCGCAAACAACCAACCGGCAAGCCGCTGACCCAGGAGCATGTCTTGCATCTGACTCCATTTGCTGCCGTACTTGCGCACCTGGTTGGCCACGTCGAACGAAACGTAAGTTGTGTTCTGCGTATCGCCATTCGCGTTTTGCGAGTAAGCTGCCGCAAAGTCTCCAGTCTGGGGCGGCAGTTGGAATATGGATTCCCGTCCGGTAATCGGTGTGACGGCCGGGAAGACGGCGGTGAGCCCGATATAGAACAGGGGATTTCCAAGAGGCGAAATCAGGTACCACCGATTACTGTGAAACGCAGTGTGATAGTAACCCGTAGCCTTGTCGGTCCAGCCAGCGAGCGTGGAACCTCCATAGATGTCCATGCCGCCGGGCGGCCCGTTATTCGCGAACCAGGTCTGCTCCTCCGGAACAGCGGCTTGCAGATCGCTGTCTGCCGACACCTTCGACGGCCACGTGCCATAAACTGCCTGACCGTAAGTGTCGACGTAGGGGTCGAACTGATGCTGGTTGGAAACCGCAGCGTCGAAGCGAAAACTGGCCGTCATGGTTGTGGTCTGGGTGGGATCTTCCGTGAAAGCCGCCTGCCAGGGGGCCGGTCCTCCCGGCAACACAATCTACGGAAGGGGAATCGGGTTGCTGCCGTTGGGCGCGATCGACAACGTGTTGAGGCCGTTCGAGACCTGTAGCGATACTTGTGTGACTACGTATCCCTCGGTTGCCGGAGGGGAGTCCGCAACCAGGGAGCCGGAGGGTGTCCCTTGCGCGGGCTGGAAGGCGCTTTGCACAGTCCCAAGTGACTGACCATTTAGTTCAAAAGCTGCTGCGGTCCCGTCGCGGTGATCACCGCTTTGGCCGTATAGACCACACCGGTCTGCCAGCTCTGAGTCTTCTGGACATGTTGAACGGCGGTGCCATCGCCTACGGCAAGCTTGAGGGTCACTGAGCTGAGAGGACACACATTGGTCGAATCCGGCTGACCTTCGAGTGAGAGAGTGAGGCCCTGGTTGGAGACCAGTTGGTTCGCCAGGTAAAGACGACATTGCGAGTAAGCCGGCGCCACAGTGACGAGCAGACCCGCCATTGCTAAGGTCTGTTTGATTTTTCTCATGAGCGAATCCTCTACGGTACGGTAGATGTCCCCAGGGCCTGCCAGTCCGTATTGTTGCCGCCCGCCGCATCGCGCCCCGCTACCCACACGATGCGGTTGCCGGCGAAGCCGGACTTGAACGTGATGTTCACCGTCAATGCAAGTGTGTTGCCGTTCTTCACCGCCGATATACCTGTCCCTCTCACGCTGCACTGGCTGTTCTGGATCGTGGCTGCGCCGCCGTTTAATACCATGCTTCCGGCGAACGGCCCTCCGGCATCGCCGGCATCGTCCACCAGCGCCAGCGAATTGGTCGATGCGACGTATGCCAGATAGCATGCCTGCCGTCCGTCGATGAAGGTATTCACCAGCAGGTTCACCACGCCGAAGTCTCCCGTTCCCTTGCTGTCGGTCAGTACAGCGGTGAACGTCTGTCCAGCTCGATTCAAACCAGTCACCGCGATCGTCCCCGGAGGCGTGAACGGCACGTTCCACGTTCCCAGCGCCTGCCAGCCGGAACTGTTTCCCTGTACGTCGCGGGCCGCTGTGTAGACGATCTTGTTACCGGCGAACGTGGCACTGAAAGTCAGATTCAAAGTAAGTGTCAGTAGATTCCCGCTGCCTGCCGCGGCACTGCCCTCCCGGGTAACCGTACACTGGCTGTTCGACACGCTGCCCTGCCCGTTGAGCGCCAGGCCGAGCAGCGTGGCGCCATTGTCCGCCACCAGGTAAAGCATTCCGGCGCTGCGGCTGTAGGCCAGATAACAGGCGCTCCGCCCATCCAGGGAATTGTTGATCAGCACGTTCACCACGTCCAGATCCTGCCAGCCGCGCGGATCGGTAAAAGTGACGTTCGTGACCGCGCTCGGGCCGCTGCCCGACGCAGGCGTGACCGCGAGGGGCGACGTGGCCACGGCCGCGCCTGACAGGTCGGCGCGCAACACGCTGTAAGGTGGGACAGTCACTGGATTATCGGAGCTGGCGTTTTGTACGGTCACGGCCGGCGGGTTGGTTCCTGTGTTCGCCATACTGGGATCGGTTCCCGTGACAAACTGAATCGGAAACGGGCCCGCCGGCGTGTTGCCGTTGATGCGGATAGTCACTTCGTGAGCTGTGGCGCTTTTGTTCGTCACCACCACCGACAACCCGCCCGCGCCGTTCGAATAGCTCATCGCGTACAACGCCGGAATTCCCCCGGACACGCCCGTCGCGGGCACCGTCACGCCACCCGTAACCGTGGTCTGGTTCGATTGAACCGCGTGGTTGATCGCGCCGTTCAATACCGCCATTCCGTTGGCCTGTGCCGTGAGGTAGAACCCGAAGTCCAGCGACACCGTATCGACGGTTTTGCCGGCGGTGGCCGCGGCCGTGACCTCGCCTTGATGGCCGTTCGCGGCAGACACCCCGGCGTTGTACGAAATCTCGTTGGGGCCGGCGTGCAGGACCGAGGGCACGGTGGACATACGCATGATGTACTCCGCCGCGTAAATCCCGCCCCATAACGTGCCATCGGTAATGGATGAGTTTCCTGTTTTGGAATCGTTGGGTATGGAGGGATCGAACTCGGTGATCAGGAACTTGACGCCGGGCGGACCGATCGGCGTAAAACCGGTGACCAGCGCGGTGGTCTTGTTGACAAGCACCGCGCTTTCATCCGCCATCCAATTTGCGAAGACTACTCCCGTGCTTTGCGGTGGATAGTGGTGAAAGGTAATCGCGTCCCAGTACGGATTGGGGTACGCCGCGACGGCGCTGTTCCACGCATTTTGCCCGCCGGCCGAGCCGGGGTCGCGGAGGAAAATGGCGATCATTGCGTTCGGGTCGACGGCCTTGATGGCGTCGCGATAAGGTTTCATCTTGTCCAGATAGTCGGTTGCGCTGGAGAAGAAGTCGGGAAAAAGGTAGGGCTCGTTGGACAGTTCCCACGCCGCCACGGGAATCTGGTTGGCTTTGACGTAAGCCGCCAGTTGACCGATCGAAGCGGCGGTATCGGTGAAGCCGTTGGCGCACACGATCAAGGAAGCGCCCAGGAGGTTGGCGCGATTGGCGCCGTCCAGGAGTTGCGCGCCGCCCCTCCCTGCGACCAGTGCGATGTCAGCCTGCGACGGACCAGCCGTGTCGTTCGCAAACTGCATGTACCAGGAGGCTGGGTCCTCGCCGGTCTGCCAATTGTAGATGTCGCTTGAAGAGCCGCCCGGAAACCGCAGCCAGCCGTAACTGACTTCAGCGGCAAGGGCGTTGAAGCGGTAGTCCCAGAACTCCACCGGGAAACCGAGGTCAGTGCTGACACCGGAAAATCCGGAGTGAACAGGAGTGGTGGTGGTAGTGTCGATATCGATGGTGGCGGGGCTCTGTCCGGCAGCCGGTATCCATGCGGCGCAAAGCGCCAGAACTGAGATGCGCCAACCCCTCATAGCCGAACCATTTTAATGCAGCGGCGCGTCTTGGTGGGGCAGGCGGGGTACCCTCTGGGTCCGATTGCCAATCCCAGCGTCTACCTCAGAGCCTCTACAGGGTCGACTTGGGCGGCCCGCCTCGCAGGTAAATAACACGCCAGGAGCGAGACCACAATCAGCGTTCCGGCAGCCGTCGCGAAGGTCAGCGGATCGCGCGTACCCACGCGGAAGAGGAGCGCATGCATGAAGCGCGTCGAGACGACCGCTCCCACGAGCCCGATCGCGAGGCCCGCTGCGACCAGCGCCATGCCCTGCCGCTCCACCAGCCAGAGCACCTGCCACTGGCGGG